>JACRDU010000136.1 GCA_016218495.1 Elusimicrobiota bacterium
AGTTTCTTCTGCGCGGGTTGGCGAAGGTCCGAGCGGAGTGGTCGCTGATCGCGATGGGACACAACCTCATGAAGCTCTGGAAAGCGGCGTCAACCGGTCCTCCGCGGGTTAAGCGGGCGCTTGCGGCGTGAAAAAGCGAGGGGGATCGTGAGAAGAGAAGGACGCGGCAGCTCTCGACGAGCCCGTCGACCTCAGTTGACCCTCGTTTCGGCCGTTACTCGGACGGGCTCCTAGGGCGGTGGGATGCGGTGGATGTGCTGGAGCCGCGTCCAGTGGGCATCTGGTGGGCGGTCCCCCAGAAAGAAGGTTTGCTCATCGGCGACCTGGACCAGGAGGGGGCGGGCTGGAAGGCCGGACTGAGACCCGGGGATCTCCTCACGGCGGTGCATGGCAAGGCGGTATCGAGTCAGGAGGATTTTTTTAGGCTTCGTGGCGAGTTCCAGGGCCTGAAGTCTGGTGATCGCCGCATCTTCTCAGTGACGCGCGCGGGCACGGGGAAGGCGGAGGAAATGGATGTGGCGGTGGAATTGGTGAGGCAGTGGAAGCCCGTGCGACGTAATTGACGCTCTCTTAAGCAATGTCCTGCTCTCTGGGCATGAGACCATTCGGCAGCCCTGCGCAGCTCGAAGACCGTCGCCTCCTTATCGCTCCGTCCATCGACCGCCACCGCCACTTTATCCCCCAGCTATGCCTGGGGAACTTCAACCGGACAGGCGTGGGTAATGGGATAGGCTCTTAGCCTCCATCACGGACCCCTATTCCGCCGCGCCGGCCTGTTTGGCGCAGACCCAGTACATGTACGCATAGTTGAACGGGTCGCTGACGGAATTCGTCCGGTCGTAGGTGTCATGCCCCGCGATGAACTCATGGATAAGGGTCGATTCGTCGAGGATCCTCATCCAGTGGCGGCCGGTCGCCTCCACGAATCCCTTACGCGCCAGGGTGAGAGACGCTTCCGGACCGACCTTCTGGTCTCCGTAATATTGCTGCTCGATGAAAAGCCCATCAAACCGGCGATAGTCCATGACCCGGCCGTCACCGCCTTCGTTCCAGCCTCGGAAGCTGTAGAATTCCCTGCAGCGCCAGCGTCCGCCCGTCAGGATCCGAGCCGCCCTCTCCAGTTCCATGGGGGCGTCTGCGGTCGGCGTGGGGGCCGCGGCGAACCGCCGTCGGACCTCGTCTATGAACGGATTGCCGGATGGCCAGAGCCGGTCCTCGCCGCCCTTCTGCGCCGCCATGCGCTTCCCCATTTCCTTCGCTTCCGTTATCTGCGCACCGAATCCGCTGGCATCGAAGGAGCTGCTCTGCCCCCAGACGAGCCCCGGTATGAGCGCGAACGCCAGTACCGCCGTCCCTGCCTTCAGGTTCATCTTCATGTTTTTCTCCCTCCGCATCGCATCTTTGTGCCCTTCGAAGTCAGTATGCTTGCAGTCCCGGGGCAAGTCCTGGGCATCGGGGGAAGGACCGGCCCGGGATTCGGACCAGGCGGGCCGTGTCGCCGAAAGGGCGGAATAGCAACATGTCTTGTTACTGGGATTCGTCCGCCGCTCGGGGTCAGGGCCAGGATGGGCTCAGCATTGCGCCAGGCCGGCGTGCCTGACATAATCCTCACACACGCCTCATCGGGGTCTGACTCCGGTGCGATATGCTATAGAACAGGCATGAGGAAAGAGGGGGGCGCGGTCCTGGTCTATGTCCTGGTCGCCACGGTCCTCGTCGGGCTTGTCGCCGCAGCGGTCTCCCGGACCGCGTTCAGCGGCCGGGTGCTCCAGATGCGGGCCGAAGCCCAGGGGCGGGCGCGGTTGCTGCTCCTTGGGGCGCGGGCGCGCGCCGAGGCTTGCCTCTTCGACCCTGTCGACGCAGGCCGTTCATGCGCGCCGACGGCGGCCCAGAGGGCTTGCCTCCCCATAGAGGCCGAGGGGAGGCGGGTCGAGTTCAGCTTTGAGGGCAGCCAGCCGGAATGCCGGATTAGGATTTCATTGGCAGCGGCGCAGGTGCGATGATGACGGGCATCGTGTATGGCTAGGGACATCCACATCCATATCCGGATAGGCCGCAGGACCCTCATCGGAGCCCTGGCCGGCGCCATACTCCTGGGGGTCTGCTTCGAGGTCGTGTCGCAGACCATGGAACTGACCACCTACTATCCATCCCCGGTCGGAATCTACCGGAAGTTGGTCACGGTGCTGGATGCCGTCTTGGCGCGCGACGGCGGGCAGGTCCTGATCGGGAATCCCGAGAAGCCCGTGGCTTCAATCGGGGGCAGGCAGGTCAAGATGATCTCGGTCGGCACCCTGGTCGTCGACGACGTCTACCTAGCGAACCCGGTCTTCGGTTCTCCGCGCTGGGCCAGCCGGGAGCCGGTCGAGCTGGATTTCTCCTCGCCCGGGACCTATGTCTGGATAGTGCCGACCGGGGTGACGGAGGTTTCGGCGGAGCTCTGGGGCGGCGGGGGCGGCGGGGGCGGGGACAACAGCACCGGCGGCGGGGGTGGCGGCGGAGGGGGCTACGTCAAAGGAGTCGCCGCCGTGGTCCCGGGATCGACGCTCCAGATTGTGGTCGGAGCCGGGGGGAGCGGCGGGGGCGTCGCGGGCTGCTGGCATTGCGGCGGGGGGGACGGTGGAGACGGGCAGGCATCGCGCCTCCTCGGCTTGACGGCGTACGGAGGCGCTCACGGCAAAGGGGCGTTCGCGGGGTTCGGAGGGCAGGGCGGGGGCGGCCAAGGCGGGGACGTCAGGTCCGGGGCCGCTGGCCAGGCCGGGACCGTCTACCTCGGCTCGGCTGCCGGCGGCGCCGCCGCGGCGGGTGGGGCGGGGGGAGGCGGTTCGGGCGGGAAGTCTCTGGGCTGGCCGGCCCCCAATACCGCGGGGGGGGAGGGTGGGGGTGGGAGAGTTTTCATCCGGTATTGAAGCGGCGGGTTCTGTTCGGGTCAATTGCCGGAGGAGATTCGGCATCCTCCTGACCATTCTCCTGGCGGCCCCGAATTCGGTCGCGGGGCAGGCGGCAGGAGGGATGCGAAGTCGGGGAGATTCGGCGCGCGGTTTGAAGGACTCCGCAGCCTCGGTCCAGGATTACGTCGTCGGGATCCGGAGGCGCCTGCATGCGAATCCGGAGCTCCGGTTCCAGGAGATTCGGACGCTGGCGTACATCAAGGAGGAGGCGCTGGCGATCGCCGGGCGCATGTCCGGGGCTTCTAAAGGTTCGGGGATGAGCCTTGCGCTGCGCGAGCTTGCCGGAGGTCTGGTGGTGGACCTCACGGTCGACCCGTCTTTCGACCGCCTCCTCTTTCGTGCCGACGTTGACGCGCTTCCCGTGCAGGAGGCGACCGGCCTCCCGTATGCTTCCGCCGTCCCGGGCGTCTCGCACGCCTGCGGCCACGACGCCAATGCGGCCATTCTGCTCGGTGCGATGAGGGCCATCGCGGGGGGCGCGCTCAGGCCTGGGTTCAATATCCGATTCGTCTTCCAGCGCGCGGAGGAGAATCCCCTGACGGAATCAGGCGGCGCCATGCTCGTGCGTGAGGGGGTCCTGTCCGGGGTCAGCCGGGCCTTCGCCTTACACATCAATACCGAGGGCAAGGCCAGGTCGGGGCAGTTCAAGACGCGGGCGGGGCGCTTCTTCGCCAATTCCGGCCGGGCCCGGATTTCCCTCGAGTGCGCGGGAGGCCACGTCGCCAAACCTGAGGTGGGATCCAACTGCTCCGATGTCCTCTTGGATATCGGCACGGGACTCCGGAACTTCGCCATCACACACCTCGGCCCACTCGAGCCCATCTCCCTTGTGCCCGCCGCTCTATCCTCGGGAGCGTCGGGCGTCTCGAACGTCCGGCCGTCCCAGGCCGAGTTGTGGTTCGCTTTCCGTCACTTCCTGGCGCCGGAAAGGACCGCCGCCGCCAGACAGGCTTTTCGGGCCCGGGTGGAGGCGATTGTCTCGGCGTATCCTGACGCGACCGCTCACGTGGAGTTCTACGATGGTCATCCGACCCTGGTCAACGATCCCGAGGCGACGCGGTCCGTATCCGACATGCTTGCGCAGGCGGGGGAGGACGTGGCGGAGTCCGAGCCCGTTTTTGGAGGAGAGGATTTCGCCCACTATTTGGAGAAGGTCCCAGGCGTGTTGGTTTTGCTCGGGGCCTATCAGGAAGGTTCCGGCGGGAGCCACACCGCGTCCTTCAACCCCGATGAGCGTGCTTTCCTGAACGGCGTCCTCTTTTGGCTCCTGCTCGCGGCCGGCTGAGGCCCCCGGGGCCCCGGTAACGGACTTGGTTATTAGGCCGCCTTCGCGCTAACGCCTCCGGTTTGGACCGACTGCCCTCCGGCGCTTGCCCCCATGGCCCTCACGACGTCCGGATGTTCCGGGTAAGCTCCGGGGGAAGGCGAAGGAGACGGGCGGAGGGAGGGACCATGGCACCCAAGACGGCGCGCAGGTTGTGGGCGACGGTGGCGGCAGGGATGTTTCTGGCCTCGGCCGGAAGGGCTCAGGGCTTCGAGCGGGCGCTCGATAGCGCCATCCTCGAGGTCGGCAGGCAGGGGAAGGCCTTGCGGGCGCGTGCGGCTGCGCAGACGGCAATGGGACGACCGGCCCCTGCTCCGGCTCCGAATGCTTTCATAGACGAGCTTAGGCGCCGGTTCTCCCAGGCGCCGGTCTTCGACCCGGATGTCCCGGGAGACCGCGACGGCCTCGCCGACATCCTGCGCGATAGCGAATGGTCCTGCCGGACCTTCACGGTCCTAGGCGAGGAACTGGGTGGGGCGGAACGCTTCCGCTTCATCCTTTTCGACGGGATTTACCTGGCCGATGTCAGCTCCGGGCCGGCGTCGTGGGAACACAAGTACAGCCTGGTCCTGACCCGGTCGGGGCTCTCCTCATCAGGGGAGCATGGGCGGGACTGGGTCCGGGTCATCGGTCTCGAGACCCTCATCATCGAGCATTCCGTTCCGGTTCATCTCGGGACTCCGGAATGTCCTGGGGCCGTCGCGGATTCCAGCCGAAAGGCGCTGGGCTACCGGGTCTGCGCCGTCCAAGAGAAGGGGCGTCCGTGAGCACGGCTTGCGCTAACGGCAGAATCTGTCGGGAGAGACTTGAATTATTCGCACCCAGGCCTATACTCTTAAGGAAGGAATCGCAACCTCTTCGTAATGTATTTCCCGGGGTCCCCAGGTATCGTTGGCATGGTGAGAACCGCCCTGCGTCGCCGCTTCTTGGGTGTCGCCGCCGTCGTGTTGACGGCGATTCCCGGCTGGGCTGCCATCGCCCCCGGCCGGGTCACCGACCTCTCCGTCCAGGCGATGGCATCGACCGGTCTGGGCGCCGGTTCGATGAGCGTGACCCTGGACTGGACCGCGCCGGGCGCTGAAGGGTACTCTGGCGCCCTGAGCGGCTTCTTCTCCGTGCGCTGGTCGACGGTCCAGCCCATAACGAGCGACCTGCAGTTCCAGAACGCGGCCTTCGCGCAGGACGCGGCGGCGGCCGGTGTGACGCCGGGCAGCCGGCAGTCGATGACGATCGCCGGCCTGGACTCCTCGGCCACCCACTATTTCGTCTTGAAGTCCACCGACGACGAGGGTCTGACCTCGGTCTTGTCGCTGGGAGCCACCGCGCCGAGCTATGTGCTGCGCTCTACGTGGTCGGCGGATTCGCGCGTCATGGCGCTGGGGGACCTCGACGGGGACGGCGACCTCGACGTCGTGGTGCAGGACGCCGGGCTCGACTTCGTGCTGCGGCGCAATCCCGACGGGGGCTTCACGAGGTTCCTGCTATCTGATAACAACGGCGCGGGGATTGCCCTGGGAGACTACGACAACGACGGCGACCTGGACATCGCGGTGGCGGCGGGGAACAACACTCAGTCCTATGTCGCCCGCAACCTCGGGCAGGGGACTTTCTCCACCTTCACGCTCACCGGCGCCGGGAATGCAGTGGGCGCCGTCTGGGGCGACTTCGACAACGACCGCGACCTGGACCTGGTGCTGGCTTATGACGACGCCGCGTCGCGCCTGTATCGCAACGGCCTGCCCACGCCGTTGAGCTTCTCCCGCGAGGACCTTGCCCTGTCCGGCAGCGGGACGGCGGGGGTGGGCGCCGCCGACTTCGACAACGACGGGATGCTCGACCTCGTCCAGGCGAACCGTCTCGGAGCGGGCGTGGACAGCTTCCTGATGCGCAACGGCGGGACCTCTCCCAGCATCCGGGTGGAACTGCGCGGCAGCCGCCGCGCCTCGGACGCGGAGGGAGGGTTGTCGGTGGGCGACCTCGACGGCGACGGCGACCCCGACGTCATCGTGGCGAGCGAGGACGGGGGCACGATACAGTCGCTGCGCAACGACGACACGGCCCTAAACGCTCCGACGGCCCCATCGGCCCTGGCGGCCTCTTTCTCGGAATACGGGTTGTTTTCGAGCTCGGGGGTGCTGACGCTGTCTTGGGGCCTGGGAGCCGACGCCGACGAAGCGGCCGACAACCTGCGCTACCTGGTGCGGGTGGGGAGCGAGCCGGGCGGGCGGGGAATCATCTCGCGCGCCCCGTACGCCGGCGGCGACGGCCATAATGCAGGCTGGTTCCAGCACCCGGACCGAATATCTTCAACGACGGCGCAGGGGCGGTACCTGGTCCTATCCAAGGGCGCATCGGTCTACTGGGACGTGGTGGCCTTGGATCGCATCCTCCGTCGTTCGGCTCCGACCGGCGAAGCGCAGGTCTCTCTTGTCGCGCCCCGGGTCGTGACGGACCTGCGGGTTGCCAGCATCGTTTCCACCGGACTCGGGGCCGCGTCGCTGACGGTGACCCTGACCTGGACGGCCCCCGGCGACGACGGCGCCGACGGAGCCCTGAGCGGGCTCTACGACCTGCGCTGGTCCGCGACTGCTCCGTTGACGGGCGCCGCCGCCTATTCCGCCGCGCCGTTCCAACTGCAGCGGGCGACCAGCGCGGTGACGCCCGGCACCTTGCAGTCTGTCTCCTTGAGCGGTCTCTCGGCCCTGACTTCGTATTACTTCGCGCTGACCACCAAGGACCAGGTGGGGGTACGCTCGGACCTGTCGAACCCGGCGACGGCGCCGGCGTATGTGATTCCGCTGGCGCTTTCCGGCCAGTTCCTGGGCGCCCTCTGGGCGGACTTCGACGGGGATGGGGATCTCGACGGCGTCCTTAGCGGGAACAACCTCGTCTTGCTGCGCAACCTCGGGGGCGGGGTCCTCTCGCAATCCAACATCGCGGTCGGCGGCACCCGGCGCAGCCTCGCGGTCGCCGACTACGACAACGACGGGGACCTGGACCTGGCGGTCTCAAGCTCGGCGTTCTTCTACGAAAACGCGGGGGATGGGACCTTCGTCGCGAAATCCACGGAGGTCATCGGGGTCGCCTCGGCGTGGGGGGATTACGACAACGACGGCGATTTCGACCTCCTGGTCTCCCGGGACGGGGAGAATTTCATCTACCGGAACCAGGGGGGGGGGTCTTTGACCGGGTGTCGATTCCGGGGACGCCGGCAGGCAACACCGGGGTGGCCTGGGGGGACATCGACAGCGACGGCGACTTGGATGCGATGTTCGGGAACAACGGCGGAGGGACGGCGTACCTCCTGCGCAATGACGGCAGTGGCGGTTTTACTGTCAGCGACCCGGGAGCCAGCGGCTGTCAGGCCCAGGGCGGCGCGGGATTCGCGGACCTCGACGGCGACGGTGATGCCGACGCTCTTCTGCCCTGCAACAACTGGCTGTACCGATATCTGAACCAAGGCGGCGGTTCGATGGTTCAGGCTTCCTTCGGCTTCAACGCCGACGGCTTGGCGTTGGCCGACTTCGACGAGGACGGCGACATGGACGCAGCCTTCGTTCCGAATGCCAACGCGCCGTTGCGTTCGGGCCTGCTCCGCAACGACGGCGCCGGCGGCCTGACGGCGCAGACCTTCGCAGGTTCGAACTACGCCGGCGGGGCTTGGGGGTTGGGCCTCAGCGCAGGAGACTACGACGGGGACGGCGACCTCGACCTTCTGGCCGGCTACACGTCGGGGGCGGAGGTGATTCGCCACGACGACGCCGGCCCGCAGGGCCATTCCCCGCCAGGAGCGCCGTCCACCGGATTCGGGGCGCAGTTCGAGGAATACTCGGTGGTGTCCTCCTCGGGGCTGCTCTCGCTGCTGTGGGACTCCGCCACAGATTTTCAGTCTCCCGCCTCCCAGCTCGAGTACTATGTGCGCCTGGGGACGACGGCCGCAGGGTCGAGCACCAGGCTGAAGGTCCCGCTGCGGTTCTCGTGGGACGGCGCGGCTACGGCCCGCTCGCAGCTCTACTCCACCCGCCTCTCGCAGGCTCAGCGCGGGCTCAAGGTCGCGATGCAGCGGGGCGTCACGGCCTATTGGGCCGTCGTGACCGAGGATGGCAACATGCAGCGCTCGGCGCCTTCCGCCGAGCAAACGACCTACCTCATCCCTCCTCGTGCGGTGACGGACCTGCAGGTGAGCGCGATTAACTCCACGGGCTTCGGGGCGTCGATGATGAGCGTGACCTTGACTTGGACCGCTCCAGGGGAGGACGAGGGGGGCGGCACGCTGGGCGGGGCCTACGACATCCGCTGGTCGTCGGTCGCGCCTCTGGCGAGCCTGTCCCTCTATGCCGCGGCGCCGGGCCAGCTCGTGGTCTCGACGAGCGGGGTGGCGCCGGGGAGCCGCCAGGCGATGGCCGTGAGCGGGTTGTCGGCGCTGACGAGCTGGTACTTCGCCCTGACGACGAAGGACTCCATCGGGATGCGCTCGGGGCTGTCGAACCAGACGACGGCGGTGACGGGCATCTTCCGGGTTACGGTTTCCACATTGCCGAATTCGTACCCGGTTTGGGCGGATTTTGACAACGACGGCGACCTGGACCTATATGTCGGAAGACCCAATGTCGGCGGGGGTGGTGGGAATTATTTCCCTTCTTACGTATTCCGCAACGATGGGGGAGTCCTGACGACCACATTCCCCGTCGCCGGCCAGCTGATCAATGCGGGGATGCCTGCTGTCGCAGATTTTGACAATGACGGTTTGTTGGATGTATTCGCCACGCACATCAATTCGGCCGGCGATTCGTACCGCAGTCAACTCTTGTTGAATCGGGGCGCATTTCAACTCCAGAACGTCCAGAACATGAATACGGTTTGGGATTATGCCGCAGCGGCGGCCGACTACGACCGGGACGGAGATTTCGATGTGGCCGTGGTGAGGGAGGCTGCTGGTATCTATGGCATTATCCTTGCCAACAATAGCGGCAATGGGACGATGACCTATATCAACAATCCCGCATGGCTGACTGATGGGAGGTATGGAACCGCTTGGGGCGATGTCGACTCTGACGGGGACCTGGACCTGGCAATCCCGTTCGACCAGAATCGGCAACTGATGATTCTCCGTAACGATATTCCGCAAATCTCCACATTCACCTGGTCCCAATTCGCCAAAAACCATTACAACCAGTCATTCGCCTGGAGGGACTTCGACGGCGACGGCGACCTTGACTTGGCTTCAGCGGGAGAGGGGAAATGCTCCATCTTCAGGAACGACGGATTGCCGGAACCGAGCGAGTTCGTGCTGGGGACCGACCCCGCCGCTTTACGGCTCGCCTGGGGCGATTTGGACGGCGACGGCGACTCGGACCTGCTCTGCGGTTCCAGCTGGTTCCGCTATGAGTCAGGAACGACGTTCACCCAGATCGCCATCACTGGGAACGTCGCGGGGTCCGCGTCGTTGGGAGACTACGATGACGACGGCGACCTGGATATGGCCATTGCGAACTCCAACGGGGTATACCTCCTCCGGAACGACACAGAGGTGGGGAACTCCACGCCGACCGCGCCCGCCGCGGGCTTTTCCGCGTCGTTTTCAGACTACGGGGTAGGGGCGAGTTCTGGACTGTTGACGCTCTCGTGGGGGGACGGGACGGATTCCGAGACAACGAATCCCCAGATGTTGGAGTACTTCGTGCGCATCGGCACGAACGGCCCGGGTTCGGGCACCTTCTATCGTATCCCAGCTCGCTACTCTTTGGGGAGCATGGGCGGCAGTTCGTATCTTTACAGCACCCGCCTGTCCACCTCCCAGCGCGGCATTCGCGTCTCGGTGACTACGAGCAGCGTCGTCTACTGGGCAGTCGTCACCGAGGACGCCGGCTTCAAGCGTTCTCCCGAGTCGGCGGAGCAGAACATCTCCCTGGTCGGCCCGCGCGCCGTCACCGACCTGTCCGTCTACTCCATCGTCTCCACCGGCCTGGCCGCCTCGTCGACGACCGTCACCCTGACCTGGACCGCCCCGGGCCACGACGGCGACCAGCTCAACCTCACCGGCTCCTACGACGTCCGCTGGTCCAGCACCGCCCCCATCACCAGCACCATGGCCTATGCCCAGGCGGCCTTTGCCACAACGGTGGCCACCTCGGCGGTGACGCCCGGGGCGCGGCAATGGGCCAGCATCCCGTACCTGGACGCGGCCGTCACCTACTACTTCGCGCTCACGACGAAAGATGACATCGGCGTGCGCTCTGGGCTGTCGAATCCGACCACGGGCCCCGCCTACGTCGTCGTAATCCCCTCAGGAGGAGACAGCAAGGGCGCGGCCTGGGGCGACTACGACGGGGACGGCGACCTCGACGTCTTGGTCGCCAATGACGCCAACCAGGACGAGGTCCTGCTGCGCAACGACGGGGGGGCGTTCAGCGTCATCACGATCGGCTCCACGGGGGGACAGTCCCATTCCGTGGCTTGGGGCGACATCGACAACGACGGCGACCTCGACGCCGTCGTGGCGAACTGGGCGGAGAACGCCGTCCTGCTGCGCAACACGGGGGGCGCGCTCAGCCCTGAGGCCATCCCGGGCTCGTCGAGCTCCGCGACGGCGGCGGCCTTCGGCGACTTCGACATGGACGGCGACCTCGACGTTCTCATATCGGCCGTGGGTGATGAGGTCCTGCTGCGCAACGACGGGGCCGGCAACTTCACGGCCGCCGTCTTGACCGGGACCGGGGGGAATTCCAACAGCGTCGCTTGGGGGGACTACGACAACGACGGCGACTTGGATGCCCTGCTGGTCAATTTCACGGACGGGGGTGACCCGGTCGGAGATGAGTTCCTGCTCCGCAACGACGCAGGCGTCCTCGTCAAGGTGGCGTTGCCGGGGACCGGGCACAACAGCAGCGCCGGGGCTTGGGGCGACCTGGACGGCGACGGCGACCTCGATGGGCTGGTCGTCGGCGCAAACGACCCTTATGTCCTGCGCAACGACGGCGGCGGGGCGTTCACCAAGCTGGTCTTGAACGGCTTGGGCGCCAACGACAACGCCTTGGGGCTGGGGGATTTCGACGCCGACGGGGACCTGGACGCCTTCGTCTCCGCGGTGAACGGAGCGACCTATATGCTGCGCAACGACGGCCTCCTGAGCTTCTCGAAGCTCTTCTTGCGCGGCGGCGGCACGGACGGCTGGCGCTTGTCGGCTTCGGTGGGAGACTCCGACGGGGACGGCGACCTCGATGTATTCGTCAGCGGAGGGGCGGGCGGCTTCAACGAGCGCGTATTCGTCAACCGCACGGACGCTACCCATACGCCCCCCAGCCCGCCCGTGGCCGGCTTTGGGTCCTCCTATTTCACCGAATACTCGGCCACCTCCTCCTCAGGCGTGCTGACCTTGACCTGGTCCGACGGGTCGGACGCCCAGACCCCTGACCCGGACCTGCTCGAGTACCTGGTGCGCCTCTCCACCATCGATGTAGCGGGTTCGAGCAGCGTCTACAAGGTCCCTCCCCGCTTCGGCAACGACGGTCTGGGCGCCTCTTCCCTATATAGCACCCGCCTGGGAGGCGGGCAGCGCGGTCTGCGCCTGGTCATCCAGAAGGGGTCCACCGTGCATTGGGGCGTCACCACGGTGGACCCGCAGGGCCAGCGCTCGGCTGAATCGGCCGCGCAGACCTTCTCCGCCGTCGTCCCCGCCGCGCCGACTCTTTCCTTGGTGGACCTCGACGCCCTCTCGACCAGCTCCACGGCCTGGGTCAGGGCCTCCTGGACCGCCGCCGCCGGGGCCTCCTATTACGATGTTCGCTGGGCCACCTACTCGCTGGCCAGCCCGGCGCTCTACGCGCTGGCTTCCTATCGAAGCACGAGCTCGGCGCTGTCGGCCGACCTGTCCGTGCCTCCCGGCAGGACCTGGTACTTCGCCGTCACAGCCGTCAGCGCCCAGGGACTGCGCTCGGCCCCTTCCAACTCGATATCACGGCACGCCGCCGGCCTGGAGGTGCGCACCACCGTCGTATCCCCCGCGCAGGAACTGCAGGACGTGACGACGGCCTACCTGCGCCTGGACCTGCGCTCCACCGGCGATACGTTCTCGTGGCAGACGCTGGCCGTGGCCAAGCGCGGCCTCCTAGACGACGCCTCGGTGTCGGACGTCGGCCTCTACCTCGACGCCAACAGCAACGGGGTCTTTGACGGACCCGGGACCGACGGAAAAATCACAGCCAACGCCGTCTTCTCCTCAAGCCAGGTAGTCCTGAGCATCTCCGGGGGGCGGTTGATTACAGCGGCCCAGGCGACCTTCTTCCTGGCTATGACGCCCAGCACCAGCTTCCTCCCCGTGGCCGGGGCCACGGTGTCGCTCAGCCTCTCGGGACAGTCGTTCACGGTGAAGGGTCTGACCGGCCTGGGTTATTCTCCGGCCGCCGGAGTCCTGGCTCCCGACCTGCCCGGCCTGGCCTTCGACGGCTCCGATGACACGGTGACCCGCGCCTATGACGCCGGACTCGACTTCGGCCCGGCGCTGACCTTGGAGGCCTGGTTCCGCTCCACGGCCACCCACGCTCAGACCCTCGTGTCGCGTTCGGCCGCGGCCGGCGCTTCAGGAGTGGCCCTGTCGCTCAACGCCGGGGGCTGTGCGGGCGGCGGCCTCAAGTTCTCCTATGGGGGAGCCGCTGCCTGCGCGGCCGGATTGGGGGCCGCCGACGGGCTCTGGCACCACGCCGCCGGCGTCCACGCCGCCTCCGGCGCCCTGCTCTTCCTCGACGGCCTGCCCGTGGCCACCGGCACGGCGGCGGGGTCGCTGTCCAGCGTGGGTTCGGCCATGGCCGCCGGGCGTCATCCCGCAGACGGCGCACCCCTCCTGGGCGAGCTTGACGAGGTCAGGTTGTCCTCCTCGGCGCGTTACGCCTCGGCCTTCGTCCCGACCCATCGGAACTCCGCGGACGCGGCTACGGCGGTGCTCTGGCACTTCGATGCGGCGGACCTCGATGGCACTCAGGCGGGCGATGCCTCGGGCAATGCCCGTCACGGGACCCTTTCAGGAGGGGTCGCCGGGGCGGCGCGTTCCGGGGCCCTAGCCGTCCTCGACAAGCCAGACACCCTCTTCACGCAGGCCGCCAGCCTGCTGCCGGCCACGATGCTGCGCTCGGACCAGAACCAGGCGGCCTTCAGGCTCAAGCTCTGGACGGACGGCGACGCCGTCGTCGTCTCGTCTTTGGCGGTGCGCCGGGTGGGCGGGGCGGACGGGGACCTGAGCGCGGTCCGCCTGCACCGCGACGACGGCGACGGGGTCTTCTCGGCCGCCACGGACCCCAACCTGACCCCCGGCCAGAGCTTCGTCAGCGGCTCGGCCACCATACCGTTGGCCGGGGCGGGCCAGGCCCAGACGGTGTTCGCCGCCACGCGCACCTACTTCCTCGTCGTCGACGTGTCTCCCTCGGCGAACTCGGGCAGCACGCTCTCGCTGCGTCTGGAAGGCGCGGGTTCCTTGGGGGTTTCCGGCACGACGGACACGGTTTCCGGCATCAATCTGCCCTTTGAGACCGCCGTCAGCACGGTCTTCGCCAGCACGGCCAGCGTCACCGTCTCCCTGGCCACCGGCACCTGGGTGAGCGTCTCCTCCGTCATCGCCTTCGCGGACTTCCCGGCCAGCACGACCTACCGCTACGTCCTCGACCACGCCGCGCAGACGACGGTGGTGCTCGGCGACACGCAATGGTCGGCCGGGGCGGCCACCGTGCCGTTTTCGACCTCGGCGGCGGATTGGTACCTGCACGCGCGCAGCTTCGACCAGGCTTCCACCCCCGGACAGCAGACCGACCTCGGGCCGTTCTGGGTGGACCGGGACGAGCCCGCCTCCTCCGCTTTCGCCGCCCTCTCCTCGACGGGCGGGGCCAAGGCGGAGGCGCAGTTCATCGACACGACGACGGCCCAGGTACGCCTGAGCGTGACGGACGCCCTGAGCGGCCTGGCGGTGTCGAGCGCCGGCCTGACCAGGCTCGGCAACGGCAACGACGTAGGCCCCGGGGCGGGGGGCTACGGGGTGCTCTATTCGACCGATGCCGGAGCTTCATGGGCCGCGGCTTCTACGGCCGTCTTGGTCCAATCGGGCCAATTCGTCTCGGCGATCGGCGCCTTCCGCGACGAATTGTACCTGGGGCTGGCCTCGGCACAGGGGGTCCGGCGCAGCACGGACGGCCGCAACTGGGGCGGGGCGTTCGGAATCGGCCTCGGGGAGGTGCGGTCCTTCGCCGAATACCGCGGAAGGCTCTATGCCTCCGGCGCGGCGGGTGTAGTCGCGTACACATCCGACGGCACGAACTGGCAGAACAGCCTCTCGCCGCCGTCGGAGGGCACCGCCTGGGGTCTGGCCGTCCATGGCGGGGGCCTCTACGCTGCGGCCAGCTCGACCGACAACACCCAAGGCAGGGTCTATCGTTCGACGGACGGCGCTGCTTGGACCATCGTCTCGACGGTCACCGGACAAGGCTTCCGCGCGCTGCTCTCCGCCAAGGGGTTCCTGCTGGGCGGGACCAGCGGAGGCAGCCCGGGGGTGTGGTCCTCGGCTGACGGCGTCTACTGGCAGCGCACCCTCGCCGCGGCGGAGGACGTCTATACCGTTATCGAGCACGGCGGCTATGTCTTCGCGCTCACTCCGAGTTACGTCTATCGGAGCAGGGACGGGCTTGCTTGGCAGTTGCTCTCCCAGCCCGGGCACGACATCATCACAGCGGCCTCGGCCGGAGGCCTGCTGTACGGCGGATCGAGCAACGGAGCGCTGCGCGTCAGTCCTGACGGCGTCCGCTGGGCTGCGGTGGCCGGCATCAGCGGCTACCTCGACGCCACCGCAGCGGCTTATGGCCGGGTCTATGCCGGGGGCGCGGCCGGGACCTTCGAAGTAACCCCCCTGCCCGCCGCGCTCACGGGGACGGATGGAACGACAGCCGCCCAGACCCTCTCCGCCACCCTGCCCCTGGCCCACTCGACCAATACCACGGTCTGCGCCGGCTCCTGGGATTGCGGCGCGACGAACATGGTCGTGCTGACCGCTTCCGACCGGGCCGGGAACACGCGGGTGTCCGGCCCGTACGCCGTGCGGGTCGACACCACCGCCCCTGTCGTCGCGATGACTTCCCTGGGGCAGGTGTCGGGCGGACTGTTCGCCACCGCCCAGGCTTCCGACTCCCCCGCCGGGGTGAGCGCCTACTCCTTCCAAGCCTCCACCGCGGCGGATTTCTCCGGTACCGTGTCGAGCACCCCGCTGACGGCCGTGTCGAGCGCCGTCCTGACGGGCCTGAGCCCCATCAGCACCTACTATGTGCGCGCGGCCGCCCAGGACGCGGCCGGAAACATCGGGACCTCGGTGGCCCTGTCCACCTTCAACGCCGGCATCATCCTGTCCGTCTCGACCAGCGTCGCCCCCGGAGCGCTGCTGCAGGGGACGAGCGCGGCCTTCCTGCGCCTGACCCTGTCCGTTCCGCCCGGAGACTCGGTGCTGCTCAGCAGCGTCGCCGTGTTCCTGCTCGGTACGGCGACGGACGGGGACATCCAATCCATCGAGGTCTGGAACTCCTCGGGCGCTCCTCTGGCCTCGGCCGCGCCTTCCGGCGGGACGGCCCTGGTCGCTCTGGGCGCCCAGGCCC
Source organism: Elusimicrobiota bacterium (assembly GCA_016218495.1). Classification (GTDB taxonomy): domain Bacteria; phylum Elusimicrobiota; class Elusimicrobia; order UBA1565; family UBA1565; genus SCTT01. Next base: position 15,897 of record JACRDU010000136.1, read on the forward strand.
CGACCTTGACCCCCGTGGCCCTGGACCTGCTCGTGGCGGTGCGTGTGTCGCCGGCGGCCGGGGTGGGCAAGACGGTGGGCCTGCGCTTGGCGGCCTCCGGGCTGGGCGCGCGTTCCGGCTATGGAGCATCGGGGGTCTTCCCGGCGGATTCGTCCCTCGCCTCCATCCAAGATGGTCCCAGCGTGCTGAGCGTCACCCCTTCGAACCTGGCTCCGGCCATCGTGCCGCCCGGCACGGCCGACGCGCTGGCGCTGCGCCTGGCGATGACGACGGACCAGGGCACCTCCGTTTTGAACCGCCTGGTCCTGCGCCTTACGGGGACGATGCCGGAGGGCAAGGTCACCGCGGTCAAGGTGCGGCGCGACTGGAACAACAACGCCGTGGTGGAGGAGCAGGACGTCGTCCTGAACGGGGTCGCCGGGTCCTTCATCGCCGGGGTCTCCACGCTGACGCTGGACGCGGCCCAGGCCCATCGCCTGGTCAGCACGGCGCCGGCGGGCCTGCTCGTAACTTTGAGCCTGGCTTCCGATGTGAACCCAGGCGACACGTATCGGGTCATACTGGATACGGCGGGCTCGGTGGGCGTGGAGACCTCCTCCGACAGCGTCGTGCTCTCCACCTTCCCCTTCTTCTCGAGCACGGTCACGGTGCAGGGCAGCAACGTGCTGGGCGTGGCGTTGGCCGACGAGGCCCCGCAGACCCTAGTCCAGGGCGAGTCGTATACGATGGTCCGCGCCACGCTGACGGTCGACAACGGGCTGGCCCAGGTCGACCGCGTGGCGCTGAGCCGTCTGGGAACGGGCGTCGACGGGGACGTCTCAACGGCGCAGGTCTACCTGGACGCCACGGCCGACGGCGGGGCGTTCAACCCGCTGGAGGATCCGCTGCTCGGGGAGACGGCCCTCTCGGCCGGCGCCGCGTCGGTCTACCTGACGACCACGACGGTGAACGCCGGGGCGCCCCGCGTGCTCCTGCTGCGCCTAGGCCTGAGCGCGTTCGCCAACGCGGGCAACACCGCCGGCCTGCGCCTGCAGAGCGACGCCTTCCGCGCGCTCAGCCTCCAGACCGCGGTGGTTTCGTCCTCCTTCTCCACAAGGGTCTCCTCGATCGCGGCCGTGGTCAATACGATGCACCTGGAGGTGCAGGACCAGTCGCCGGGGGCCCTGGTGCAGGGAGCGACGAACCAGGCCATGCTGCGCCTCATCTCGCGCAGCGACAAGAACGCCTTCGTCTGGAGCGGGCTGACCGTGACGCGGCTGGGCAGCGGGTCGGACGCCGACGTGGCGGCCGTGCGCTTCTACAAGGACTCGGATGGAAACGGCCAGCTCCAGCCGTCGGTCGACACCCAGCTGACCAACGGCACCTATACCTTCACCGCCGGGACGGCCCAGCTGGCATTCTCCCCCACGCAGACCGTGCTGGCCGCGCGTTCCACCTACTTCGTCGCGCTCGATGTGTCCGGTTCGGCCGTCCCCGGCGGGACGCTGGGGGTTTCCATCGCGACCACCAGCGCCTTCATCGTCACTTCTCCGAACCAGGTCTCCACCGCGGCCGTGCCGGCGCAATCGGCGCTGGCCCCGGTCTCTCAGTACCCGAACACGGTGACGCTGACGACGACGTCGATCGCGCCCGCCTCCGCGGACCCCGGCCAGCGCGACGTGGGCCTGGCGCGTCTGGACCTGCGCACCGATGTTTCAGCGGCGAGCTTCCTCTCGCTGCGCGTGGACCGCTCGGGTTCCTTGACCGATGCCGAGGTTTCCGGCGTCAAGCTCTATGCGGACGTCAACGGCCTGGGGACCTTCAATTCCCAGGCCACGGGCCAGTTCCTGCTGGTCACCCCGGCCACGATGACCTTCGCCTCGGGCTCCGTGGTCCTCCCGTTGGGCGCGCAAGGGGCTTTGGGCACGGCCGCGAAGACCTATTTCCTGGCCGTCGACCTCTCCTCGGCGGCCACGCCGGGACGCACGCTGGGGGCCGGAGCCCTGGACCGCACCTATGTGTCGGTCGGCGCCCCCAATACGGTGGCCCCCACCTCCTTCTCCATTCCAGAGCTGACGGTGGCCACGCCGCCATCCACGCTCTATCTGCAGGCGTTCTCATCGGCTCCGGCGGCGGCTCAGCAGGGCGACTCCGGCGTGGTCATGATGGCGGTCCGGACCTGGATGGACCGGTTCAGCGCCACCCTGGTGCAGCTGTCTTTGACGCGCAGCGGCACGGCTTCGGATTCCGACGTGACGCGGGCGCGCCTGTACCGGGACGACGGGGACGGGGCCTTCAGCACGGCCACGGACGTGCAGGTGGCCAGTGCCGCCTTCTCCGGCGCAATCGCGGCCTTGACGCCCCCTGTGACGGAGACGGTGACCACCAGCACCAAGGCCTACTTCGTCGTCTACGACTTCTCGGCGACGGCGACGGCGGGACGGACGGCGGGCGCCTCGGTGGCCACGCCGGGCGCCGTCGTCCTCGGCGCCCCGCACTCGGCCTCGCCGGGGGCCTTCCCGCTGTCCTCCACCCAGACCCTGATTTCCGCCACGGTGTCGGGCCTGAGCGTGCAGTCGCTGGACCGCGCTCCCGCAACCGTGCTGCAGGCGGCCACCGCCCAGCACATGCTGACCCTCACCCTGGCGACCACCCAGCATGCGCTGCTCCTCAACGGGCTGACGGTGACTCGCCTCGGGACGGCGGGTGACTCGGACATCGCCCGACTGCGCGTCTACCGCGACGACGGCGACCAGGCCTTCGAGCCCGAATCCGACTCCGAGGTCTCATCGGCGGCGAACCCCTTCTTGTCGGGGACGGCGCTGGTCTCCTTCACCCCGGGCCTGTCGGTCGGCGTCACCCCGACGCGGCTCTTCCTGGCCCTGGACGCGGCGTCCTACGCCGTGGCGCAGAGGACGGTGGGCTTGTCCGTCTCTTCGACCTCCGCCCTCCAGGTCCTCGCGCCCAACTACGTGGTGGACTCGGGCTTCCCGGCGGCGAGCAGCCTCTCGGAGCTGCGCAAGATCCCGGACACGCTGACCGTGACCGTCTCCACGCCCACTTCGGGCGACCTCATCCAGGGTCGCAGCGCGGCCATGGTCCGCGTGCGCGCCGCCGCATCGCGGGACAAGACCGTCATGAGCTCCTGGCGCCTGACGAAGCTGGGGACCCTGCCGGACGGCGACGTGGCCGGTTTGAGCGTCTACCGGGACGACGACGATGACGGAACGGCGGGGGCGGCGGACCTCTTCTTGGGGAGCGGCACCTTCTCGGCCGGCGCCCTCACCGTGGCCTTCTCGTCGGCGCAGACCGTGGGCCGCTCGACGGTTTCCTTCTTGGCCGTCCTGACGCTGTCGGCCAACGCCACGGTGGGGGCCTCGTTGGGGCTGGCCGTCCAGGACGCGGCGGCCTTCGCCGTAGCTTCCCCCGACGCCGTCTCGGGCCCCGGCCTGCCCTTCCAGACCGGCGTCGTGCTCGTCCTCGACGCCAAGACGCCGACCCAGCCGACGCTCCAGTTCCCCGATGGGGCTGCCAACGGTTCCTTCGAGCGGATGCGCTTCGTCTGGACCTCCACCGTGGCGCTGGGATCCCTGGCCTCCGCCGAGTATGCCGTCGGGACGACCCCCGGCGGGACCCAGGTGAAGGCCTGGACGGCGATGACGGCGACGCCGGCCGAGGTGGTGGTCACCGGGTTGTCGCTGGTGAGCGGGACGAGCTACTACGTCTCCGCCCGCGCGACGTCCAGCTTCGGCTTCACGAGCCCCGTTGGGATGAGCGGCGCCCAGCTGGCGGACTTCACGACGCCGGCGACTCCGGCGCCGACGGCCTCGGTGGGGGCGTCCAGCGTCCTGCTCAACTGGAGCGCGGTGGCCTCCGGACCATCCGGCATCATGGGCTACCTGGTCGAATACCGGATGGTCGACCGGCTGGTCTGGATAAACGCCAAGACCGGGGCGGCCAGCGGTTCGCGGGCCTCGGCCGCCGGAGCGACGCCGGCCGCCCTCAGCGCCGTGGACCTCGCCGGCCCGCCCTTCCTCGTGACGCTGCCTAACGGCTCGGTCATCCTGCGCGTCACCGCCGTCAACGGCGCCGGACTGCTGGGGGTGCCCTCCGGGGAGATCAAACTGCAGGTCGGGCCGCTGCCCGCCGACGGGGTCAGCAACGTCTCGGCCTTCCCTAACCCGTTCGACTCGCGCAAACGCGGGGTCAACATCGCCTACGCGCTCAGCCATGCCGCCGAGGTCACGCTGGAAATCTACGATATCTTCGGCCGCGAGGTGCTGCGCAAGTCGTTCGCGGCGGGCGGGGCGGGCGGCCAGGCCGGCGCGAACGTCGTGACCTGGGACGGCACGGCCGACGGCGGCGGCAAGGTTTCGATGGGCGTCTATCTGTGCGTGATCCGTTCCGGCGGGGCCAAGGTCGTGCACAAGATAGGGGTGGTGCATTGATGCCCTCCATGCGCCTGCTCCTCGCCGTCCTGGCCTTCGCGGCCCCCGCCGCGGCGGAGGGCGGCCGCCCGGGCGGGGTGTTCGATTTCGCCGCGGCAGGACGGGGCGCGGCGATGGGAGGGGCCTTCGTGGCGCTGGCCGACGACGCGTCATCCCTGCACTTCAACCCGGCCGGGCTCGGCCGCCTGCAGGGACAGCACCTCTCCCTGCTCCATGCCACGCTCTTCGAGGGGGCATCGCTCGACCACCTCGCCTACGCCCGGCAGGGCCGTTTCGGGGGGCTGGGCGCGCAATTCCTGCGCCTCTCCGTCGGAGGCATACCCGGCCGCGACGAATTCAACAACCCGACCGGCGGGTTCGACTACCAGGAGCAGGCGGTGACGCTCGGCTACGGCACGCCGCGCTTCCTCGACGGCCGGCTATCGGTGGGCGGCTCGGCCAAGGTGCTGCAGCGCGCTCTGGGGGGCTTCTCGAACCGCCTGATCGGCATCGACGTCGGCACTCAGTACGAGGGCCGCTGGCGCGAGCGGCGCACGCGCCTGGGCCTGGTGGCGCGCAACCTCGGCGCGCTCAAGATGGGGGACACCGACGACCGCCTGCCGCTGGACGTGCGCGTGGGGGCGGGTTTCGAGGTGCTGCGTGGGCTGACTCTGGGCGCCAACGTCTCCTCCAACCTGGAATTCGAGTTCGGGACGGAGTACGCGCTCGGCCCCGGGGCGCTGCGCGTGGGGCTGCAGGACGGCCGACCCACCTTCGGCGGCGGGGTCCGCTTCCTCAAGCGTTGGTCCTTGGATATGGCGCTCTCGAACCACAGCGTGCTGGGGATGACGAACCTGGTCTCCCTGGGCTGGCGCTTCGGCGCCGAACGCGCCGAGGCCAAGGTGCGCGCCACCTACAAGGACCTGGCCGCCTCAGCCGACCGGGCGCTGGACGCGAAGCGCTACCGCGCGGCGGCCGAGCTCTACGAAAGGGCGACCCGCTCGACGCTGGCCGACGGGGACGCCCAGCGCGCCCGGGACCTGGCCCGTTACGGCCGTCTCAGGGCCCTGCTCGCCGAGCTGAAGCTGGACCTGACTCCGGAGGGGGAGAAGACCCTCGAGCTCGACGCGGAGTCCGCCGACACGGCGCTCAAGGGCGTCAAAGCGCTGATGGAGGGAGAGGAGCGCAAGGCCCTGCTCCTCGCGCAGGCCGCCTACGGGGCGGACTCCGGAATCGGGGTCTACAAGGCCCTGATGGACGCGGTGGCGCGCCTCACGTTCCAGAAGCCCCGGCCCGACGAGCTCTTCCCGGTCAAGACGCTGGTGCAGGCCAAGCTGGGCAAGGCGCACGAGGCCTTCTTGGCGACGCGCTACGACGAAGCGTCCGAGCACTGTCGTGAGGCGCTGATGCTGGAACCCGAGTCAGCGCTGGCGCACGAGCGCCTGGGCTCGCTCTATTTCGCGATGGGCCTGCGCGCCAAGGCCATGGCCGAGTGGCGCGAGGCGATGCGGCTGGACCCCGGCAACTCGGCGCTGAAGGATTTCATGCGGCGCATCCTGGAGGGAAAACCATGAGGACTCTGGCGATTCTGCTCACCGCGGGCCTGGCCTGCGGCAGCGCATCGGCCGCACCCGAGGGCACGATCCACGACGATGAGACCCGGCTTTCGACCGCGCTGCAGGAGCGGGCGCAGGGGGCCCTCGACGGCGTTTTCGGCAGCGGCCGCGCCTCGGTGCAGGTGCGCGCCGACCTGGCGCTCTCGCCGGAGGCCAACGCCTGGCTGGCCAAGGCGCTGCGCCCCCCGACCGCCCCGGCGGCGGGGGGGGAGGACCCGGCGAAATTCAACTGGGCTTGGATGGGGACCGTTGCGCCGACCGAGCGGGACTTCGTGCTGCCGGGGTTCCCGGACGAGAAGAAGCGCGCGCAGAAGGCCGAGCAGGCGACGGCGCCCGCCCAGCGCGATTTCGTCGACCCCGGCCTCGTTCGCACCTTCGGGACCGAGGTGCTGCGCCTGAACGCGCGCGTTACGCTGGATTCGAACCTGCCAGACGACGCCGCGGCGAAGGCGGAGGCTCTGGTCCGGGAGGCCATCGGGGCCGCGGATTCGCGCGGGGACAAGGTCAGCGTGGAGCGTGTTCCCATGCCCCGCCCCTGGGAGCTGGTCCTGCGTCGCCCCGACCTCGCGGCCGCCATAGCCCAGCGCTTGGTCATGGCCCTGCTCGGGGCGGTCTTGGCCGTCGGCCTGGTGTTCTTCGGGCGCAGCCTCGAGAGGGCCGTGCGCGGCGCCGCCGAGCGCCTCGGGCAGGCATTGCAGCGCTCGGCCGAGCGGTCGTTGGACCTGCGCATCGGGGGTAAGGCCGGCTTGGAGGGTTCCGGAGGGCTGGGCGCGCTGGGCCTCCAGGCGCTGGAGGCCCGTTCTGCGGCCGAGGCCGGGGGGAGCGCCGCGAAGGAATCGGAGCCGGACGCTCCTCCGGTATTCTCCATCGCCCCCGAGGAGGCCCCGAAGTTGGCCCACCTCCTCGGCGACCAGCCCGCGCAGCACGTGGCCCTGGTCGTCCCTTACCTGGCCCCTGAGACCCGCGAGGCCTTCCTGGCCCTGCTCGGCGCCCCGCGCGCGTCCGAGGTGCTGGGGGCCATGGTACCCGTCCGGTATGTGGACCCGGACCAGCTCAAGACCCTCCAATCCGAGCTCGAACGCCGCATAGACGGGGTGATGGGGGGCGTCGAGCAGGCCGCCCAGTTCCTGACCACCTTCCCCAGCCGCCGGCGGGCCGAGTTGCTGAAGCTCCTGCGCGAGCGGGATGCCGAGTCGGCGGCGCAGCTGCGCCAGCGGGTGCTGCTGCTCGAGGACCTGGAGAAGTTCGTCCCCGACGAGCTGGCGGTGCTGACCTCGACGTTGAGCATCGATGACCTGGCGGCCGCCAGCGTCGGCATGCCGGAGGGATTCGTGGCGGCGTTGGGCGAGTCCCTGCCGCGCCGGACGGCGGCGATGTTCCGGGAGTCGGCCTCGCTGCCGCAGGACCCCGATAAGAGCGCGGCTGCCCGAGAGGCTCTGCTGGCCAAGGCGGAGTCGCTGATCGCCGAGGGGCGGCTGAAGCGGCCGCCGGTCTCCACGGTCAGGCTGGGAAGCGAGATGAAACCGTAACAACGAGGGGCTATTGAATGGAACGGATGCCCACGGACCTTAGATGACCCTTCTGGGCCTGATTATAGGCGTGCTGGTCTTCGCCTTCGCTCTGAGCCAGGGCGGGGCGACGCGGGCTCTGGTCAACCTGCACGGCCTGATCATAGTGGTCGGCGGGAGCTCGGCGGCGCTGATGGTCAACTCCTCGGGGGCGGAGATCATGGCGGCGCTGCGCGCCTTCTTCTCGCTGTTCCGCAGCCCCGCCATCCCCGCGCCGGAAGCCACCATTCCCCTCCTCACGGCCATGTGCCGCGACGCGCGGCGCGCCGGCCTGCGGGCGATCCAGGACTCCGGGCAGGGGCACGGGGACGGCTTCATGGCCCGGGCGCTCGACATCGCCCTGGCCGCCGGGGACGTCCAGACCGCGCGGGAGGCCCTGGAGCGCGAGCTCAACGTGCTCCGGGCGCGCCACCGCGAGGTCGGCAACGTCTTCCGTACGCTGGCCGTGCTGTCCCCGATGTTCGGACTTCTGGGGACGCTGATCGGCATCATCGGCGTCCTGCGCGACCTGACGGAGGCGGAGGTCCTGGGACGGGCCATGGCCGTCGCCGTCTCATCGGCCCTCTATGGGATCGCCATCGCCAACCTCATCCTGGTCCCGGCTGCGGGGAAGCTGCGCTCGCGGAGCCTCGACGAGCTGCTCTCCAAGGAACTCATCATGGTCGGCGTGCTCGACATCGTATATTCTCAGAAGCCTCCGGCCCTGGTCGAGCTGACGCTCCAGGCCTTCGCGGGGGCGCGCCGCTCCAGCGTCCCCGGGGCGGCCTGATGGCGCTGCAGCGCGACCGCGAGGAGGAACTGGAAGCCCTGCTCAACCGGGGCAGCCTGTGGGCGATCACCTACGGCGACCTGATGAGCTTCCTGATGATCTTCTTCCTGATCCTATTCGCCATGGCCATAAAGGGCCGGGCGGGGATGGCGGAGGGCCTCGGCGCGCTGCAGCGGCAGTTCGGCGGCGAGCGGACCTCCTCCGCGCTACAGAGGCTGGAGGACCGCAGCCGGGAGCTGGCGGTGGCCGACGACCTCAAGACCAAGCTCTACGGCCGGGGGCAGCAGGAGTTCGTCACCGTCAACGTGACCGAGCAGCGCATCCTCGTCACGATGCCCGACCCCATCCTGTTCGACTCCGGCGCCGCGGCCCTCAAGGCGCAAGCGCACCCGTTCCTGGCGGAGTTCTCCGAGATCGTGAAGACGCTGCCGAACAACATCGTGGTCGAGGGCCACACCGACGACCGCGCCGTGCGCGGCGGACGCTTCGCCTCGAATTGGGAGCTCTCGATGGCGCGGGCGGCCAGCGTGGTCGGCTATCTCGTGCGCGAGCAGGGCCTCGACCCGCGCCGGGTATCCGGGGCGGGGTTCGCGGAGTTCCGCCCGGTCGCCTCCAACGACACCCCGGAGGGCAGGGCCGCGAACCGCCGCATCGAGATCAGCATGCTGAGGAGGGAGTAGTGGCTGCGGGCTCCTCCGATGACGCGCTGGCCTCCCTTATCCGAGCCCTGAAGGGGGACAAAGGCGTCGCGGAAGGCGCTCCGCCGGCCCCGTCTCCGGCTCCCGCCCCGGCGCCGGCGCCGCCCGCGGCGGCCTCCCAGAGCCCGCCCGCCGCGGGCCTGGAGACGTTCCTGATGAGGCGCCTGGAGGGCCTGGAAGGTCAGCTGCGCGACGAGCGGGCGCGGGCTTCCGCCGCCGAGGCGCGCATGGCCGAACAGGACGCGGCGCGAGCGGAGGCCGATGCCGAACTCCGCCGCACGCTCGACGCGATGCGCCAGGTCCAGGCGGAATCCCATTCCCGCGGGAGGGTGGAGGCGTTGGAGTCCAGGCTCGACGCGATGCACCAGGCCATGATGGAGATGCTGCGGCGCATCGAGGCCGGGCGGGCGGAGGCCCGTCCTGGCGCCGACCCGGCCGCCCGCGCCGTGCAGGACTTGGTGCTGCCGCTGCTGGAGCGCCTCTCGCTGCGGATTTCGGAACTGGCGCCGCGGGTCGAAGCCACGCACGGCGACCAGAAGAGGGCTCTGACGGAGCTCGCCGAGGCCCGCAAGGACGCGGAGTCGGCCTTCGAGGCCCTGCGCCAGGAAGCGCGCAGCCGCGAGGACCGCCTCTTCACCCTGTCGGTGCAGGCGCGCCGCGAGAGCAAGGAGGCGATGGCCGTCGTGCGAGAGGTCACGGCCGCCCTGGCCGAGGCCGTCGCCGGATTCGCGCGAGAGGCCGGCGAGGCGCGCGCGGGTTGGGAGAAGGCCCGCCTGGCTCTGGACCAGGCGCGCGAGGCGGCGGAGGCCGCCAGCCGGACCTTGGCTAGCCTCGCCCCGCGCGGGGCCGCGCTAGAGCAGTCGGCTGCGCTGCTGGCCAAGATCGAGACGGTCGAATCCTCTTTGGCCGAGGCCGGGCGGCGCCTGGCCGAGAAAGACGCGGCCGTGGCCAGGCTTTCGCGATTGCTGGGAGAAAGGTTAAAGTGACGCGGGCTCCCGCGTCGCTATGACCCTCTTCAAGCGCCTGCTCCTGCTCCTCTTCGCGCTGATGGTGCTTCCGGTCCTCGTGACGGTCGGCTGGTTCCTACGCGCCGGCGAACGCGGACAGACGAACGCCCGGCGCATGCATTCCCTCGTCACGGTGACGGCGGCGGGCTTGGTCGAAGGCGCCATCGAGGAGGTCAACGATTCTCTGCGGTTCGTGGCCGACTTGGAGCGTGCGGGGGGGACTTCCGACGAGCTCCGCGCGGTCCAGACCAGCGTGATGACGCACCCTTCGCTGGCCTTCGCCGGGGTCTACGGGGCGGACGGGACTCAACGGCTGCGCGTGGGACGCCAGGGGCTGCTGGATGGGGACGGCTCCCCATGGCTGCGCCTCGGGGCCGGGGAGGCTGCTGGTTCCGGGCGGCTGGCGACGCTGGGCCTGATCGAGGAGTCCGGTCGGCCTCTGCTGCTGGTGGTGCATCCGCTCTCGCGTGGCGGAGGCGTCTTGGCGGCCTTCGACATGTCCGGGCTCTGGAAGCGCCTGGCTCTGCTCAAGCCCGGGGGGGGGGCGAGGGCGGGTGCTCCTGTTGGGGACCGACGGGACTCCGCTCAAGGGCTTCGCGTCCGGGACGCAGCCGCTGCCTGTCCCGGCGGAGTCCGCAACGGAGGGCGACTTCGCGGCCGCGGGCATGATCGGCGCCTGGACGACCGTGCCGGGGCTGACTTGGCGGATTGTCAGCCTCCAGCCCGTGGCGGTGGTGGGGGTCTCCCAGGACGAGGTCCGGGGCTCGTTGGCCCTGTTCCTGCTGGTGGTGGCCGCGCTGGCCGCGGGGGCGGCCGCATTCACGGCGCGCGCGCTCAGCGACCCCTTGCTCGCGCTAGCCTCGGCCGCCGACGGCGTCAGCGCCCAGCGCTTCGACCGGCGCGTGGCGGAGGCGGGGTGGCCCGAGGTGCGCCAGGTCGCCCGGGGCTTCAATCAGATGATGGAGCGGATGGCCTTCTTCCAGCGCGCCCAGGTCGACAAGCAGCTCGATGAGAAGACCCGGCTCGACGGGATCGTCGCCGCGCTGCAGGATGGGATCGCCTTCATAGGCTTGGACGGCCGCTTCATGTTCCTCAACGATGCCGCTCGGACGGCGCTGGGCCTTTCGGACCAGCGCGTGGTGGGCCTGACGCTCGACGAGGTCTTCGAGGACCCGGTCATGCGCGACGCATTGGTGGGGCTGATGGCGGGCTGCTTGTCGGGGGCGCAGTTGGAACGGCCCGTGCTCAACAAGGCGGGGGGGCGCATCGGCATCTTCTCGTTCCGGTCGTTCCAGGTGCGGCGCGAGGCGGCGGTGCTCGGCGTGCTGATCGTCATGCGCGACGTGACCCTGGAACGCGAGCTCGACGACACCAAGAAGTCCATCCTCGAGACGGTGACCCACGACCTGCGCAGCCCGCTGGCGTCGATCGGCGGCTATGTGGACATGTTCGTCCAGGGCATGATGGGGCCGGCCTCGGAGAAGCAGGTGTCACGCATGAAGATCGTCCTCGAGTCGGTCGCCCAGCTCAACGAGCTCATCAACACCATCCTCGACGTCTCGAAGTTCGAGTCCGGCACGATGCGCCTGGACCTCAAGCCCGGGCCCGTCGACCCGATCGTCGAGCGCGTCTTCGAGCTCTGCAACATCCAGGCCCAGGCCCTCGGCGTGCGCATGGAGAACAAGGCCGCCGCCGGTTTGCCGGAGGTCCCGCTGGAGGCTTCCCAGATTCAGCGCGTCATCATGAACCTCGCCACCAATGCGCTGAAGTTCACTCCCGAGGGAGGGGTCGTGACGCTGTCCGCCGCCCGCGAGGAGGGGGGCGGCATCGTCGTCAGGGTCGCGGACACGGGTTTCGGCATCCCCAAGGACAAGATCGACCGCATGTTCACGAAGTTCTTCCAGGTCGAGGAGACTAAGGAGATGGCGCGCCGCAAGGGGACCGGGCTTGGGCTGACGATCTGCCGTCAGGTCGTAGAGGCGCACGGCGGGAGAATCTGGGTGGAGAGCGAATGGGGCAAGGGCAGCGTCTTCTCCTTCACTCTGCCGGCGGCGGGCCGCGAGGTCGGCTAGAAGGCCGCTTCGTCCCCGGGGCGGGCCATGGTGACCCGCAGCCCGGCGAACTCCCGGAACAGCTCGGCGCGGGCCGCGGCCAGCGCCGCGTCCAAGGCGGCGTCGTCGTAGCGCGCGTCCATGTGGAACAGCATCAGCGCCCGGACCCCTTCGCGTCCTGCCAGCTCGGCGATGACGCCCGGCCAGCTGTGCCCGCGCATGGAGCCCGCGGAAGCTTCGTCGAGGAACCGCGCATCGTGGACCAGCAGGTCGGTCCCACGCACGAAAGCGGAGAACTTCTCGAGGTAGTCGGTCTGCTCGTCGCGCTCCGGCCGCAGTTCGTTGTCGGGGCAATACACCAGCGAGTGGCCCTGGAGCACGACCTTGAAGGCCATCGTGGCGCCGGGGTGGTAGGTCAACATCGTGGCGACCCGGACGTCGGGTCCGAGGCCCATCCAGTTCTCGGACAGGTCGAAGAGGCGGATGCGGCCGCCCGCCAGGTCCGGGATCCGGCTGCGCACGACCTGGGCCAGCGGGGACTGCGTGTCGCTCGGCCCGGCGATGGAGATGGAGGCGCCCTTGGCCGCCGCTTCCGCGAGGACCGACAGGCCCTCCAGGTGGTCGTCATGGTAGTGCGAGAGCAGGACCCAGACCTCCCGCCCCAGCAGCTCCGCCTTCCCGCGCAGGCTCAGCAGCCCGCTCCCCGCGTCCAAGACGATGCTCTTGCCCTCCAGCGGCACCCAGAGGCAGCAGGTCGGGAGGCCGGGCTTGCCGGGTCCGCGCGAGCCCAGTACCCGCGCCTTGAACGCGGGCGGACGGGCGGGGGCATCGGCGACGGCATGGGGCTCGGGCGCGCCGAGGACCTTGCGGACGGCCTCGCGGATGCTGGCCACGCTATAGGGCTTCTCGAGGAAGGCGGCCGCGCCGAGCCGGAGGGCTTCCGCCTTTTCCTGCCCGAAAGACTTGCCGGAGGCTATGATGACGGCCGTCCCCGCGGTTTCGGCCTGGCCCTTGATCCGGGAGCAGAGGCTCAATCCGTCGCAGCCCGGCATCATGATGTCCAAAAGGACGAGTCGCGGCTTCGCGCGGCGGATGACGTCGAGGGCGTTCGTCGCCTCGTGGAACGCCTCCGAGGTGTAGCCGAGCTCGGTCAGCAGGGTCCGGGCCATCCCCGCCGCGTAAGGGTCGTCATCGAAGATCAGGATGTCCATCCCGCGGGTATGCTAGCAAAGGAGGGAGGGGGGGGCACCGCCTCACGGACGGTTTTCTGGGGTGGGGCAGGGCACGGAGGGGTCGAGCAGGGTCCGCGACGTCTCATCTAGCGGCCAGATCTGGCCGCTGGCGGCGTCTACCTCGAACTCCAGCGTCTTGCCCGCGTACGCCCGGGTGGCGGTGAAGCGGAAGCGCTTTCTGCCGGTCGGGCCGTCCGACGCGTTTGGGACTGTCCAGCCCACGACTGTCTCGATGTCGCCGTTGCACTTAGGAAGCGGGAATCTGAGCAGGAATTCGAACGGGTCCACCGGAGCGTCCGATTCGAGAACCGCCGCCGTCCGTCGCGGGAAGGCCGCCTGCCAAGGCCGGAACGACATCAGGGCGAGGAAGGCCAAGGCTCCGCCGCCCATATACCACGCCAGCCCGCCGGGCAGCGGCGGGAGAAGGACCGGGGGCGTGTCGGGGACGGCTATGCCGAAACGCTCCACCGCCCGCTCCAGGCGGGATGGGCCGCGCAGGCCGCTCAAGGCTTCCCGCACACCAGGAATCGCGCGAGCGAAGCGCCAGTTGCGTCTCTGGCCGGTGTCCCGGCCTTCCTGGCAGAGCAGGGTGAAGCCGTCCAATTGGCGCAGGCCCAGCAGTTCGTCGGTGTTCATCGGGCCGCGGACGCGGCCTCCGAGGCGCACCCAGTAACGCGGTCCGGCAGCGGGCGGAGCCGGCGGGGAGGCCGGCGACGCCGCGGCCTTAGCCGGAATCGGGGGCGGGGACGGGGACGCCAGGCTGGCGCGCAGTTCGCGGAACGAACGGGCGAACGACCAGTTTTTCCGTCGGTGCGGGTCCCGCTCCGCCGGACAGACAAGGGTGCTCTCATCCAGCGTGCATGCCTGCGACGCCTCGGCGACCGAGAGCGGACCCAGGGTCTTGGGGCCTACCCGGATATAGAATTTTCTGTGGGCTCCCGCTTTGTCGGTCATCCGCACCATAGGATAGTAGGCGGCGAGGGAGAATGCAAAGCGGTTGCCGCCTTGTAGAGGATGGGATTCTCTGCTAACCTTCCTGAGGGGACAATCTCATGGCCAAGATCATGGTTGTAGACGACGACCTCCAGTTCTGCGGGATGATGATGGACGTCCTGCGCGCGGTCGGGCACGAAGCCTGCTTTGCCACCGACCCGGGGCACCTCTACACCCAGCTGAATGGGTTCGCCCCGGACCTTGTGGTCCTCGATATGCAGATGCCGGGCGGCGGCGCGCCGATGGCGAAGAAGGTTCTGGAGAAGAACCCGGCCCTGCTCGGACTGAAGATCCTGTTCCACAGTTCGATGCCCGTCGACAAGATGAAGCATTGGTTCCCGGAAGCGCCAAATCATCGGTATGCGCTCAAGGGGATGCCCGTGTTGGAACTGCGTAAGCTCGTCGAAGAATTCCTGGCCGCCTGACGCCCGGCGTCAGCGCGGATGGTCGCGCACGACGCGGCCCAGGCCTTAGGCGGCTTCCTCCGCCGGATGTCCACGGCTGAGGCTCCCAAACACTTACGTCCTGTCAGTAGAGCAAAGACCTGAAGTTCAGCATCTCCGCCGGCCCCGTTACGCCGTTTTTGCGAGGAGATGAGGCACAGGTAACCCTCCCTGCTCCGCCGGCGGGGGCACCGGCCGGCAGGCGAGCCGGCGAGCGGGACATGTTTGACGCAGAAGGAGAGGTCACGGGACATGTGACTAGAACCGGGATGACGATAACCGTCCCCATCGGGGCCCCTTGCGGCGGCGCCAGTGCCCCTCTCTCCCAGGCCCCGGGCCAGGTGCTGGGCTATCCTGGGAGGAGCAGGGATCGACCATGGAACTCGCACGAATCGGGACCCGGGCCGCCGCAGCCATAGCTCTGAGCATCGCGCTCGCCGCGCAGTGTCCGGCGACGCCCACGGTCGGCCCCGCCGGGGAGCTGCTCTGCGGCCTGATGGGCTGCGTCTACGGCGCCGACGACCGGCGCGAGCCCCATGAGGTGCGCAGCGAGCAGGTCCGCCGGTGGGCGGACTCGACGGTGGCCCTATTCGAGGCCGGCATGGTGACGGAAGACCCGGAGAGCGGGCAGGCGACGTTGACCACAAAGCCCTTCCTGGTCGCCCCTGTAGGTTTGGCCGGGCAGGTTGAGCTCTGCGCCGAGGAGCCCTACCGGGGCCAGAGCAAAGGAGCGTTCTGCTCCGGAGCTCTGGTGGGAGAGGACCTCATCCTGACCGCGGGGCATTGCGTGGAGAGCGAGGACGAGTGCCGCAACGGCGTCAAGTTCGTCTTCGGCTTTCGCGCGGAGGAGGGCGGTCAGCCTCCCGCGCAGGTCCCGGCCGGCGAGGTCTACGGCTGCTCGCGCCTGCTGGCCAGGATGGATGTGTGGGCGGGACCCGATTACGCCCTCATCCAGCTGGACCGTCCCGTCCGCGGCCACGCGCCGCTGCGCGTGCGCCGCTCGGGAACCCCCCCCGTCGGGAGCCCTCTGACCGTGATCGGGCATCCGCTGGGCCTGCCCACGAAGATCGCGGGCGGGGCCTCCGTGCGCACGGCCGCGGAGAATGGATTTTTCGCGGCCAACCTGGACGTCTACGGGGGCAATTCCGGGAGCCCGGTGCTCAACACCGTGACGGGCGAGGTCGAGGGAGTCGCCGTGCGGGCGATCCCGACCTTCGTCTATGACGAAGAACGCGGCTGCGCGAAGCGGGGGAGCCGCATGGATGACTACAAGCAAGGCACGGAAGTCAGCCTGGTCGACGGGCTGAGGCCGCTCTTGCCGGCTCCCCGCCGCCCCCGGACGGGGGCAATCTCAGCGCTGGAGCTCCCTTCCGCCGGGCGGGTCTCCTTCGACGGAGGCCCGCGATGAGGGCCGTGTTCGCCTTGACGGCCCTGCTGGCCTCGAACGCCGTCGCCTCCGACGTTCCTCCCATCGGCGCGGAGGGCGCCCTGGACGCCGGCACCGCCGTCGCCGCGCCCCCGCTCGGCCCCGCCGATAACGCGCTTTACGAGGAGATGGCGCCGTGGGCCGACAAGCTGGTCCAGGCCGAAGGCGAGCGCGCCGCGCGCTACGACGCCTATCGGGCCTCGCCCGGGGAGGCGGCGGACCGAGGGCTGGAGGCCGCCATCCGTGGGTGCGACTACTATGCCCAGGTCTGGCGCTCCATCGTCGAACCGGCCCTGGACTTCGCCGGCTCCGACCCGAGGGTCAGCCCCATGCTGCGCGTGTTGAGCCGCCGCCTCGCTCCGCTCTCCGAACGCCTGGCCGCGCTCAAGGCCGGACAGGCGGCGGCGGCCCGGGCGCTCAAGGACGCCCGCGACGCGGCCCGGGCGCAGGCGGCGAGGCTCTATGAGGACGACCGCAAGGCGGTGGAGGAGTTCGCCCTGACCGGAGGCGGCTTCGCCGCGGTCCAGGCCGCGGTCCCGGAAGACCGTCGGGCCTCGGAGGAGTACATGCGCTGGGTCCGCTCCGCCTTCTCCGCGACCGTCAAGTGGGCCAGGGCCGTCAAGGTGTCCGAGAGCTGGGAGGAGGAGCGCGAGCTCGTCGAAGGCGAGTACGTCAGCGGCGCGGGGCTCGTCCAGGCGCTCGTCGCCAAGAAGCTGGCCCATCCGTTCCGGGCCGGAGCCGTTGTTATCGTAAATCCATGAGCCGGAGTCGTAACTGGGGGGAACGATGAGAATCAGATCCAAGGTCAGCGTCGTCGCATTGACGGCGCTGCTGGCCGTCCCCGCCTCGCCCCAGTTCCGCGCGGCCTCGGGAGCCGGCACCAAGGCTTTGAGCGCATTCTGCGCGCTGCCGGCGGCCGCGCCGGAGCGGCTCATCGCCGCTTCGCGGGCGATGGGCGGCCTCGCCTCCATCGCGGATTCGGCCGCGGTCCGATTCCCCGAGGTCAGCCCGGGAGCCTGGCTCCGGGATGGGGTGGGGGCGGTCGTCGCTTCGCGCGTGCAGGCCGCGGCGGCCCAGGCGCATGATTCCAAGCAGGCGAAGGCCGCGGCCAGGACGGCCGCGCTCGACGCCGTCTCCGAACTGCGCGACGCCGTCCTCGGGGCCCTGGCGGACTACGAGAAGTCCTTGCCCCAGGCCGACCGATGGGCCTCGGAGGACCCCATAGGCTGGGTCATGGCCACGAGCCGGCTCGCTACGGCGCAGCGCCGTTTCGAAGCGGTGCTCAGCGCCGATGAGCGGTTACGGTTCTCGTCCGTGCTCAAGAGGGGGCGCGCGGTGGCGAGCCGGATGCGGGCGGAGCGGACCCTCGAAGCCGCCCGACGAACTGCGCGGGGCCTAAAAGGCCCCTGGGGCAACGGTTTGACCGAGGCCGTCCTGAGCGGGGACCTAGGCGCGTTGTCCGCGCGGGCTGAACACGCCGGGCCGAGCGTTTTCCTCGGAGCCCTGGCTTCGGCCAAGGCCGTCTCGGGCCGCAGCCTCACCCCCGAGCAGGCCCGAAGGGCCGTGGACGGCGCGCAGTCGTGGGCCGTGCTCAGGCCGGCGCGCAGCCAGCTCAAGGCGCTGGCGATGGCGGCGGAGTTGGGACGCCGGGAACCCTCGGCGGCCGAGCCCGCAGCCCGCATCCTGCGCATCGCCATCAAGTACGATGATGAATTCGATGCCGGCAGCGCCTACACGTACGCCCGTCGGCTGCTGCGCTCCGTGACGGCCGTGCGCAGAGGGCACCGGGCCGAGGAAGACCTCATCATCCGGAGATTCCTGGCCCACGCCGCTGGCCTTTTGGCGGCTTCGCTCGGCTTCCTCCTGGGTTCTCCACTCCTGGTCTGGGCGGGGATTCTCTCGGCGTTCATCTCAACGGCCGGCATCTTCTTCGGCTTTGACCATCCCTTCGGACGCGCGCGCCAGGGACTGTCATCGCTGGCCGCCGCTGCCGCAGTTCGTCTGAAGGACATCGGGTACGGGCATTTCCTCTTCGGCACGGCGCTGACATTCCTCGCCTCCGTCCTGGTAGCGACGCTGGCCTGTCACGTGCAAGGCGCGTTGCTTGCCTGGATCGGAGTCTCCGGACTGTTCGGGATGGTCCTATGGGCGGCACGGCCCGGGAGGGGATGATGAGGAACGCCGCGCGCTCACAGGACCGGTGAGGGAACATGCGGATATACAACCCTTCCCGCATAGGCCGATTGCCGCCCCAAGACTTCCCGGGCGCTCCGCGTTGTGGGAGGGAGGCGGTGCTATCTTGGCGTTTGAAGTGGGCCGGACTGGGGCGGCTGAGGACGTCCAGAGCAGATTTGGGAATGAAACTAGTCGGATGGAGGCAGGGAATGGCTAAGAGAAGGATGGCCTCACTTCCCGTCGCCGCGGCGCTGGTCATGGGATCGGCCGTGTGTTTGGCGGGAGCGCAGGTGCTGGAGCAGGCGGCGACGGAGGCGCTCAGCAAGGATGGGGCCATCATGGTCCAGACATCCCAGTTGAATCAGAACCTGGCGGAAAGTGCCGCCAAGGCTCGCGAGGCAACCGAGCGCGCAGAGCGTGAGCGGCGGGGGGGCGGGCACGGAGACCAAGGCCGGGACCACGACCGGGACCGCGACCACGGCCGGGACCGCGACCGGGACCGCGACCACGGCCGGGACCGCGACCGGGACCACGGCCGGGACCACGGCCGGGACCACAACCACGACCGTGACCACGGCCGGGACCGCGGCCGCGATGACGGCCGCTGGGAGCGCGACGGCCTGAGCGGCAACGACTGCTGGGCCCGCTTCTACGACCGCAACGACAACGGGCTCGGCGAGCTCTTCGGCGCCTGCAGCCTGGACTTCAAGGCGGAGGTCGCGCCCTTCACTCGTCCCTATCTGCGCGTTTGGGCCGAAGGCGACGGCAATCGGCGCGAGCTCTGGTCCGGAACCCTGGACTATCATGGTTCCCCGCGCTTCTGGGACGACAACCGCGACGGGCGCGGAACGGTCCAAGGACGCGTGCGCTTCGACTTCGAGCGCTGGCGCGGCGAGAGGTGGGATGCGGACGTGAGCGTCTATGCCGAGGCGGGCGGCGTCCGCCGGAGGATATGGCAGGGAGAGGCGCGGTCCGGCCGGCACTGACGGCCGGACTGTAGGGAACGGCCGCTATGACGTCCTGGGGCGCCGGCCGCGAGCCGGCGTCCCAGGCGTCCGGTCGGCCAGGAGCAGTTGCGCAAGATCCCTTAGCTAGCGCAGGTGGTCGCGCACGATGCGCACCAGGCCTTCGGTGGCCTTCTCCGGGATCTCCTCGCCTTCCCAGTTGATCGAGAAGTGGGCGTTCCGGTGGGTGGGCTTCACGAAGGTCTCGTACATCGGCAGCACCGTGGTGATGATCTGGTGCTTGGCGCCGTCGACGTCGCGGCCGCGTTCGGAGATGTCGCGCGCCATGCGGCGCAGCACGGCTGTCGCGATGCCGGTCGACACGAAGACCTTGTAGTCGTAGAGGGACAGCAGGGCCTCCGGGTAGAGCGCATAGAGGCCCTCGACCACAATCAGACGCCGCGGCGGGAAATCCGTCGTCTTGGCCTTGCGGGTGTGCGTCTTGAAGTCGTAGACCGGCTGCTTGATGCGCCGTCCGGCCAACAGCGCCCGGACGTGCGAGACCGCCAGGTCGATCTCCAAGGCGTCGGGGTGGTCGAAGTTGTAGGCCGCGCGCTGACCGATGGGGAGGTGGGCCAGCGGCCGGTAGTAGTGGTCGAGGGAGAAAATCACCCCTTCGATGCCGGCGCGCGACCCCGCCTCGATGACCTTGCGCGCGAAGGTGGTCTTTCCCGAGCCGGAGCCTCCGGCGATGCCGATCAAGAACGGCCGCTTGGGCGTCACCGGCCTATGATAGCACTAGGGGCGCGAGGCGAGGTAGGCGCGCATCTCGGCCTCGAGTTCCCGGGACAGGGGTCCGCGCGCCTTCTCGATTCGACGGATCATGTCGCCGGCGTCGCGGCCGGACGGCCGCGAGAACGGGTAGCGCGTCTCGTAGACGTCGCTCTGCCAGGGCAGGATGAGCGCGGCCCGGCGGCGCGGGTCCTGCCCCAGGGCCGTCAGGTTCCCCGGCTTCTGGGCGGCGGTCAGGTCGAAGACGGCCAACGGCGTGATGAGGAAGCTCCCCGGCTCCTTGCGGTCGACTACCTTGAGGAACACATGGAGGACAGGTTCGCCGGGGCCGTCGAGGCGCCCCGGCTCGAGCACGACGTCTATATTGGGATGGCCCGGGAAGCGCCGGCGCAGGTCATCGCGCAGGGCCTCGCGGGCCGCCAGGGACACCGGCCCGCAGGCGGCGAAGCTGTCGGGCTTGTCGTGGTCCATGCCGAACTTGGCGATGGTGAGGCGCTCCAGGCCGGGAGCGACGTCGCCGAGGTAGGACGCGACGCTCTGCGGCGTGGCCGGGCCGTAGACCGACGTGCGCGCGGCGTGCTTGCGGCCCTCCATGGCGGCCAGGATGCGCTCCGCGCCGTCGTTGAAGTCCTCGTCGCTCATCGAGCCGATCTGGGAGGGGGACAGGCCGCCCATGACGGTCTCTACGGCGGCGGAGAGCTCCTTGAGGTCGACGGCGGTCTTGCCGTCGGCGGCGGCCGTCGCCGCGGGGTCGGCCGAGGCGCGCTCCGGCGCCGCCTGCGCCGCGGGGGGCGGCAGGCGCTGGGCC
>JACRDU010000139.1 GCA_016218495.1 Elusimicrobiota bacterium
GCCGTCAAGGCGTGAGGGACCCTCGCCGTCATCCCGTAGGCCGCGCCCAGGCGCAGGGCCAGGGGCAGCGGGTAGCCCTGCTCGATGAAGGTCACCTTGGTCCCGAAATTGACGACGGAGGCGCCCAGCGACACCGGGTAGGAGCGCAGGCGGTAGAGGGCGCCGAAGTCCATCGCGTAGGCCGTGGCCGAGTATTCGCCGATGGTCTGGCGGATGTATTTACCCGACATCCCCAGGCCCAGCCCCATCGGCAGCCTCTTGCCGTAGCTCACCCCCAGCATCAAATCCGAGGCCCCGAAGGTGCCCTCGGGCTGGGCGGTCTCGGAGGTGCGCCGCTCGATGCCGTCCAGGCCCAGGTGCGTCGCGGAGAATCCCCAGGGCCGGGCCAGGAAGCCGAACTGGGAGAGGCGGATGTCCTGGATGTGCAGGGCGTGGGAGGCCAGCATCTCGTAGCGGCGCGCCTCCTGGCGGGAGGCCTGACCGGGGGCGAAGGCCAGGCCGGCGGGGTTGTAGTGGACGGCGGAGACGTCGTCGGCCAGAGCCACGAAGGACTCGCCCACGGCCAATGGGCGCGCGCCGAAGCCCAGGTTCAGGAAGGCGGCCGCCGAGGTGCCGGGGCCGGCCGGGTACGCGGGCGCGCTCAGCAGGACGAGGACGGCCGCTATTAGGGTATACGCGCGCACGCGCTATTAAGGTAATGGATACGTGCGAAGAAACTGTTAAAACGATGCGAAATGAGTATTAAAAACTCGCTAGAATCCCACATGCTCAGGCGAGCCGGCATCCTGCCCGTCCTCTTCGCCCTCGCTGCCTGCACGACGGCCGTCAAATCGACCCCAGCCCCCCCCGCTGAGCCGCCCGCGGCGGAAGTCCCCTCGGACCCGGACGAACTGTTGGCCGCCATCCAGGATTCCTATGGGTCGGGCGATTTCGGCCGCGGCCTCGAACTGGTCAAACGGCTCGTGGAAATCACGCCGGACAAGGTCAAGGCCTACGACCGCATCGGCTCGACCTATTTCGCCCTGGGCCGGCAGGCCGACGCCTTGGGGATGTGGGAGACCGCGCTGGCCATGGAGATGGACCCCAAGCGCAAGACGGACCTGCGCGAATCCGTGCTCTGGACCCGACGCAGCCTAGGGCTTCCCGAGCCGTCCCCGCCGCCGGTGACGGCGAATACGCCGCCGCCCGTCAAGGTCCCGTCCAAGACCCCGACGACCGCGAGGAAGCCCGACGCGAAGGAAGCGGAACGCCTCTATAGGCTGGGCGTGGACAAGTACACGCGCAGCGAATACCTCGCCGCCACCACTCTATTCATGAAGGCCCTCGAGGCCGACCCGGCCCACGAGCCCTCCAGGAAGGCGCTCGAACGCATCAAGCTCAAGCCCGCCCGATGACTCTGCGCGCCAAGCTGGCCCTGACTCTTGCGCTCGTCGCCGTGGGCTCGGCCGCCGCGGCCACGGCGCTGCTCTTCCGCTCCCAGGCCGAAGCCCTGAGGGATTCCGAGGCCCAGGCGCTCAAGCTCATCGAGGACGGAATCCGCCGCGTGGCGGGGGAGGCGGCGCTGGCCCAGGACCCCCTGATGCTGCTGGACCACCTCGCCCACCTGCGTAGCGCCCGCCCCGAGGTGGCCGCCGCCCGCATCAAGGTCGGCGGGACCTGGCGCGAGGTCGGCGGCGCCCCAGCCTCCGACCCGGGACGCCCCATCTCCATCATCGCCTCGGACGCAGAGGCGGAGGTATCCTTCTCCGAGAGCCTGCTGTCGCAGAGGATGGCGGCCGCCCGGGCCGAGCTTGGCCGGCGCGCCGGCCGTGTCGGCGCCGTCGTCGCCCTGCTCGGAGTGCTTTCCGCCTTCGTCCTCTCAGGCCCCCTCACCAGACGGATCGTCCGCATCGAGCGGGTCGTGGCCGAAATCGGCGAGGGCCGGCTGGGTGTCGAGGCCGAGACCTCGGGTTCCGACGAGGTGGCCCGCCTGGCGCGCGGCGTCAACGCCATGTCGACCCGGCTCAAGGAGCTCGACGAGATGAAGCGCACCTTCGTCGCCTCGGTCACCCATGAGCTGCGCTCGCCGCTGGGCGCCATCCAGGCCCAGGCCGCCGAGATCCTCGCCCAGGGAGGCCTGGCCCCCGCCCAGTCCGACATGCTGGCGCGCGTGCAGCGCAACGCCGCCCGCCTCGAGCACTTCGTCGCCTCCCTGCTCGAGATGGCGCGCATAGAGCGGGGCCAGCTGGAGTTCTCTCCCCGCCCGGCGCCGCTCGGCCCGCTCGTGGAGGATGTGGTCCTGTTCTTTACGCCCAAAGCGAGGGAAGCCGGCCTGAGCATCGCGGCGCGCATCGAGGGGGCCCTTCCCGACATCCCCCTCGACCCCGACCTCGTCACCCAGGCCGCAACGAACCTCGTCTCGAACGCCCTCAAGTACACACCGAAGGGCGGCAAGGTCTCCGTCAGCGCGCGAAGGAACGGAGACTCCCTCGAACTCGCGGTGACGGACACCGGCGTGGGCATCCCCGAGGACGCCTGCGCCCGCATCTTCGCCCCCTTCGAACGGGTCAAGAACCCCCTCGGCGCCCCCGGCGTCGGCCTCGGCCTGGCCGTCACCAAGGCCATCATCGACAAGCACCGCGGCGCCATCTCCGTGCGCTCCAGGCCGGGCGAAGGCAGCACCTTCACCATCACCCTCCCGTTGACTTAAGGGCCAGACACCCTTAACGCAACAGGTAGCCGACGTTGACGACGGTTTCGAGGGATTTGGACAGCGGGGGGACCTTGCGGCGCACGGCTTCGACGTGCTTGTCGACGGTGCGCGTGCCGGAGCCGGCCGCGCCCCAGACCGTCGAGAGCAGCGCGCCGCGGGTCAGGACGCGGCCGCGGTGGCGCATCAGGTGGCCGAGCAGGTCGAACTCCAGCCGGGTGAGCTTGACCGCCTTTCCGGACACCGTGCAGACCCGGGAGTCCATGTCCATGCGCACCGTTCCGAGCTCCATCACGTCGGCGGGAATCGCCGCGAGACGCGTGCGCAGCAAGGACTCCAGCCGAGCGGCGATGAGCTCGGCGTCGAAGGGAGTTTCGAGGTACTCGTCGGCCCCCGCCTCGAAGCCGGAAATCACCTCGTCACGGCGGCCGCCGCCGTCCGCGTAGGCCAGGAGCGCCATCCCCCGGGTCTCCGGGTTGGAGCGCAGCACGCGGATGACCTCGCGCCCGTCCATGCCGCGCAGGGTCGTCGAGATGAAGGCAGCGCGGGGCACGGACTCGAGCAGGGCGTCGAAGAAGCGGCCCGCCGTCTGGTAGACCTGGACCTTCCAACCCCGGGAAGCGAGCAGGCCCGCCAGGAGGTCGCGGGAGCTCGGCGTGGAATCGAGGACGGCAACGACGGCGCCCTTCACGGCTTTCCGGGCTCCAAGGCCTCCCGGACGCGGGCCAGCAGGTCTTCCGGCGCGAACGGCTTGACCACGTAGTCGTTGCCCCCGGCCCGCAGCCCCTCGGCGACGCGGGAGACGGCCGAGCGTACCGTGCAGAAGATGACCGGGGTCGCGTCGCCGCGGGCGCGCAGGCGGCGGCAGACCTCGTAGCCCTCCAGGTCCGGCATCTGCGCGTCGAGGATGATGAGCGCCGGCCGGGACTCCGCCGCCGCGGCCAGGCCGGCCTGGCCGCAGTCGGCCGCCAGCACCTCGTGGCCGGCGCGCTCGAGGATGTGCTCGAGCAGCGCGCGGTAGTCTTCTTCGTCGTCGACAACGAGAATCCTGGCCATCGGAGCCAAGTGTACGATATAATCCCCGGGCTGGGGCCGCGGTGCCGTGGGCCCCTCCTTTAGGAGAGGTGCGTGAGCGGTTGAAACGGCACGACTGGAAATCGTGTAGGGGTAACACCCTCGGGGGTTCGAATCCCCCCCTCTCCGAACCATTTCAGTGAAAGACAGACCGGCCGGGCTCCTTCCGTTCCTCGTTGGCTCGGCCGCGCTGGCGCTCTACGCGGCGCTCCCGTCCCTGCGCCACAACTTCGACGGCGTGGCCTGCGCCATCGCCGTCGAGCTGGGAGACTTCCGGCACCTCGTCCACGGCAACCACCTGGCCTACGGCCTGACGGGCTTCGCCTTCCACCGCCTCCTCCACGCCTTCGGGTTGGCCCTGCCGGCCCTCTGGGCCCTGCAGATCCTGGATTCGCTGCTGGGGGCGCTCTCCGCGGCGCTGTTCGCCGACCTCCTGCTCAAGCGCGGGCGCCCCGTCGGCGTGGCCTGCGCCGCCGCTCTGGGACTGGCCGTCTCCAACGCCTGGTGGCTGCGCTCCATCGACGCCCAGGTCTATCTGCTGGCCCAGCCCTTCCTGGTCCTCGCGCTGAAGGAGGCGCTCTCCGACCGGCCCCGCGCCGGGCGCCTGGCCCTCTTCCACGTCGCGGCCATGCTGGTGCACTCCTCCCACGCCCTCTTCGCCCCGGCGGCGGCCTGGGCCCTGCTGCGCGGCCGCGCCGATTCCGAGCAGGCCCGACAGGACCTGGGGCGCTACCTGGTGCTCTGCGTGGTCGGCGTCGTGGCCGCCTATGCGGCCGCCGTGACCCTCTGCGTGCGCCCGGACGGCATGGCCGGGCTCAAGCTTTGGCTGCTCGGCAGCGCCGGTCTCGGCCCGGGGCGCACGCCGCTGTGGCTGACCGGCGCGACCGAATGGGAGAACCTGCGCCACTGGGCCTGGTCCTCCCTGCGCGTGGTCTGCGAGAAGCCCTGGCTGGGCCTGGGGCTGTGGGTGCTGGCCGGCTGGTCGTGGCTGACGCGTTCGACCGAGCGCGAACGGCCCGTCGCCTTCCTGTGGCTGGGCTCCTACGCCCTGCTCTTCGTCCATTGGGAGCCCTGGAACCTCGATTATCGGATAGGCGACCTGCTCCCGCTCTGGGCGTCGGCCGCCGCCGCCGTCTCGCCCGACCGGGCCAGGCAGGGCGCGCGCGGCCTGGCGCTCTTCGTCGGCATGCTCGGCGCCGTCAACGCCTCATGGGCCATCATCCCCGTCTCGCGCCTGAGCGGCAACCTGCCCTTGGTCAAGACGCTGTGGCTCAGGGACGCCCTGCCGCCCGACGCCTGGGTGACGGCCCTGTCCATCGAAGAGGTCTACATCCCATACTTCGCCCATCGCCGGGTGATAAACCTGCGCTGGCACGAGGGGCGTCCCGAGGGCCTCGGGGCGCGCCTCGAAGCCCTGCTCGAGAGCGGCGAACCGGTCTTCGTCACCTCCGACCACCTCGAGCGGGGCTGGGAGGCGGCGTTCGCCCCTTTCCCGCGCGAGGAGGCGGGCCGCCGCGACGGGACGGTGCTCTACAGGTTGAAGGGGAAGCCGAAGGGCAGCTTGTAGAAGAGCGTGAACACGGCCCCCGCGCTCAGGAAGGGGCCGAAGGGGATGGGCTGCTGCCTCTTGATGCGGCCGCTCGCCATCAGCGCCCCGCCGTAGAGGGCTCCGACGAACGAACCGACGACGAGGGTGTCGAACGCCCCCAAAGCCCCCAGCCAGGCTCCCACGCCGGCCAGCAGCTTGATGTCCCCGGCCCCCATCGCCTCGCGCTTGAAGAGCTTCTCGCCCAGGAAGGCCAGCCCCCAACACAGCGCGAACCCGAAGGCGGCGCCCGCGCCCGAGGAGAGGAGGCGCGTCCAGACCGTCGCGCCGAGCGTCGGATTGAGCGGCGAGGCCAGCAGGCCGACGACGACCATGCCCAGCGAGAGCTCGTCGGGGATGAGGAAGGTGTCGCAGTCGATGAAGGCCACGCACAGCAGGGCGATGAGGACGGCGAACGCCGCGCCGGCCCAGGCCCAATCCCCTTCCCAGCGCCACCAGGCCGCGCCCGCCGCGCCGGCCCCCAGCAGTTCGATGAGCGGGTAGCGCCACGAGATGGGTTTCGCGCAATTCCGGCAGCGGCCGCGCAGCAGGACCCAGCTCAGCACGGGGATGTTGTCGTAGAACGCCACGGGGCGGCGGCATCGCGTGCAGTGCGAGCCCGGCCGGACCAGGGAGCGCCCGCGCGGGAGGCGGTGGATGACGACGTTCGAGAAGCTGCCGATGCACAGGCCCAGCAGCAGCCAGAACGCCCAGGCCGCCGTCGCCAGGGCCGCAGCCGTCTGAGGGTCGTTTTGTATCATCACGCGATGAGACGCCGGTACTGGTCCGCCCTGTTCCTGGCCGCGGCCGCGCTCTACATCCTGGCCCGCGACGCCTATTGGGTCGGCTTCTTCAACGACGACGCATTCTACCTAATCGGCGCGCGCTCCCTGCTGCAAGGCCGCTTCGCCGAGCTGAATCATCCGATGGCGCCGCCGCTCATCCAGTATCTGCCGGGCTGGCCCCTGCTGCTGGCCCCGCTGGCGGCCGTCTTCGGGGAGTCCTTCCTGCCCGCCCAGCTCCTTGCCGCCGCCTGTATGCTGGCCGCCGCGGCCGCGGCGGCGTGGGCGTTCGCCGAGGACCTCGGCGAGGAGGGCGGCTTCCTGCTGGCGGCCGTCTGCGCCCTCAATCCCTTGGCCCTCAGCCTTTCGGGCGCCGTCCTGGCCGACGCGCCTTTCACTCTGGCCGCCCTGCTCCTCGTCGGCGCCGCCCGCCGGCGCTGGGACTCCGCCGCGCCCGGGACCTGGCTGGCCTGCGGAGCGGCCGCCGGGGCCGCGGCCCTGCTGCGCCCGTCGGGGCTGGCCCTCGTCCTCGCCCTCCCCGCCGCGTTGGCATGGGAGCGGCGCCGGCGCGGGGCCGCCGCCGCCCTGCTGGGTGCCGCACTGGTCTACGCGCCCTGGCTGCTGCGCAACGCCGCGGCGCGGGGGACGCCCCTGCTCTACTTCTCGGAGCTGGCCGACCCCTGGCGAACGGACCTCGGCGGCGCGGCGTCCGCCGCGGCCGGCTCCGCCTGGTTCTACCTCCGGGAGATGTACGCCCGGACCCTGCTGCGCTGGCCTTCCCCCTTCGGGGCCGCGCTCGCCGCGGGCTTGTGCGGCGGCTTGGGCCTCTTGTGCGCCGCCCGAGGGCTGCGCCGGACGGGACTGGGCGGCGGCCGCAGGTTCGCCGTCCTGGCGACCCTGCTCCTGGCCGGCACTTTGCTCGTCTGGGGCAAGCGCTCGACCCGCTACCTCCTCCCCCTCGTCCCCTTCGCCGCGGCCTGGCTCCTGGGAGGCCTGGAGGGGCGCCGGGCACGGCTCGCCGCCGTGGCGGCGGCCCTGCTGTCCTACCTGCCGCCAGGGGCGGCCATCCTCTCTGCCTCGCTCCGGCGCGACCGCCCGCCGGCGCGGGCGCCCGAGAAGACCTTCGCCTGGATAAGGCAGTCCACCCCTCCCGACGCCGTGTTCGCCGCTGAGCTCGACGGGCAGGTCTACCTGCGCACCGGACGCAGCGCGGTGACCCTGCCGCGCGGCCTGCCGGCGCCGCCGCTGGGAGATTGGGCGCGCGCGTCGCGCGTGGATTACATCCTCATCGCGTCGACCGGGGAGATCCTGCGCACGCCGCGGCGCGCCGGTCCGCACGACCCGGTCGACGCCGAGCGGCGCCGCCTCGACGCCCAGGCCGACCCGGGCCTGGCGAAGGTGTTCGAAGAACCTTCCGAGGGCGCCTCCGTCTACTCCGTGGCGCGCTGAAAAAAGAAGACCCCCGGCCTTTCGGCCGGGGGTCCCTTTAACCGTTTCCGGATAGGCTCAGTACACCGTCCAGCCGGTTCCCTTCGAGTCCGTGTGAGTGCAGTCCACCCACAGAGTCCCGTAGTTCGAGTCGCCGGGGACGTTGTTGTAGCGCCAGCCGATCCCACCGTCCGCGAGCACCGAGGCGTTCGTGAACGTCGAGGCGTCCGCATGGTAGTTCGGCGTCTTCGACTTCGGGATCGCCGAGAGGTACTTGCCGTTCGTCGTCAGCGTGTTCGCATTGAGGGGATAGTAGCCTTCCATGTCCCCGTAGTAGATGCTCAACGCCGACCGAATCGCGCCCAGGTTACCCTTCGTCGCTCCTTCGTTCGACTTCCGGATCAGCTCGGCGAACTTCGGGATGGCGATAGCCGCCAAGATACCGATAATGGCAACCACGATCATCAGCTCGATGAGCGTGAAGCCCCGTTTCGCCTTGTTGACCTTCATCAGGTTCTGCATTTTGTCCTCCCTCCTTTGTGCCGTCATTATGAATTTAGGAGTGATTCGTTCGATTCGGCACGCATGGGGACGCCACCAGCACCTGATGATCAAAGAGCTAGGCAGACTATATCTCCCGGCTGTGCCGAAGTCAAGAGGGCGGCCGCGTGACTTTGGTCCCTTCCACGGCTTCATAGACGACGCTGCCGTCCCGTCCCCTGAAGACCGGCCGGAAAGCGGGGGAGGCCAGCAGGGCCTCCCAGGCTTTGAGGGACCGCTGGGCGGGGAAGGCTCCTCCCAGGGAAGAACCCAGGTCCCCCGGGTCGGTCCAGAACACCCAACCCAGGCGCAGGC
This sequence comes from Elusimicrobiota bacterium, assembly GCA_016218495.1. Taxonomy (GTDB): domain Bacteria; phylum Elusimicrobiota; class Elusimicrobia; order UBA1565; family UBA1565; genus SCTT01. Next base: position 8,414 of record JACRDU010000139.1, read on the forward strand.
CGGACAACGGGGCCTGGGGCGGCGGCAGCGGGAGCACGGGCCGGCCGGAATACCAGGAGTCGCGGGCGAAATAGACCGAAGCCGCCAGGCGGTCCTGCGGCAGGGATTTGAGGAAGGCGTAGGCATCGGCGCAAGGCGGTTCTTGGACGGCGGCGCGGCGCACCACGGCGGCCGCCTGCCAGGGAAGCGGGAGGAGGGTCAAGACGACGGCGGCCCGGAACGCCCAACGCCGCGGTAGGCCCAGGCGGAGCGCTCCCTGCCAGGCCCCCAGGATGAGGAACGGCAGCAGCGGCGGCAGGTAGCGCTCGTACCACCAGGGCCAGCACAGGTGTAGCAGGACGGCGCCGGCCAGGAAGAGGGACGCGGCGTCCGGGCCTTTCCTGAAGCGCCTGGCCAGGGCGTAGGCGGCCAGCGCCCCCGCCGCCGCCCCCAGCAGGAAGGATACGGCGCGCAGCCCTCCCGTCGGGGTCATCGTCCCCCCCCACAGGGCCAGGGCTTGGGCGATATTATGGAAGGCCGCTCCGGGAAGGGCGGTGAAGCCCGGCCCGGACAGAGCCCGCAGGCCTTCCCCCAGGTCGGAGAAGCCGCCCGCCCAGCGGGTCCAGAGTCGCCAGGCCGCCCAGCACCCGCCGACGACGGCGCCGGAGACGGCCGCGTCGCGCCGCAGCCCCCGCACCCAATACGCGGCCGGCACGGCCAGGGCCAGCGGCAGCAGGGCCGGGCGGATGAGATAGGCCGCGGCCAGCACCGCTCCCACGGCCGGCGCGGGCGCGGGTCCGCGCCGGTCGGCCAGCAGCAGGGCCAGCAGGGCGACGGCCAGCCCCGGCAGTTCCGGCATCACCACCCCCGCGCGCGAGAGGACGAGGGGGTTGAGCGCGAACAGGGCCGTCAGCGCCGCGGCTTGGCGGGCGCCCATGCGGCGCCGGAACCACAGGAACGCCAGGAGGTCGCAGGCCGCCAGCCACAGGAAGGACCAGGCCTGGTAGCCCAGCGGCGAATCGCCGGACAGGAGCGCCGCGGGCGCCAGCAAGACCGGCCAGCCCGGCGTGACCTCGCCGTAGAGCGGGTCGCCCGGGAAGATGCCGAGGCCGTAGTGTCCGCGGTTGACGCCGCGCGCGAGCAAGGCGTAGAGGGCTTCGTCCCCCTCGGCCCCGAACCACTGGCCGGGGAAGGCCGCGGTCTGGAAGGCCGCCAGGGCGAGGACGAAGAGGAAGAATCGTCTCCCGGTCAAATTCCCTTTGGAATGAAAAAAGGTGAACCTGCTTGATGGGCAAGGGGGGACTTGAACCCCCAAGGCCTTACGGCCACACGGTCCTGAGCCGTGCGCGTCTGCCAGTTCCGCCACCTGCCCATCGAGCAGGTCCACCCTAACGAAGTGCTAGAATCCGATTCTACCGTATCCTATGGCGAAGAGCAAGAATCAAGAACCCGACAAGGTGGTCATAGCGTCGAACCGGAAGGCCCGGTTCCACTATGAGATCACCGACGTGGTCGAGGCCGGCCTGCAGCTGAAGGGGCCGGAGGTCAAGTCCCTGCGCGCCCGCCATGTCTCCTTCGAAGGGGCCTTCGCGCGCGTCAACGACGGGGAAGCCTTCCTGCACAACATGCACATCACGCCTTACAAGCAGAACACCCTCGAGGAGATCTCCCCCACCCGCACGCGCAAGCTGCTGCTCCGGCGCAAGGAGCTCGACAGGCTGGCCACCGCCCAGGACCAGAAAGGGATGACCATCGTCCCGCTGGAGCTCTACTTCAAGGGCGGCTGGGCCAAGGTCGCCCTGGGCGTGGGCAAGGGAAAGCGCGGGCCGGACAAGCGCGACTCCATCCGCCAGAAGGACGCCGCGCGCGAGCTGGAGCGCTCGTTCAAGGGACGCTTCAAGGCGTGACGCCGTTCGTCCTCTTCGCGGGTCTGGGCGTCGGAGGCCTGCGCTCGCAGTGGCCCTGGACCGCCTTCGCCGTCGTCTCCTGGGCCGTCGTCCTCGCCGCCCCGCCCCGCCGCCGCCTCCCCGGCGCCTGGCTGTGGGGCGCGGCGCTGGGCTGGACCTTCCTCAGCGCGGCCCTGTCCCCCGAGCCCCTGGTGTCTCTGCCCGCCGCGGCCTACGCGGCGACGGCCTTCGCCTGGCTGCAGCTCGGAGCGACGCGCTCGGGCGACGACGAGCGCCGCTGGGCGGCGCGCCTGCTCTGGCTGTCGGCCTCCGTCTTCGCGGCCTGCGCGGCGGGCGTCACCGTCCCCGGCTACAGCGCCGTAGGGCTGCTCTATCCCTACTACAACTACACCGCCGCCCTTGTCGCCGCCGCCGGCGCGGCCGCGGCCGCCGCTTGGGCCGTCTCGCGCGCGCCGCTGGGCCTGGCCGGCTGCGCCGCTTCGGCGGCCTACCTGGCCTGGTGCGGCTCGCGCGGAGGCATGGCGGCGCTGGCCGCCGCCGCCGCCTTCGCGCTGTGGAGAAACGGCCGGCGCGGCCTCGTCCTCGCCGGAGCCCTGGCCGCCTCGGCGGCCCTGCTGGCACCCAGCGCCGCCCGGGATTCCTTCCTCAAGCGCGGCAGCCCGGGTTCGCATGGGCGCCCGCAGATCTGGCGGGCGGCCGCGGCGGTGGCGGCGGACAGCCCTTTCCTCGGCGAAGGCCCGGGCCGCTTCGAGCGCGGCTTCCTGCGCCACCAGGTCCCGGCCCCCGAGGCCCTCGGCATCGGCCGCTACGCCCTGGTCGCCGGCCGCGCGCATTCGGAGCCTCTGGGCGCCGCCGCCGAGACCGGCTTCGTGGGCGCCGCCCTGCTCTTCGCCGCGCTCTGGGCGCTGTGGCGGAGGCTTCCGGCGCCGGTCGGGGACGCCTCTCGGGAATGCCTCCTGGCCGCCGCCGCCGCGCTCGGCGTCCAAGCCTTGGGCGACAGCATCTTCGCCCTGCCCGCCTTGGGCTGGCTCTTCGCCTGGACGCTGGGCGCCGGCTGCGTCCCGGATGCGCAGGAGCGCCCCCTCCTAGCCGAACCGGTCCGCCGCGCTTTGGTCATGGTGGGGCTCGCCTTCTCAGCCCTGGCCTGGCTGCCCGGCTGGTATGTGGGCTACAGCCTCGGACGCGACCCGCGGGCCGCCATCGCGGTCGCCCCTTACGACTCCGCCGTCTGGGACGCCGTCACGCGGCAGGACTACAAGAAGCAGGACCTTCGGCGCGCCTATAAAGCCCTGACGGTCGTCTCCGCCCTGCGCCCGTTCGACGCCCGCCCTAAGGTCATGGCCGCCGAGCTGCTGCTGGGCTGGGGCGCCCGGGACGCCGCGCGCGGCTTGGCCGGCGCCGCGGCCGCGCTGGAGCCCGACTGCGGGCAGGCACGCCTCGTGCTGGCCCAGGCCGCGCTGGCCGACGGGGACAAGGACGAAGCCCGCCGGCAGCTCGCCGCGCTGAAGGCTTCGCGGTCCCAGCCGCTCAAAGGGGAATACTGGAAGCTGCTGGTCGGCCACGACGCCGCCCTGCTCTCCCGCCTCGAGTCGCTCTTGGCGCCAGACTACTAGAAGCGGATGCCGATGCCGGTATCGAAGCCGGCCTGGCGGTTCGTGTAAGTAGCCGCCCCGTGCAGGTACAGGTAGGGCTTGGGGCGCATCGAGATGCCCAGCGTCCCGCGCGGGACGAGCACCGTGGTGGAATCCCCCACCATCGTCGGGTCGAGCGCGGGGACGGCGCGGACGACGACCTTGGTGCGGTCCGCTCCGATTCCCATGTACGGGTAGAGCGACTTGACCTGGATGGAGGCGACGAGGTTGAGGCCGACGTGGCTTGCGGAGAAATCCTTGTGCGCCACCGAGTGGCCCGACCAGGAGAGCAGGAACTGGGGGCGCAGGGGCTTGTCCGACACCTTGACCAACGCGTAGCGCAGGCCGCCGCCGGCGATGGTCAGCCCCTGGAAGCTCACGCCGCGGATGAAGCCGTCGAGGCTGAAGGGCAGGCCGATTTCGGCCTGGAACCAGGGCAGGCCGAAGGCCCTCACGCCGCGCCCGCGCAGCGCGCGGTTGTCCTTGTCGGGGGCCATGAGCATCCCGCCGCGCACGCCCACGTCGAATCCGGAGAAGCCCAGGGAACGACCGCTGTGGAAGGTGGCGGCCCCCAAGACCCCGCCCAGGTCCCTGGCGAAGGGCTTGAGCGCCCCGCGGTCGATATGGCCCTGAAAACCGCCGAATTGGTCCTGGCCCGAGGCCGTGGCGAGGCAAATCGACAATAAGGCAAAGACCGGGAGAATACGCCCTAAGACCGACTTAAGGAGGTTATCCACAGGCTTATCCCCACTGTCCACAGTTGATGTTAACATTTTGTACCAAGCCGCTCGAATGCCAAACGGAGGCCGTGCAGGGTCAGGTCGGGCTCGTGCCTAGCCCCCTCAAAGTGCCTCAAAAACAGCCCAGCCAACCCCCCCGTCAAGATGACGCGGGCCCTAGGCGCCTTCATCTCCCTGAGGGTCTCCTTCAAGACGCGCTCGATCATCCCGATGTAGCCCCAATAGAGACCCGCCTGGATGCACTCCACGGTGTCCTTGCCGATGACCCGGGCCGTACGCGCCACCGGAACCTCGGGCAGTTGGGCCGTGTGCAGGGCCAAAGCCTTCGCCGCCAGGTGCGGGCCGGGCAGGATGGCTCCGCCGAGATATTCCCCGCGGCGGGAGAGGCAATCGAAAGTGGTGGCCGTGCCGAAGTCGACCACGACGGCGGGCAGCCCGCCGCGGCCGCGCGCCGCCACGGCGTTGAGGACCCTGTCCGCCCCCACCTGGAGCGGCCGGCGCACGGCGAGGCGCAGGCCCAGCGCGCGCGCGCTGCCGGGGCCGACCTCGAGCGCCCTCAAGCCCAGGGAGCGCGCGGCGGACCGCAGGCTGGGATTGAGGCCCGGGACGACGGAGCCGAACGCGAAGCCGTCGAGCGTCCGGCCCGCCGCCGCGCGGAGGGCGAAGGCGACGACCTCCCGCGAGACGGCCCGCCCCCCTCCCGCGGGATGCGTCTCGACGCGCGCCTGCGCGGCGAGACGCCCCCCACGGAAGAGGCCCAGCGTGACGTTGGTGTTTCCGGCGTCGGCGACGAGCAGCACTACTTCAGCGCGCCGACCAGTTCCTTCACCGCGCCGGCCGACTTCATCAGCAGCGCCCGCTCTTCGGCGGTGAGGTTTAGCTGGACGATCTGCTCGATGCCGCGCGAGCCCAGCTTCACCGGCACGCCGACGAAGATGCCGTCGATGCCGTATTCGCCTTCGAGGTAGGCCGCGCAGGGCAGGATCATCTTCTTGTCCTTGAGGATGGACTCGACCATGCGGGCCGCCGACGCGGCGGGGGCGTAGAACGCCGACCCGCGCTCGAGCAGCTTCACGATCTCGGCGCCGCCGTTCTTGGTGCGCTCGTTGATGGCCTCGATCTTCTCCTTGGGCAGGAGCTCGGTCACCGAGATGCCGTTGACCGTCGAGAAGCGCGGTAGCGGCACCATCGTGTCGCCGTGGCCGCCGAGCACCATCGCGTGGACATTCTCGATGGAGACGTCGAGCGCCTCGGCGAGGAACATGCACATGCGGCTGGAGTCGAGCACGCCGGCCATGCCGATGACGCGGTGCTTGGGGAACTTGGAGGCCTTCAGCGCCACCTGGCACATCGCGTCGAGCGGGTTGGAGACGATGATGAGGATGGCGCTGGGCGAGTGCTTCGCCACGTTCTCGGTGACGCTGCGCACGATGTCCGAGTTGGTCTTGAGGAGGTCGTCGCGGCTCATGCCGGGCTTGCGCGGGATGCCGGCCGTGATGACGACGACGTCGGAATCCTTGGTCGGGCCGTACTCGGTCGTGCCGACGATCTTCGCATCGTAGCCGTAGATCGGCGCCGACTGCATCAGGTCCAGGGCCTTGCCGGCGGGCATCCCCTTGGTCTCAGGGATGTCGACGACGACCAGGTCGCCCAGTTCCATCTCGGCCAAGCGCTGGACGAGGGTCGCGCCGACGTTGCCGGCGCCTACGACGGTGATCTTCTTTCGAGCCATGCTACCTCCGTGTGGGTCCTTCTGTTGAGAGCGACGAAATTGCCTCGGCGGTCCGGACGTTGAGAGGGTCCAGCGCCCGGGCGGCCCGCAGGGCGGCTCCAGCCTGTTCCAGGGACGGGGCGCCGGCCCGGGCCCGGCGCAGCTCGGCCTACCCAAGGAGGCGCAAAAACTCGCTCTCCGCGGGCCGCCGCCGTACCCCTTCCAGCGCCACGTCGCGGGCCCTGTCCAGTATATCGCTCCTGGAGGGCGTTGCGGCGGAATCCGCGGCGTCCCAGAGCAGGTTGGCCAGGTCCTGCCGGAACGGCAGGCTGTCGGGGGACGCGGCGACGGCGCGCTCGAAGCTCAAGGCCGCCTCCCGAGCCTGCCCCGCCGACCGGGCCTCCCGTCCCAATTGGGCGTAGCGGTCCCCCGGGACCCGGCGCAGGACGGCCCAGCCGCCCCAGGCCGCCGAGCCCACGCAGAGCAGCGCCGCCAGCCGGGCCGGGGCGGGGCCGGGGCGGGGCGGAGCGGCGCCCAGGGCGCTGCCCAGCAGGGCGGCCGCCATGGCCAGGATGGGCAGGGCGGGGAGGGTGAATTTGGAGAAGACGAAGAGGGACACGACGACGCCGGCGGCCGGCGCGAGGCCGCCCAAGGAAATCCCCAACGCCGCGTTGAGCCAGGCGTAGGCGGCCAGGCCCGTCAGCCCGCCGGCCACGGCCGCCTCCGCCCAGTCGTTGTGGGCATGGGGCATCGAAACCCCCCACCCCTCGCGCTCGGCGTCGGCCGCCGTGCGCAGGCGCCTATAGAGGAAGCTGAAGGTGCCGGGCCCCCAGCCGACCAAGGGATGCTCCTTGAAGGCCTGCCCGGCGACCGCCAAAGCCCCCAGGCGCGCGCCTCCCCGCCCGGCGTCCAGCTTCATGGCCAGGGTGCCGGCCCCCCCCAGCGCGACCAAGACGGCGAGCAGGACACCCCGTCCCCAGGGGCGTCCGGCCCGGGCGTAGAGCACCCAGGCGCAGCCGGCGGCCCCTCCCAGCATGCCGGCGCGGCTGGCCGTCGCCGCCCGCCCGACGAGGAAGGCCCCCGCGGCCACGCTCCAAGGGCGGGAGCGCCGCTCCAAGGCCAGCCAGAAGGCCACCGGGAGGACCGCCGCGAAGTAGGCGCCCAGCGCCACGGGATGCCCGAAGGTGCCCATGGCCCGCCCGAGAGGGCCAGCGAAGAGGAAATCGGCCGGCAGCGGAACCCAGGCCTGGACGGCGGCCAGCGCGGTCATCGGCAGCGCGGACGCGCAGAACACCTTGGCGAGGCGGGCCGGCGCTTCCTCGTCCAAGCGCGAGGCCGCCACGCCGAGGTAGAGGGAAGCGACGACGAGGGCGGCGCCGGCCAGGGAGACCTCGGGGACGAGGTCGGGGCCGTAGAGGCTGGACGGCAGGTCGATGGAGGCGGCGCCGGCCAGGGCGGCGGCGGCGGCGCAGGCCAACAGCGGCGCCTCCAGCCCCATGGCCAGCGAAGGGGCCCCGGAGGCGGCCCAGCCCAGCGTTCCGACGACGACGGCGGCGGCGGCGAGGATGAGCTTCGGCAGGAGCAGCGCGTCCCTGAAGAGCGGCAAAAAACCCCAGGGGACCAGCGCCAGCGCCGCCGCGGCCGCGTGGGCCGGCAGGCTCCTACAACGGGATGTTCCCATGCTTCTTCTCGACGCGGGGGGTCTTCTTGTCTTTGAGGAAGCGGAAGGCATTGGCGACCTTGGAGCGGGTGCGGCGGGCCTCGATGACCTCGTCGATGTAGCCGCGCTGGGCGGCCAGGTACGGGTTGGAGAACTGCTTGGTGTAGTCGTCGACCAGCTGCTTGCGGCGCTCCTCCGGCTTCGCGGCGGCGCGGATCTCGCGCGCAAAGAGGATGTTAACGGCCCCCTGCGGCCCCATCACGGCGATTTCGGCGCAGGGCCAGGCGAAGTTGAGGTCGCCGCGCACGTGCTTGGAGCTCATCACGTCGTAGGCGCCGCCGTAGGCCTTCTTCAGCACGACGGTCACCTTGGGCACCGTGGCCTGGCAGTAGGCGTAGAGCAGCTTCGCGCCCTTGCGGATGATGCCGCCGTGCTCCTGCTCGACGCCGGGCCAATAGCCGGGGACGTCCACCAACGTCAGGATGGGGATGTTGAAGGCGTCGCAGCAGCGCACGAAGCGGGCGCCCTTCTCGGAGGCGGAGATGTTGAGCGCCCCGGAGAGGTGCTGGGGGTTGTTGGCCACCACGCCGACCGCGCGGCCGCCCAGGCGGATGAAGCCGACCACGATGTTGCGCGCGAAGCCCGCGTGCACCTCGAAGAAGCTGCGCTCGTCGGCGAGCTCGCGGATGACCTCGTGGACGGAGTAGGGCCGCTTGGGGTCGGAATGGGCGATGCGGTCGAGGACGGCCGACTCGCGGTTCGGGTCGTCGCCGCTGGGACGGGGCTTCACGGCGTCGAAGCAGTTCTGGGGCAGGAACTCGAGCAGCTCCTGGATCTGGCGGAAGCAGTCGTGCTCGGAGTTGGCGACGAAGTGGCAGACCCCCGAGCGCGTGCTGTGCGCCTCGACGCCGCCCAGGGTCTCGAAGTCGCACTCCTCGCCGGTGGCCGCCCGGATGACCTCGGGGCCGGTGATGAACATGTGGCTGGTGTCCTTCACCATGAAGATGAAGTCGGTGATGGCCGGCGAGTAGACCGCGCCGCCGGCGCAGGGCCCCAGGATGGCGGATATCTGGGGGATGCGGCCCGAAGCCTGTACGTTCCGGTAGAAGATCTCGGCGTAGCCGCCCAGGGCGTCCACGCCCTCCTGGATGCGCGCGCCGCCGGAGTCGCACAGGCCGATGACGGGGACCCCGCTCTCGAGGCCCAAGTCCATGACCTTGCAGATCTTCTCGGCGTGGGCCAGGCCCAGGGAGCCGCCCAGCACGGTGAAGTCCTGGCTGAACACGCAGACGTTGCGGCCGTGGACCCGGCCCATCCCGGTGACGACGCCGTCGGCGGGGATGTCCTTCTCGGCCAGGCCGAACTCGCTGGCCCGCGTGTGGCGCAGGAGGTCCAGCTCCTGGAAGCTGTCCTCGTCGAGCAGGGCGTCGAGGCGCTCGCGAGCCGTCAGCTTGCCGGCCTTCTTCTGCGCGGCGACCCGCTCGGGCCCGCCCATGGCCTTGGCCTTCTCGGAGCGCTTGTGGAGCTCGGCGGTCTTGTCGGAGACGATCTTCATGGGGGCTCAGCCTCCTCCTACGAGTTCGATGAGGACGCCGGCGCAGTGCTTGGGATGAAAGAAGCAGACGTGATGTCCCCGCGCTCCCGGGCGCGGCTTGGGCTCGAGCGAGGGGATGCCCTCCTTGAGCATGCGCTCCATGGCGGTGGCGACGGCGCCCGGCTCCCCCCCGGCGTGGAAGGCCAGGTGGTGCAGGCCCAGCCCCCGCGCGGAGATGAACTTGGCCACGGCCCCGTCCGGGGAGGTCGGCTCCAATAGCTCCACCGCTGTGCCATTGGGGTCCGCCGGGTCGCTCAGGAAGGCCACGCGCACCTTCTGGCCGGGGACCTCCTCGCGGTGGACTTCGGCCAGGCCCAGGTTGGCCTTATAGAAGGAGGCGGCCTCGTCGAGAGAACGCACGGCTACGCCGATGTGGTCGATCTTCACGGGGCGCCTGTCGACGGGGAAGAGGGGGGCATAGGGCCGTCGGCGGATTGTACCATCAACGGAGGGGCCTGTCAGCCGGGAGACTTGTCCAATACAGAATGAGCCTGAAATCCGGGCGATTCCAACACAGAATGAGCCTGAAAGAGGCACGGCGGAGGGCCCCCAAAGGATCGAGCGAACCCCGTGGGGGTCCGCTCGGGGTCGGCGCTACCCGCGCCGA
>JACRDU010000138.1 GCA_016218495.1 Elusimicrobiota bacterium
CCGCGCGGACCTGCCCGGCGGCGACCCGCCGGCGGACGCGCCGCTCGAACAGCGCGAACGGAGAGCGGCGTTGGACCGGGCGCTGGCCGCCCTGGAGCCGGCCGACCGGGCGGCGCTGCAGATGCGCGAGTTCGACGGCCTTTCGTATGATGACATCGCCGGAGCGCTGGGCGTCCCGGTCGGTACGGTGAAGTCGCGCCTGCACCGCGCGCGGCTGGCCCTGGCGAAGGCCATGGAAGGGTTCAAGTGAGCTGCGACGAAGAAGCCCTGAACGAGTACTGCGACGGCGAGCTGGCGCCCGAGCGGCGCGCCGCCATCGAGGGACACCTGGCATCCTGCCTCGCTTGCCGCGCGGTGCTCGAGCGGCTGAAGGCCGGCTCGGCCGCGTTCCGCGCCCACGGCGCGGTGAAGGCCCCGCAGGGGCTGGCCAGCGCGGTGCTGGACCGGCCCCTGAAGGAGACCTCCGGCCGCGAGGCGCGCTGGGCGCCGGTCGCCGTGCTGGCTTCGTTGACCCTCGTCGTCTTCCTCTCCGGGAAGGCCTTGAAGCCGCAGATTTCCGGGATCTTCAACCAATGCATGGGGATGATATCCGGCGCGGCGTCCAGCGTCGGTTCGGCGGGGGGGCCGTCCTCCGCACCCAGCCCCGCATCCCCGCTCTGGTTGGTCTTGGCCGTCCTCTGCCTGGCCTTCGCGCTGGCCTTCTGGTGGAAGCAGCGCAAGCGCTGACGGGCCGAGAACAAATCCCCCCCTCCCCTGTCCAAGCTTCCGACCCCGCGCGGGGTCGGGAGGCGTTATGGAAGCGTTCGTGCGTCAGTGGCGCCGAATCAAGGACTCCAGCCGGGGGCAGGGCATCGTCGAATACCTGATGATGATGGCCGTCGTCGTCGGCGTCGTGCTGGTCGTGGGCAGGATGTTCAAGCCCCAGGTCAGCAGCATCTTCATGGGGGTCATGGAGAAGATCCAGCGCGCCGTCGAGAGCGTCGGCGGCACGGGCGGAGGCTACTGACTACCTCTGGCAGACCGGGCAGTACAGGCTGGTGCGCCCCGCCAGAGGGCGGCGGGTCTTGAGCAGGGGGTGGCCCTTCGGGCAGGCCCGTCGGCCGTAGACGGCCAGCGCCAGGTGCGCGCGGCCGGGCCGGCCCAGCGGGTCGAGGAAGGCCTCGTCGTCGAGCGTCGAGCCGCCGGCCGCTATGCCGGCGGCCAGCACGGCCGTGACCGCCGAGGCGAGGCGCCGGCGTTCGTCGGCCTTGAGCGACTTGGCCGCGCGTGCCGGGCGCACGCCGGCGCGATAGAGCGCCTCGCTGGCGTAGATGTTCCCCACCCCGGCCACCACGGCCTGGTCTAGGAGCAGGGCCTTCACCGGGGCCCTGCGGCCTTTGAAGGCCCGGGCCAGGGCGGCCGCGTCGAACCCCGTCGAGAGCGGCTCGGGACCGAAGTCGGGCAACGGGCACCCGACCCGGCCGAAGCGCCGCGGGTCGACGAAGCGCAGCGAGGCGTCGCCGAAGTCGAGCCGGAAGCGTTCGTGCTTGTGGGACGGCTCGGCGCTTGCGGCGATGAAGAGCCTCCCCGACATGCCGAGGTGGGCCGTCAGCTCCCGGCCCCCCGCGAAGTCCAGGAGCAGGTACTTCCCGCGCCGCCGGGCCCCCGTGAACACCGAGCCCTCCAGGCCCGCCAGCGCCCGCGCCGGCGGCCGGCGGTAGAAGGTCGTCGTGGGGACCGTGACCCCCGTGACACGGCGGCCGGAGAGCTGCTCGGCGAGGATGCGGCGCACCGTCTCGACTTCGGGGAGCTCCGGCACGGCTAGGGGACGGGGGGCGGGGCGTGGCGCACGGAGACCATCGAGATGAGGACGGCGGCGAAGGCGATGAGGCCCAGGTGGACGCTGCGCCGTCCGCGCACGCCCATGAAGCGATGGCCGTACAGCACGGCGGCGTAGAGCAACCAAGGCACCAGGGAGGCCATTTCCTTGAGCGACCAGCCCCAATAGTGCCCGTACTCGGACTTCGACCAGACGGCCCCCATGACGAGCCCCAGGGTCATCACCGGCCAGGAGAAGGCGATGGTGGACAGGTGGAGGCGGTCGAGGACCTCGAGGGCGGGCATCCGGTAGCAGAGCTCGGTGGGCTTGCGCGACTTGATCTGGCGTTCCTGCACGATGAGGGCCATCCCCACGCCGGCCGAGTTCATGAAGCCGGTGTAGGCCAGCATCAGCACCATCGGGTGGATGTTGAGCCAGTAGCTGCGCAGTTCCGGAGGCAGCGGCGCGGCCTGCGGGTCGGCCAGCAGGGCGGCTCCCGTCCCCAGGACGGTCCAGGGCAGCACGAAGGCCCCGAGGATGCCCAGGCGGCCGACCCCTTCGACCACCAGGAACACGACGGCGTTGGTGAACGCCAGCCAGGAGAGCACCCCGTGCATGGTCACGACCGGGAAGAGGTAGCCGTTCTGAGGGAAGGCCCAGAACTCGCGGACCAACGAGCAGAAGCTGCCCAGGTGGAAGAAGGCGCCGCAGCCCAGCAGCGCCCACATCCAGCGCCTCAGGCGCTCGTCGCGCGCTCCCAAGTAGGCCAAAGCCAGGCCAGCGGAGGCCGCGTAGAAGGCGAAAGCCGCCAGGAGCAGGGCCTTGAGCATGCCTCATAGTATCAACTGTCGGGCTCCGGTTGGAATGAGGTTGCCGCTGTGCGGCTTTCTTGCTAAAGTCATGCGCCGGATTGACGTCGGTCACGCCCAAAGGAGAATGAAAATGGACTGGAAGGCCGTCGACTCCGCGATCGAAGACCTCTCGCTCTTGAAGCACCCGTTCTACCAGGCGTGGTCCGCCGGGCGCCTGAGCAAGGAGGACCTGCGCGCCTACGCCAAGGAGTATTACCACCTCGAGAAGAATTTCCCCCGCCTGGTCAGCCGCGTGCATTCCGCCACGCTCGACCCCGAACTGCGCCGGGGCCTGACCGAGAACCTCGCCGACGAGGAGACCGGCCCGGAGAACCACCGCGAGCTGTGGCTGCGCTTCGCCGAGGGCCTGGGCCTCTCCCGCGCCGAGGTCGTCGCCTCGGAGCCGTCCCCCAAGACCAGTGCCGCCTTCGACGCCCTGATGGACCTCTGCTCCCGGGGCGCGGTCGAGGGCCTGTCCGCGCTCTACGCCTACGAGTCGCAGCTGCCGGAGGTCTCCGAGTCCAAGATCGCCGGCCTCAAGGCGTTCTACGGCTTCGCCGACGCGCGCGCGCTGGGCTTCTTCGAGGTCCACAAGGCCGCAGACGTCTGGCATTCCGAGACGGAGCGCAAGGCGCTGGAGGCCTCCGGGGCCGACGCGCCCCGCGTGAAGGCCGCGGCCCAGACGGCGGCCCGCGCGCTGCTGTCTTTCCTCGACGGCGTCGACGCCGACACGCGCCTCAAGCGCGAAGGCGCCGCCGCCTGCGCGGCTTGCTAGAATCGGGGCTGTGCCCCCACTCTGGCCGACGGTCAACGCGGGACTGAACGCGACGAGCGCCGTCCTCTTGGCCGTCGGCTGGAGCCGGGCGCGAGCCGGGGACCGCGCCTCCCACCGCCGCTTCATGCTGGCGGCGCTGTCCTGCTCGGCCATCTTCCTCGCCTCCTATCTCGCCTACCATGCCCGGGTCGGCTCGGTGCGCTACCAAGGGGCCGGCCCGCTGCGGACGGCGTACCTGTCGGTGCTCCTGACGCACACCGTCCTCGCCGCGGCGGTGCCGTTCTTGGCCCTGCGCATGCTCTTCCTGGCCTGGAAGGAACGCTTCGAGGAGCACCGGCGGCTCGGGCGCGTCGCCTTGCCGGTCTGGCTTTACGTCTCCGTGACCGGCGTCGCCGTATATGGGATGCTCTACGGATGGGGACGGTGAGCGGGGCTAAGGGCATCCGCGGGGTCGGCCTGACTCCAGACGAGCTCCGTCATGTCGTGGGGCTGAGCGGCGTCTTCGCCTTGCGGATGCTGGGCCTGTTCCTGGTCCTGCCGGTGCTGAGCATCCATGCCAAGGGCCTCCTGGGGGCGACCCCCTTCCTGGCCGGCATGGCGGTCGGGTTCTACGGCCTGAGCCAGACCCTCTTCACGGTGCCGATGGGCTTGCTCTCCGACCGGGTCGGGCGCAAGCAGGTCATCGTCGCCGGCCTCCTCGTCTACGCCGCCGGCAGCGTGATTTCGGCGAGCTCGCAGACCATCGGGATGCTCCTCCTGGGCCGCTTCATCCAAGGGGCGGGAGCCATCTCCTCGGCCGTCATCGCCATGGTGGCCGACCTGACCCGCGAGGAGGTCCGGGGCCGGGCGATGGCCGTCGTCGGCATCTCCATCGGCGCCAGCTTCGCCCTGGGCTTCGGGGTCGGCCCCGTCATCTCCGGGCACTGGGGCGTGCCCTCCTTGTTCTGGATCACCGGCCTGCTCGACCTCTGCGCCGTCGTGTATATCATCGCCTTCGTCCCCAAGCCGCCGGTGGAACACCGCGTCCCCGTTTCCTTCCGGCATATAGGCAGCATCCTCTCCGACCGGAACCTCCTCTCGCTCAACATCCTGATGTTCATCCTGCACGTGAGCCTCACTTCGATGTGGGTCGTCACGCCGCACATCCTCCTGGAGCACTGGGAGCGGCGCCAGATGTGGCATGTCTACCTCCCGATGATCCTGCTCGCCGGGCTCATCATGCTGCCCGCCATGGGGCTGGCCGAGGCCAAGAAGAAGCTCAAGGTCCTGCTGGGCGCCGGGATCGCGGTGTCCGCTGCGGGGAACCTCATCCTGGCGCTGTCGGCGGGCAGCCCGGTCCAGTCCGCCGTCGGCCTGGTGGTCTTCTTCGTGGGCTTCAACCTCATGGAGCCGGTGCTGCCGTCTTTGGTCACCCGCTTCGCCGCGCCGGAGCTGCGCGGCACCGCGGTGGGCGTCTTCAACACCAGCCAGTTCCTCGGCGCCTTCTGCGGCGGGGCGCTGGGCGGGTTCTTCCTGGGCCACGGCCGCTACGGGCTCTACTGGACCTCGTTGGCGCTCACCGTGCCCTGGGCCTGGGCGGCCGTGCGCCTGGCCGCGCCCCCCTCGCGCACGCCGGTCCAGGACCTGGGCGCGCTGGCCGAGCTGGAATGAAGGCCCACCTGCTGCGCGCGCTGCTCTCCGCCTGCGTGGTGACGGGCGCCGGCTTCGGCCTGGGCCGCGGGGTGGAGCTCCTCCCGGAAGGGGCCGCGCGCGATTACGCGGAGCGCTATGCGCTCGAGCCCGGGCGCGAGCTGGCCGAACGGGTCGGCGACTCCCGCGCCGTGCGCAAGGCGCGCAAGAAGGCGCAGAAGGGCATCGAAGCCGCCGCCGAGAAGGCCGAGGACGCTCTGGAGTCGCGCGGCATCGAGGCCGACCGGGTGGCGGCGCTCTACACGACCGGAGCCTGGGCCGCGGCGGGCTTCGTCGTCTGCCTCCTGCTCACGCTGGCGCTGGGAATCTCATCGGCGGGCAGCGCCCTGGCCTTGGGCTTCAAGGTCAGCCTGGCGTTCTTCTTCCTGCAGGCCGCCCTCGTCTTCGGCGGCCTGGCCCTGCTGCGCGGCTAATAGGTCGTCAGGCTCTTGTCGATGCGCTCGGCCCAGGCCAGGATGCCCCCGGCCACGTTGGAGACCTTCTTGTAGCCAACCTCCTGCAGGAACTTCACGGCCTTTGCGGAGCGCGCTCCGGAGCGGCAGTGCACGAGGATCTCGGCCTGGGGGTCGAGCTCCTTGTAGCGCTGCGGCACCTCGCCGAGCGGGATGTGCTTGGTGCCCTGCAGGCGGCAAATCTCAAGCTCGTGGGCTTCGCGGACGTCGACGACGACGACGCCGCCTTTCTCCATGCGGGCCTTCAGCTCTTCGACGGTGATCTCGGGGACTGACATGGGCTCCTCCTTTGGGCGCCGGGCGGCGCAGAACTGCTCGTAGTCTATCAATCGGGTGACGCTCGGGTGCGGGCCGCACAGCGCGCAGGCGGGGTCCTTGCGCAGCTTCAGGCGCCTGAACGACGCCTCCAGGGCGTCGTAGGTCAGCAAGGTGCCGATGAGCGGCTCCCCGATGCCCAACACGAGCTTCAGGGCCTCGACGGCCTGCAGCGCCCCGACGACGCCGGGCAGGACCCCCAGCACCCCCCCCTCCGCGCAGGACGGCACCAGCCCCGGCGGCGGCGGCTCGGGATAGAGGCAGCGGTAGCAGGGGCCCTTATCGGCCCAGAACACCGAGACCTGCCCCTCGAAGCGGAAGATGCTGGCGTAGACGTTGGGCTTGCCTAAGAGCGCGCAGGCGTCGTTGACCAGGTAGCGCGTGGCGAAGTTGTCGGTGCCGTCGACGACGACGTCGTAGCCGGCGAAGACGCCCAGGGCGTTGCCGGCGTCCAGGCGCAGGGCATGTCCGACGACCTCGACGAAGGGGTTGAGGCCGCGCAGGCGCTGGGCGGCGGCTTCGAGCTTCGGGCGGCCCACCGATTCCGTGCCGTAGAGCACCTGGCGCTGCAGGTTCGAAGCGTCCACCGCGTCGAAGTCGACGATGCCGATGCGCCCCACCCCGGCGGCCGCCAGATAGAGCGCCATCGGGGAGCCCAGGCCGCCCGCGCCGACGATGAGGATGCGGGCGTTCTTGAGCTTCTTCTGCCCCTCGACGCCCACCTCGGGAAGGATGACGTGGC
The DNA here is from genome assembly GCA_016218495.1 of Elusimicrobiota bacterium. GTDB lineage: Bacteria > Elusimicrobiota > Elusimicrobia > UBA1565 > UBA1565 > SCTT01. The sequence continues at coordinate 6,623 of JACRDU010000138.1, forward strand.
GGTTGTAGCGGGCCAGCTCATCGGGCGAGAGCGCCGCCTCGGCGGCCGGCGCGCCGCCGGCGATGGCCGGGACCAGGACCAGCTCGTCGCCGTCCTTCAGGCGGGTGGCCGGACCCTGCAGCGCCCGGATGTCGGTCTCGCCGAGGTAGACGTTGACGAAGCTGCGCAGGCTCCCGTCCGGCGCGAACAGGTGGGCCCGGACGGCGGCGTGTCGCGCGGCCAGGGCCTCGAGGGCCTCGGCGACGGTGGCGGCCGAGACCTCCACCACCGCCTTCCGGTCGGCCAGGGGGCGCAGCGCGGCGGGCAGGCGGATGGAGACGCTCATGGGGTTTCTCCGATGACGGTCTGGGCGACGCGCAGGTCGCCTTCGAGGAAGGAGCGGCGGTCGGGCGAGAGGGTCCAGACCCGGGCCTCGCCCGGGGCGCGCCCCCGCACCGAGACGATGAGGTAGGCGTAGGACGGCCAGGCGCGCTCCAGGTCGAAGGGCGACGGCCAGGCCGGCGCGTCCGGGTGGCTGTGGTAGACCCCCAGCACGGCGAGGCCGCGGCGGTCCAGGTCCCGCTCCGCCGCCAGCAGCGCGCGCGGGTCGAAGGCGTAGCGGTTGCCGCGCGGGCCCTCGCCCCAGGCGTTGTCGAGCGCCGCGGCCTCGACGGGGACGACGGCGGCTTCGGGCGTCCCGAAGGAGTCCGGCAGGGGCCCGGCCAGCAGGCCGCAGCATTCCTCGGGATAGGCGCGCGCGGCGTGGGCGCGCACGGCGGCCTCCAGCGCGGGGCTCAGGACCAACATCATCCCTCCCTCCACCAGCGCTCGCCCAGGTAGCGCTCGCCGGAGTCCGGGAAGACGGTGACGACGACGGCGGCGCGCCCGGCTTCGGCCTCGGCGCGGGCGACGCGCAGCGCGGCCGCCAGGTTGGCGCCGCCGGAGGGGCCGAGCAGCAGGCCGTCGGCGCGCGCGGCCTCCCGCGCGGCGGCCCGGGCCTCGTCGGTGGAGACCGTCAGCTCGGCGTCGGCCAGGGCGGGGTCGTGGATGCCGGGGACCGCCGCCGTGGCCAGGTGCTTGAGGCCTTCCAGGCCGTGCAGCGGGGAATCGGGCTGGACCGAGACGGCGCGCAGCCCCGGCCGCGCCTCCTTGAGGCGGGCCGCGGTGCCGCGGAAGGTCCCGGTGGTCCCCAGGCCGGCGACGAAGTGGGTGACCAGGCCGGCGGTCTGTTCGAGGACCTCGGGCCCGGTGGTGTCGTAATGCGCGCGCCAGTTCTCGGGGTTGTCGTACTGGTTCGGGTAGAAGTAGGCCGCGGGGTCTTCCTTGAGGATGCGACGCGCCTCATGCATCGCCCCGTCCGAACCTTCCAGCGGGTCGGTGAGGTCGAGGCGGGCCCCGTAGGCCTCGAGGATGCGGCGGCGTTCGGCTCCGATGGAGGCGGGCACGGCCAGGCGGACCGGGAAGCCCAGCTTCGCGCCCAGCCAGGCGTAAGCGATGCCCGTGTTCCCGGAGGTCGAGTCGAGCAGGGTCATCGTCGGCCGGAAGGCGCCGGAGGCCAGCGCCGCGAGGACCATGCGGGCCGCCGGGCGGTCCTTCACCGAGCCGCCGGGATTGACCCACTCGGCCTTGGCGTGGACCTCGACGGAGCCCGGCAGGTCGGGGCGGCTGATGCGCAGCAGAGGGGTGTTCCCTATGCCCAGGTCCAGGACGGTGGGAATGGCGGCGCGGTCCAGGACTGCCATGGGGGCTCCATAGCAGTATAGCATACCTGACTAAACTAATCCAGATTAGGGCTAGTGTCCCTGGTAGTAGGGGTTCTCGCCCGAGGCGTGGTCGGTGACGTCGAGGACGTCGTCGAGCTGGGGGATGGCCTCGCGCAGCGCCCGCTCCACGCCCTGGCGCAGCGTGACGGCGGCGCTGGCGCAGCCGTGGCAGCCGCCCAGCAGCTTCACGTAGATGGTGGCGTCCTTCACGTCGACCAGCGAGATCTCCCCCCCGTGCGCGGCGACGGCGGGGTTTATTTCGCTTTCCAGGATGGCGGCGGCCTTCGCCTTGATCTCGGCGGCGGTGGGGAGGTTGGTCGGGGTGCCGTCCTTGACGGCGGGCCGGCCGGAGGCGGCGTGCCCTTCGATGAGGGCGGCCACCTGGCGCGTGACGGCGGGCCAGTCCTCGTAGGTGTCGCGCGTCACCGACAGGGTGGAGCCGTTCACCTTCACCCCGGAGACCGTGTCGATGCCGAAGACCTTCTCGGCCAGGGGCGAGGCCTTCGCGGATTCGGCGTCGCCGAACCACCAGGCGCCCTCGCCCAGCGGGGCGTCGAGCTCGAAGCGGCAGGTGACGAGGTTCGAGGCCAGGCGGGTGGAAATCTTCATCTCAATACCTCGGGATGAGCGGGTCGACGGCTTGGGACCAGGCGTCGATGCCGCCCGCCAGGGCCTTGATGTCGGTGAAGCCGCGCTTGAGCAGGGCCTTCGCCGCGTTCAGCCCGTCGCGGCCCTTATGGTCGTAGAGCGCGATCGGGGTGGCCTTGTCCCACTTGGAGAAGATCTCCTCGACGAGCTCCCGGGTGGCCAGGCGCGCGCCCTCGAGGCGGAGCATGCGGTGCTCCAGCTCGCTGCGCACGTCGACCAGCACGAGCTTGGGGTCGGCCTTCAGACGGGCGGCCAGTTCGGCGGGGCTGATGAGGAGCTTGGCCTCCTCCTCGACCTGTTCGGCGGGGCGGATGGGGATCTTCAGGTTCTTGGCGGCGGACATTGCCCTATTCTAGCAGTTAGGGCTCCTCGGGCGCGATGATGATCTGCTTCTGGCCCATGGCGCCCTTCTTCACGGAGATGGGGATGTCGGTGAAGGTGTTCTTGTTCCCGTCGAAGCTCTTGCCCGCGTGGTCCTTGCTGCCGTCCTCCAGGCCCGGGTCCGAGGTCATGCTGTAGGAGTGCGCGCTGTTGGCGTTGACCTTCTGGAGCGCGCGCAGGGTCGGGCTGTCGTAGCGCGGGTCGATCTTCCCGTTGCGGGTCAGGATGGGCGAGTCCGCCCCCCCGCCCCCGCCCCCTTCGCCGGAACGCCCGGACGACCCTCCGCCCAGGGAGACGGCCCCTCCCGCTCCCGCCCCGGCGCCGGACTGGGCGGAGGCGCGGCCCTTGAGCTTGTGGATCATGCCCTCGAAGGACGCCTCGAGGCTGGTTTCGCTCGGGCGTTCCGAACGCCGCGGGGCGGGCTCGCCGCCGCCCCCGTACATGCGGGAATCGCCCCGCGAGCGGTCCTTCATCTTGATGAGCTCGAGCTTGGCATTCTCCTCTTCGGAGGCGGCGTCCCCGGCCGCCGTCTCGTCGCCCTCCCCGCCGGAGCCCTCGGGGGGCAGCGCGCCCACGTCGCCGCAGCCTTCGCTGCCGCAGGGCACGACGGAAGACGGGCCTTGGGCCGGCAGGGACGACGAGGGGGCCGCCAGGTCTCCGGCGGCCCCCTGCGCCGCGCCCGCGTCGGCCGCCGCCGGAAGGAGGGCGTCGGTCATCTTGTCGAAGAAGCCCGGGCCCACGGTCTGTTCGGCCGCCCCCACCGCGCCCATCAGGAAGGCCACCTGCCAGCTGCCGGTGGCGCGCAGGCAGACGGCGAGCAATAGGAGGAACGATGCCGCAAGGCCGGCCAGCAGGAGGAATTGGCGGCGCGCCATATGCCTAGTCTAGGGTAGCAGGCCTTCGCGCGGCGCGCCAGGGGCTGCCCCGGAGGTCGGGAGGGTGTTCAGCCCCGGTTCATCTCGATGGGGAGCTGGAGGATGCGCTTGTTCCCGCGCGGGACCGCTAAGGACCAGGTTCCGCCGATGAACACCGGGATGGGGGCGACGCTGCCCGCGGACATCCGCTTCCCCCAGGAACGGAGCAGGGACGCTGCCGGCCGGTCCTTGACGATGGGTTCCGCGGGCGCCTTCGCGACGGGGGTCGGGTTCTTTGTCATGGTTGTAGGTCTCCTGCTCCTAAAGTGTGGCCTGCGGGCCCATGAATCGCCTGAGCTTTTGGACCTACGCCATTTTATCATAAAGGCCTATGCCGCCGTGGGCCCATCGGCCTATATTGTGGACGCCGGCATCCCCGTCGGAGGAATATGGGTCCGGCGTCCCATCGCGGGCAGGGGCCCCTCGGCCCTGGACATCCGGCCAAGGCGGGGACTATACTCTAAGGAGATGCGTCTCCAATCGACCTCGCGCGCGCTCGTAGCCGTCCTGTTGGTCCCGGGAACACTCTGGGCGCAGTTCAAACCCGTCCCCGTCGGCGCGGAGTCCGCCGCCGGCCTGGGCAACTCCGGCGTGGCGGGGGCGAACACGACGCCGGCCGGCTCTCCCGGCCTGGGCACCAGCTATTACGGCCCCAACGTCAGCCTGACGAACAACAACGGTGCCTTCGCCGCGCCCCGGGCCGTGGTCCCCGGCGCGAATCCCTCCGCCTCGGCCGCCGCCGCCGTGAATCCCCAGGTGGCTCTGCCGTCTCCGGCCGCCGTGCGCTACAACGCTTCGCCCTCCGTAGAGGCCGCTCCCGGCGCACGGGCCGACATGGCCCGGCCCCAGGCCCGCTCGGCCGCGCCCTCTTCGATGCTGCCGGGCGCCCTGCCTTCCTTCGACGACCCCGCGCGGCGCACCCCCGAAGGCGGCTCCGGCGGCATGTCGACGGTCCAGAACGCCGTGAAGGACCTGGCGGGCGCGAAGAAGGCCGAAGCGGGCGGCGTCGAAGGAGCCGTCAGCGGCCGCTTGGACGCGCTCTTCGATTTCTCCCAGACGCGGCCCGGGACCTCCATCATGCCCGACGGCGCCTCCCGCGCCGAAGGTTCACAGGGCACGGCGGTGCAGGGCTTGCCGGACCCCAAGGTGGTCGGCGTCGAGCCGGCCCTCGGCAAGGTCTCCGCGCTGGCCCGCCGGGCCGAGCCCGGCGAAGCGGCCGCCCTTTACGGCCGGGCCGTCGAAATCGCCAACGAAGGGCTCCCCCCCGCCCAGGCCTCGGTGCGCACCGCCGCCATCCGTCCGGAAGCCGCGGCGCGCGCGCCGGCGGCCGTGCAGGGCCTTGTGGAGAAGGCCGTCGCGGCGGCGGCCCAGGGCCGCACCACCGACGCCATCCGCTACGCCAAGGGGGTCCACGGCTGGAACGCCCTGCTCGCCTCGGGCTCCCAGCCCTACATCGAGAACCTCCCTGAGATGACCGGCACGGTCAAGCACGTGCTGCGTTCCGCGCTGGAGACCCCCGGGAAGGCCGCGGCCGCTCCGAAGGTGCGCATCGAGGCCGTCTCGCGCCCCGGACGCGACGCGCTGCGCGCGCGCTTCAAGTTCGCCGACCAGAAGGACGCTCCGGTGGCGGCCGTCCCCGCCGCCTTCGCCGAGGGCTTCGTCCTTCCCGAGCTCAAGGGCTTCGTCGCGCTGGAGGGCCCTTCCGCCCCCGAGGGCCCGTCGCTGGCCGCGGCGTTCGCGATGCGGCCGCAGGCGGGATTCTCCTCGGTCTACCGCCAGGCCCGCTCCCGCGGCGACAGCGCCTGGCGCGGCTTCTGGGTGGCGGCGCGCTCCATCGTCGCCGGAACCTCCCTCACGCTCTGGGACCAGCTCAAGGCCTTCGTGCTCCAGGCCCTCCAGGCCCTGGGCATCCTGCATTCCGCCGTCGCGTCCGGGCCGATGGTCGAGCCCGTCTCGCCGCAGGCGCTGGCCGGCCTTAGGGCGCTCGCCCCCGAGCGCGCCGAGCGCCAGCCTCTCCCCGCCGCCGCTCCGGACGCGCTGGGTCTGGGATACCGGCTCATCAGCGGACGCTGATGCGGCCGGCCCGTTTCGGCGCGCTGGCGCTCTGCGGCGCGTTCCCCGCCTTCGCCGCGAACGCCGCCGCCGAGACCTTCCTGGTGCGCCGCGGCGCCGTTCCTCCCCCCGCCGTCCAAGAGTGGTACTCCTCCCTGGACGCCCTCCTGACGGGTGTCGACGCGCTGGCCCTGCGCAGCGCCGCCGCCGCCGCCGCCCCGAGCGGCGCCGATGCGGCCTACGCGGCCTCCCGCCTCTCGGGGCTCCTCGAGCATGTCTCGCGCGTCGTCGGCCCGTCCGCCGCCGCGGGAGTGAAGGAGGTCTCGGAGAAGCTGGCCGCGGCTGGCCGCACGGACGGCCCGCTGGGACCCGCCGACGCGGCGCTGCTGGCCGACGCGGCCTCCCGTTCGGCCCTGCGCCTGGCCGGGACCCTGCGCGAACGCGCGCTGGAGGCGACGGGTCCCCGCGCCGCCCCGAACGCCCTGCTCAGCGAGGACGGGGCCGACTGGGAGCTCCCGTTCCTCGCGGTGGACGGCGTCGACGGTCCGCGCGCCACTCCCGCACTCGCCGCGCTGGCGGCCGCGGTCCGCGCGGGCGGGGCCCCGGAGCAGGCGGCGGCCTCGCGCCGCCGCGTCTGGACGCGTTCCGCCGGAGTCGAGGTCTTCCTCGACCTCTGGGCTCCCCCGGGCTCGCCGTCGGTGCGCGTGCGCGCCGAGGCTCCCGGCCCCGGGTCGCTGGAACAGTCGGCCTTCTACTTCCTGGCCAGGGCGCTCTTCGAATGCGGCTTCTCCGTCTCCGCCGAATCCGGCATCGTGCGGGCGGCCTTCGGGGCCGAGCGCGCGGCCGACCCTGAGGAGCGCGCCGAGCGATTCGCCTCGGCCTGGGGCGCGGCATCGGCCAGCCGCCGCCTGGCGCCGCTGCTCAAGGCGCACCTGTCGGAGACCCTGACCCGCCGCCAAGGCGAGGAGCGCGTCGAGGCGTTGGCGCGCGCCTTCGCGGCCGAGGGCAGCCTGCCCGTGGTGGGCTCGGGTCCGGACGCGCTCGACAAGGGCATGGCGGCCTGGATGACGCGCGCCGGAGCGCGCCAGGCCCTGCGCTCCCGGATGGACGCGGACCTTTCGGCGCTGGGGCTCCCCCTCTTCCCGGCCGGAGACCCCGTCGGCCAGAGGACCATCGACCTGCGCTTCAACGGGCCGGTGGCGGCGGCGATGGCCCGCGGAGAAGCGCGCAAGGCCGGCGGACGCCTGCTCCGCGACCCGCGCTGGGACCCGTTGGACCGTCTCGCGGCCGCCGTCCCCGTCCCCGGGCCGATGCGCCGGCGTCTGGGGCCCGCGCTGGCCCGGTCCCTGCCGGCGGGCGTCGCCGCGGGGCGGCGGGTGGAGCGCGGGCAGTGGCGGGTCGGGCCGGACGCCTGGCTCATCGTCCTCTTCGCGCGCGGCGACGACGGCCTTCCCTCCCGGATGGCCGCCGAAGTGGCCTCTTCCGCGCTGGCCCGCCGTTCCGTCTCCCCCGCCGACGCCCTGGCCCGGCTGGAGGAGTTCGGGCTCGTCGCCGGCTCCGAGGCGGAGGGGCCGGGCGCTCTGCCCTTCGACGCCGTAGCCGGGACCCCGCTGGCGGGAGGGGCTCCGGTCGAAGGGCCCCTGACCTTCGACGCCGCCCGGGCGGCGGAGGGCAAGCTGATCTTCGCCACGCCCTTCCTCTCCTCCAGGGACATGCAGTCGGCCGCGAAGGCCCGGGCCGTCGTCCCGACGGCCGGGGGACCGCAGGCCCAGGCGTTCGCCGCGCGGGCGGGCATCCCCGGCGTGGACGTGCCGCGGGGGTCGTGGGACGAAGGGACGGGCTTGATGCTGGAGCTCCCGCTCTGGAAGGCGGGACCCGGAGGCGGCCGGGTAGCTTCCGAACGGCGCCGCGCTCTGCTGCGTGAAGGCGACAAGGTCCGCGTCGACGGCCGGCGCGGGACCTTAGAGATCCTTCCTTAATACGCCCAGCGGCAGCCAGGCTGCGGGAATCGCCAACAGCAGCAGCACGCGGGCCCCGGTCCAGACCGACGGCGGGAGGGCCGGGTGCAGGAGCCAGGCGGCCGCGCCGGCCGCCCCGACCGGGGCCAACGCCCGGGCCACCCTGTCCCATTCGTAGGGCACGTCCATCGCCCGACGGCCGAACCAGCGCATCTGGGCCGCCATCGCCGCGTAGGCGGCCAGCGTCGCCCAGGCCGCCCCCATCATCCCCATGTGCGGGATGAGGATCAGGTTCGCCATCACGTTCACGAGGGCGCCCAGCGCGGTCACGGCGGCCACCGACTCGGTCTGCTTGGAGATGGTGACCGGGGCCAGGAAGTTCACATAGGCGCCGTGGAGGACGTAGGCGAACAGGACGACGGGGACGACGCCCAGCCCCTCCCAATACGCGCTGTGGATGATGGGGCGTCCGGCGAGCTCCAAGCGCGCCAGGTCGGGCAGGAACAAGGAGAGCGCCAGGGCCAGCCAGGAGGCCGCGGCCACGAACAGCGTGAAGACCCGGGCCAGCAGGGCCGGGGTTCCGGGGGCTTCGGCGCGCTCGAAGTAGAACGGGCGGAAGGCCTGGTCGAAGGTGGTGACGAACAGCATCATGAAGATGCCCAGCCGGTAGTTCGCCTGGTAGATGCCGACCGTGGCCGAATCCGTCATCTTGAGGAGGATGGGCCGGTCGGCGACCTGGACCACCATCGCGCCCAGGCCGGCGGGGATGAGCGGGAGGCCGAAGCGCAGCATGGTCCGGGCGAGCACGCCGTCGAAGCGCGGCCTCAGGCGCGAGACCACCACGGGGGCCAGCAGGGCGAGGGTGGCCGCCGAGGACGCCACCCCGGCCAGGAAGACGCCGCGCACGCCCAGGCGCAGGACGCCTACGAAGGCGATGTTGAGGACGACGGAGACGACGATGTTGAAGGACTTGATGCCGGCGAAGGCCCAGGCCCGGTGGCGCAGGCGCAGCTCGGCGAAGGCGGGGGCGGCCAGGGTGTCGAGCAGGATGATGGCCGCCGAACAGCGCATGACGGCCGGGCCGTCCACGGTGATGCCGCCGACGGCCGCCAGGGGCCCGGCCATGAGGGCGAGGAGGACAGCCGCGGCCGCGCTCCAGGCGGCGAGGACCCAGAAGGCCGTGGAGAAGGTCGATTCCGCCCGGGCTTCTTCGGAGCCCGCCGCGAAGCGCAGATAGGCCTGGTCGAGGCCCAGCAGGAAGACGATGTTGAGGAAGGCGATGTAGGAGTAGGCCGTGGTCACGGCCCCGTATTCCCCGGGGCTCAGGAAATGGGTGTAGAACGGGAGCAGCAGGAAGTTGAGGAGCCGGGCGACGACGGTGGAAAGCCCGTAGACGGCGGCCTCCTTCCCGAGGATGCGCAGGTCCTTGAGCATCGGGGGCGAGTGTATCAATTTGTATGATACTCCCATCTTGAGACGATACGAGGAGACCCCATGAGATATTCCCTGCTCGCAGCCCTGCTGGTCCTGTCCGCCTGCAAGAAGGACGAAATCCAGGTCTACAAGATCGCCAAGCCGGCCGATTCCGGGATGGCCGCGCCCGCCGCCTCCCCCGCGGGGCTGCCCGACGGGCATCCGTCCCTGGGCGCCGGCTCGGGGATGGGGTCGGGGATGGGCGCGATGCCTCCCGAGCTCGCCGCCATGGCCACGGCGACGCCGAACTCGATCGTCTGGAAGGGCCCGGCCGGCTGGACGGAGAAACCCGCTTCCGGCATGCGCCGCGCCACCTTCATGATTCCCGGGGGCGCCGAGCTGTCGGTCATCTCCCTGCCCGGGGACGCCGGGGGCGACCTCGCCAACGTCAACCGTTGGCGGGGGCAGGTGGGGCTCCCCCCATGGGACGAAGCGGGGATGGCGAAGGCGGCTCAGTCCGTGGCCTCGCCCGCCGGGAAGTTCACCGTGGTGGACCTGGAAGGGGCTTCGCAGCGCATGCTGGCCGCCATGCTCACCCGCAACGGGGAGACCTGGTTCTTCAAACTGATCGGCTCGTCGAAGAGCGTCGGCGACGCCAAGGCCGCCTTCAAGACCTTCGTCGGCGGCGTGAAGCCGGCCTCCTGACCACGGATGCCTAAGGCCGATTGGCGTCGGACCCTGTCCGGATTGGGGCTCACCCTGACCGCCCTGTCCTTGCTGGGAGCCCTGGTGGTGCTTTGCACCCTGGGCCAGGTGGAGATCGGCACCTTCAACGCCATCGACCGCTACTTCCGCGCCTTCCTGCTCTGGACGCGCATCCCAGGCACCACGGCGCAGGTGCCCTGGTTCCCGGCTGGCGGGGCGGTCGGGCTGCTGCTGTTCGTGAACCTGGCCGCCGTGATGCTCTGGCGCCTGCAGAGGGTCCGCTCGAAGGCGGGCCTGTGGCTGGTCCACGCGGGCCTGGCGCTGTTCGTCGTCGGCGAGTTCGCCACCGGAATCATGGCCGTGGAGACCATGATGGCGGTCGAAGAGGGACAGTCCCTCGACTACACCGAGGCCCATCGGCGCGACGAGCTGGTCGTCATCGACGAGACGGACCCGGACGCCGACACCGTATACGCGGTCCGGCAGGAGGCGCTCAAGGACGGAGCCGTCCTGACCCATCCGGCCTGGCCGTTCTCGCTGAAGGTGGTCTCCTCCTTCGCCAACGCCGAGGTCGGCCCCCGTCCGGCCGGCGCGGGCGTGCCGGAGTCCGTGGCGGACCGCGGGGTCGGGGCGATGGTGGTGCTGCGGCCGCTCCCCCCCGTCAGCCGCGACGACGAGAGGAACTTGCGGGCCGCCTATGTCCAGGTGGTCGAGGACGGCCGTCCGCTGGGCACCTGGCTGGCCTCGAGCGCGCTGGGCGCCCCGCAGGTCTTCGCCTCGGGCACGCGCCGCTGGAACATCGCGATGCGGCCGGAGCGGCACTACCTGCCGTTCACTCTGACGCTCAAGGATTTCAAGCACGACGTCTACGCCGGGACGAACATCCCCAAGAACTTCTCCAGCCTCGTGCGCATCACGAACCGCACCACGGGCGAGGACCGCGACACCCTCATCTGGATGAACCACCCGCTGCGCTACGGAGGCCGGACCTTCTATCAGGCCAGCTTCGGCAAAGGGGACCGGCTCTCCGTGCTGCAGGTCGTGCGCAATCCGGGCTGGCTCCTCCCGTACGCCTCGTTCGGGGTCGTGACGGCCGGCCTGCTCTGGCATTTCGGCCTGATGCTTTGGGGCGCCAAGCCCGCGCAGCGGGAGCACGAAGGCGGCGTCCCGGCCGAGGACGGCCGCTCGCGGCGCCTGAGCGCCGCGCTGGCGGCCGTCGCCGGGCTCTATGTGCTGGCCGGCTTCGTCCCGCCGCGCTCCGCGGCGGTGGACGCGGACCGCTTCGGCCGCCTGCCCGTCCTGCACAACGGCCGCATCAAGCCGCTCGACACCATCGCCCGGACCTCGCTGCTGGTGATCCACGGCAAGCAGACGCTGCGCGACGGCGCCGAGCGCCTCAGCGCGGCCGAATGGCTGCTGGAGGCCGCGGCGGACCCGTCGCGCTCCGCGGCCCGGCCGCTCTTCGTCGTGCACGACCCCGACCTGCTGGGCCTGCTCGGCAAGCGCGCCGAGGGGAAGGGCGTCTTCTCGTTCAACGAGCTGCAGGCCCAGCTCCCCGAGATCTCGCGCCAGGCCGAGAGGGCCGAGGGGGTCGAGGCGAAGCTCCGTACGCGCTTCGAGGGCGCCGTGCACACGCTCCACGACCGGGTGATGCTCTACCATAGGCTCAGGAACACGCTGGCGCCGGCGGACGGCGCCTCGCGGGTGCAGGAAGCCGCGGAATACGAGCTGGCTCTGGCCGAGGGGCTGTCGGACTTCGTGAGCGGAATCGCCAAGGAACCGGCGAAGCCATCGCGCGGCATGGAGCGTCTGGGTGCCTTCTTCTCCCGCTATCGGGACGCTGACGAGCTCGCTTACGTCAAGGCGGTCCCCCCGGCTCCGGGCGCCGCCGCGGACGCCTGGAACACGGTTCCGGGAGACCTGCTCGGCTCCCTGCGGGACGGGCGGCTCAGCGCCGAGGCGAAGTCCTGGGCCGCCCTCCTCGACGCCGCCAAGGCCGACGACGCCGGCCGGTTCACGGCGGCGCTGCAGGGGCTGGAGGGGGCGGCGGCGCGCGGCCCGGGGGCCCGGAGCCGCGCCCACTGGGAGTCGGTCTTCAACCGGGTGCAGCCGTTCGTGCGCGGCATGGCCCTCTATGTCGCCGTGTTCCTGTGCGCGATGGCCTCGTACCTGGTGCGGGGTCCGGCGCTCAGGCGCAGCGCGCTGTGGCTGCTAGGGCTGGCCTTGGCCGTCCATACCGCCGGGCTGGCGGCGCGCATGTTCCTGCAGGGCCGGCCGCCCGTCACGAACCTGTATTCGTCGGCGGTCTTCGTCGGCTGGGTGGCGGCCCTGCTCGCCTTCGTCCTCGAGCGCTGGCACCGGCGCGGCCTGGCCTCGGCCGTCGGCGGGGCCTGCGGCTTCGCCACCCTCCTCATCGCCCACCACCTGGCGGCCTCCGGCGACACGCTGGAGATGATGCAGGCCGTCCTCGACTCGAACTTCTGGCTGGGAACGCACGTCGTCACCATCACCATCGGCTACGCGGGGACCTTCCTGGCCGGGCTGCTGGCCCATGTCTGGATCCTCAAGGGACGCTGGGGCGGCCTGGCGCCCGAGGACGAGAAGGCGCTCTACAAGATGACCTACGGCGTGGTGGCCTTCTCGCTGCTCTTCAGCTTCATAGGCACGGTGCTGGGCGGAATCTGGGCCGACCAGAGCTGGGGGCGGTTCTGGGGCTGGGACCCCAAGGAGAACGGCGCTTTCATGATCGTCCTGTGGTGCGCCATCATCCTGCACGCCCGCATGGGCGGCTATGTGCGCGAGCGCGGCTTCATGGTGTTGGCCGTGCTGGGCGACATCGTGACGGCCCTGTCGTGGTTCGGGGTCAACATGCTGGGCATCGGCCTGCATTCCTACGGCTTCATGGACAAGGCGGCGGGCTGGCTGCTGGCCTTTACCGCGCTGCAGCTGCTCGTGGCCGCCGCGGCCTTCGCCCCGCGCCGGGTGCGGACCGTGTGAGCCGCAAGCGCGGCCGGCATCAGGTCCCGCGCCCGTCCGACCCCCCCGTCGTCCAGGAGGCGGACGCCCCGTCCCGGTTCTGGACCCTGTATGCCCTGGCCTTGGGCCTGCGCCTCGTCCATCTGGTCTGGCACCGTGCGGACTTCTGGCTGACGGTCCCCCTCCTCGACGACGCCATCTTCGAATCCTGGGCCGACACCATCCTCAAGGAAGGCTGGCTCGCCCCCAGCCTGGGCGTGTTCGACTTCAACCCCGCCTACCCGTACTTCCTCGCCGCGGTGCGGGCCGTCATCGGGCCGTCCCAGCACGCGCTGTTCGTGCTCCAGCATGCCCTCGGCGCCCTCGTCGCCCCGCTGCTGTACCGGGTGACGGCGCGCGCCTTCGACCGTCGCGCGGCCATGGCGGCGGGCCTGCTGGCCGCCGCCTACGGCCCCGCGCTCTTCTTCGAGTCGCGCCTGCTCGGGGAATGGTGCATGCTCCTGGCCAGCGCCTCGACGCTCTGGCTGATCGGACGGGCCAGCTTCTCGCGCCGGCGCTGGCTGTGGTGGGGCCTGGGGGGCCTGTGCCTCGGCGCCTCGGCGGCCCTGCGCCCGACCGCCCTGCTCTTCGCCCCGCTGGCCGCCCTGGGGTGCCTGTGGCACCTGCGCCGGGAGCCGGCCGTCATCGTCCGGTGCCTGGCCGCCTTCGCCCTCGGGCTGTGGCTGCCGCTGCTCCCGTTCCAGGTGCGCAACCGCCTCGTCGTCCCCGAGGCGGGCTGGGGTCTGACGACCTCCTCGGGCGGGGTCAACCTGTATCTGGGCAACAACCCCGAGGCTGACGGCCTGAACCAGCCGCCCTCCTTCGTGCGCTACGGGCCGGGGCACGAGTACCAGGACTTCGCCGAGGAGGCCGGCCGCCGGCTCGGCCGGCCGCTGTCGCGCGCGGAGGTCTCCCGCTATTGGACCGGCCGGGTCCTGGAGTTCTGGGGCCGCGAGCCCGGGCGCGCGGCGGCGCTCTTCGTGCGCAAGGCCGGCTACTTCTGGAACCACGCCGAGCCCCCCGACAACTTCTTCCTGGAGATCTTCCGGCGCTTCACGCGCCTGGGTCCGGTTCCGCTGGTGTCCTGGGGCTTCATCTCGGCCTTCGGTCTGGCGGGCCTGCTCTGGAGCCTGCGCGGCGCGACGCGCTTCTGGATGCTGCATGCCTTCGTCCTGGCGCAGTTCCTCGTCTGCGTCCTCTTCTATGTGCTGGCGCGCTACCGCTTCCCGGCCGCGGCCGGCCTCATCCCCTTCGCCGGGCTGGCGTTGTCGCGCCTCTACGACTACGCCGCGGCGCGCAGTTGGACGAAGGCCGGGGCATTGGCGGCGCTCTGCCTCGTCACGGCGGGTTTTTCGCGCCTGCCCCTCATCGGCGGCGAGGACCCCGGCGTCTCGCACTACAGCATGGCCGTCGTCTACGCCAACCGCGGCTGGCGGGACAAGGCCCTGGAGGAATACCGCGCCTCGGTGTCGGCCGACCCCTCCTTCAAGGCCTCCTGGCTCAACATGGGCCTGATGCTGGCCGAGCAGGGCCGCGGCGCCGAGGCGGCCGACGCCCTCGAGCGCGCCGGGGCTCTTGAGTCCGACCCGGCGCGCCGGGCCCTCATAGGCGAGAACGTCCGGCGCCTGCGCGGGGCGCGGTGAGCCGGACCGCCGCCGCCTGGGCGCTGGTGCTCGCCCTAGCGGCCTTCCTGCACCTGCGCGGTCTGGGCGAGACGGCGCTCTGGCAGGACGAGGCCGAGACCGCCGTCTTGGCCCGGCGCGTGCTGCGCTACGGCCTGCCCAAGGCCGACGACGGGACCAACCTCGTCAGCCAGAACCAGGGGCTGGACCACGACCGGCGCGGCCTATGGAGCTATTCCCCCTGGCTGATGATGTACGCCTCGGCCGTTCCCATCGCCGTCCTCGGCCCGACCGCATGGGCGGCGCGCCTGCCCTCCGCGCTGTGCGCGCTGGCGCTGCTACCGCTGCTCTTCGCGCTCTCCAAGCGCTGGTCGGGTTCGGAGCGCATCGCCTGGACGGCCGTGGGGCTCACCCTGGCCAGCGTCCCCTGGCTGCTGCACGCCAGGCAATGCCGCTGGTACGCCGCGGCGGCGCTGCTGTCCTTGTACCTGTGGTGGGCCTACGAGGAGTTCCTCGACGGCCGGCCGCGCGCGCGCCTCCACCTCGTGGCCGCCGCCTTCCTCCTGTTCCACGCCACCTTCCTGGTGCTCTTCGCCGTGGCCGGCGGGGTGGCCCTGCACTTCCTCGTATGCGAGGCGCGCCGGCGCCGGCCGGCGCGCGCCGACCTGCGCGCGGCGGCCGCGGCCTTCCTCGCGCTGGCGCCGGGCTTCGCCTACTTCCGGGTCTTCGCCCGGGCGGGCGGGGCCGGGGGCGTGCCGGTCTCGCGCCTCGAGAACCTGCGCGAGCTCGTCGGCGGGCTCGACTCCCAGGTCTTCCCCCTGCTCCTGGCGGCCGTCGCCGTCTGGGCGGCGCTGCGCACGCCGCGCATGCGCCGGCCGCTGGCCCTGCTCGGCGGAGGCCTGGCCGTGCTGGTGCTGGCCCCGCACTTCTTCTTCCGCTACCTCGTCGTCTTCATCCCGCTGGCCTCCCATCTGGCCGCCGAGACGCTCGGCGTCCTCTGCCCGCGCCCCGTCGCGGCGGGCCTGGCGCTGTCGGCGCTGCTCTTCAGCAACGCCTGGAGCGCCGGGACCTGGCTGGGCCTGCTGCCCGTCGCCAAGCGCGACCTGCTCGACATGGCCGCCGAGCTGCGCCGGCCTCCGAAGGACGCGGTGCGCGCCGCGGCCGAGCTGATGGGCCGCGAGGCGGCCCCCGGGGAGCTGGCCCTGGTCAGCTATCCCGACCTCTCCTTCATGTACCACACCGCGCGGCGCGTCGTCGGAGGCGGGCAGGGCCGGCGGGCGGTCCGCGAGGAGGATGTGCGCTGGATCGTCGTGCGCAGCGAGGCCGAGCGGGTCGCGCTGCGCGTGGACTGGTCGCGCTTCGAGCGCATCGAGCTCGACTCCCCCGACGGCCCCTGGGGCAACCGTCCCGACCCCGGGATCCATGTCTTCAGGGACCGTCCGGACGCTCCGCGGGCCGCCGTCTACCGCCGAAGGGCCTAGTACCAATGTCCGGCCCGTCTGGGCCGATGGTCTCTGTCGCAGGCGGGCATTTGCTGGTAGCCTAGGTGCATGACCTTAAAGAACCGCCTCTCCCTCGCCGCGCTCGCCGTCCTCGCCGCTCTTCCGGCCGCCGCCCAGATGATGACGGGCGTGCGCGTCGCCCCCGTCAACCCGGGGCCGGCGCTGACCGGAGCGGCCGTCGCCGGCCTCAAGGCCCCGGCCCTGGCCAACCCCGTCCTGCCCTCCGTTTCGCTGACCCCGACCTTGCCCGCCGCCTCCGTGCTGCCGCGCGCCGACGCCGTGGCCATGCCCGTCCCCGGCGTGCGCGCCTGGCCCCGCTCCCACGGCGTGGGCCTGGCCGCCCCGGCTGAAGCCAACGCGGTCGCCGAGAAGCCCGTGGCCGCCGCCCTCGAGGCCGCCGCCAAGCCGTTCGCCGACGAGAAGGGCCGCTCCTCCGCCGAGGCTTCCGGCCGCCTGAAGGCCGTCTTCGAGGGTTCCCGCCTCCAGGCCGCCGATGAGCCCGCCGCCGTCGTCCCCGGCGTGCGCAGCTGGCCGCGCGTTGCCGGCGTCGGCCTGGCCCGCCCGTTCAACGGCGTCTCCGAAGAGAAGAAGGCCGAGGCCCCCGCCCCCAAGAAGGCCGACCCCGAGAAGCCGATGAAGAGGTGGGAGGCCGTCCTCACCGGCGTCCTGCTGGCGGCCTGCCTGGCCGGCAGCCTCTACTCCTGGTACCTGCTCTACGACTCGATGGCCCACGTGATGTACAACGCCGCGCCGTCGATCGAGCAGCAGTATCCTTATTACGGTCCCGTCGGCGGCTGGGAAGACCTCTTCGGGCGCTGAGCGGCTGTTCAGAGCCGGAACAGGTAGGACGCCTTCGCGAAAACGAGGCGCCGGGTGGTCTGTAGATCTGAGACCACCCTGCCGAAGCTCCAGTCGTAGCCGACGTGGACCGCTGTTCCGGGCATGAGGAGATAGGAAGTCAGGAAGCTAGCGAAGCCGCGGTGGCGCAGCGTGCCGTACTGAAAGACGATCCGGGTCGAGACCTCCCTGTTCCATTGGAAGGTCGCCTTCTCCCGCCAGATGTTCTCGTCGAATACACGGCGCCCGCCCTTGGTGTCGAGGCGGCTTCCTATGTAGCGCTGCTCCAGGCTCAGGCGCGAGGTCGGCCGGATGGTCACCGACGCGCTTTTGTCGAGGGCGTCACCTAGGAAGGGCACGGCGGCCCCGTAGTCGAGCTTCTCCCCCACGCCGAGGTCGACGGAGCCGGAAAGGTAGGACGTCGGTTCCGAGGAAAACGAGAAATCCGCGCGCTTCTTGTGGAAATCAGCGCCGCCGAAGCGCTCCAGTGTCGACGGTTCCAACGAGACGCTGAGGCTGGTTTGATACGGGAATGCGGCGGACAGGCTCAGGGCGAGCAGTTCGTCGGTCAGGGTCCCTTTATGGTTGAAGGTGCGGTCGTAGGTGACGGATGGGTTGACCGACTGTAGAGCGGAGCCGTTGTTGGGGTAGTGGCGGTAGCCGGCGCTCAACACGGTATCCCGGATGTCCACGCGGCTTATGAACCCGCTGTCCGCGCGGAAGTTCGGGTGGAGGTCGGTGTAGGCCGCATCGATGAAGAATTTTCTGACGGCCCGGGATATCTCGAACCGATAACCCGCCCCTTCGATGTAATGGGCGCCGTTCTTCCGGCTGAAGGAGTCGACGGCCTGGAAGTTCAGGGTGTAGATATTCCGGAAGTGGAGCGTGCCGTCCACGCCGCCCAGCCGGTTGAACTGTCCGCCTTGGAGCCCGCGGGAGCTGTAGATTCCTCCCAGCGTGGATTCCCGTCCGACTGCGGCGTTAACACGGGCGATGTCGAATGATGAGCCGCCCTGGCTACGGTCGCGGGCGCGAAGCGCCCCGGCGGAGACCGGGCCTTCCTGGCCGGTCAACCTGAGTCCGTACTCCGGGTCCACCAAGGTCCGGGTATGCACCAGGAGCAGGGGGGTCGAGAAGATGTCCGAGCCTTCCATGAAGAATGGGCGCTTCTCGGAGTAGAAGAGCGGGAAGCGTTGGTTGACCTGAATCTGGGGCTGGTCAGCCTCGATCTGGCTGAAGTCGGGGTTGTAGGTAGAATCCATGGTCCAGTCCGGGGTGAGGCCGTACTTCAGGTTCACCCCCAGACGTTCGTTCGCGGCGCCATGACCCGCCAGCGCTGCTCGGGCTTCTTCGAGAAGCGCAGCGTCTTGAGGGGGATGCGCATCTCGACGACGAATCCGTCGGCTGCGGGCTTCCCCGCGGTGAACCAGACGAAGTCCGGGGCGACGTCTTCGTTCCCCCCCTTCGAGAATAGGTCGAGCTGGATGCCCATGGGGTTGGCGAAGAACTCCATGGCCCGGCGCTGGTCGCCGTGGGGGTCCAGGATGATCCCAACCCAGTCGTCGCCGGAAATCTGATCGCGGGGCGCGAGGTGCCCCCTCACGCCCGCCGTATCGGAATCGACGCAATAGAACGCTGCGTAGAGGTTGTTCGAATCGTAGCCGAGATAGGCGACGGTCCGCTCCGATGCGCTGACGCCCTCGTTGGGCCGGAACTGGGTCAGGTCGGGGGCCCTGGCGGCTTGCAGCCAGGCGGGGTCGTCGAGGAGTCCGTCAATTTTTGGTGCGTGCTCAAAGCGCGGTATGTCGAGCTCTGGCGCGGCTGCGGCGCGAAGGGGCAGAAGGAGGCCGATGATGAGCAACGGGAATCCCATGTTCACCTGTCCCCAAGACGGCCCCATCTCCCTCGCCCACGGCGAGAGAGATGGGGCGGGGTTCCGAGGCTTAGTACCGGTAGTTCTCGGGCTTGAACGGGCCATCGACCTTGATGCCGAGGTATTTGGCCTGCTTGTCGGTGAGCTTGGTGAGCTTCGCCCCGATCTTCTTGAGGTGCAGCTTCGCCACCAGCTCGTCGAGCTCCTTGGGGAGGATGTAGACCTTGTTCTTGTACTTGCCCGTGCCCTTGTTCTTCCAGAGCTCGAGCTGGGCCAGGGTCTGGTTCGTGAAGGAGTTCGACATCACGAAGCTCGGATGGCCGTTGGCGCAGCCGAGGTTGACGAGGCGGCCCTCGGCGAGGATGGTCAGCTTCTTGCCCGAGGGCAGGACGTACTGGTCCACCTGGGGCTTGATGTTGACCTTACCCACCTTCTTGTCGTTGTTGAGGCTGGCGATGTCGATCTCGAGGTCGAAGTGGCCGATATTGCAGACGATGGCCTGGTCCTTCATGGCGTCGAGGTGCTCGCGGCGGATGATGTCGGCGCAGCCGGTGGCCGTGACGAAGATGTCGGCGACGGGCGCGGCATCCTCCATCGTGACGACCTGGTAGCCTTCCATCGCCGCCTGCAGCGCGCAGATGGGGTCGATCTCGGTGATGAGGACGCGGGCGCCCTGCCCGCGCAGCGACTGGGCGCAGCCCTTGCCCACGTCGCCGTAGCCGGCGACGACGGCGGTCTTGCCGGCGATCATGACCGAGGTCGCCCGCTTGATGCCGTCCAGGAGCGACTCGCGGCAGCCGTAGAGGTTGTCGAACTTGGACTTGGTGCAGGAGTCGTTGACGTTGATGGCGGGAATCGGGAGCTTCCCGTTCTTCTCGCGCTCGTAGAGCCGGTGCACGCCGGTGGTCGTCTCCTCGGACAGGCCGACGATGTCCTTGAGCAGCGCCGGGTACTTGTCGATGACGATGTTGGTGAGGTCACCGCCGTCGTCGAGCAGGATGGTCGGGCCGGAGCCGTCGGGCCAGCGCAGGGTCTGCTCGATGCACCAGTCGTACTCCTTCTCCGTCTCGCCCTTCCAGGCGAACACGGCCGTGCGGCCGGCCTTGGCGATGGCGGCGGCGGCATGGTCCTGGGTCGAGAAGATGTTGCACGAGGACCAGCGGACGCTGGCGCCCAGGGCTTCCAGGGTCTCGATGAGGACGGCTGTCTGGATGGTCATGTGCAGGCAGCCGGCGATGCGGGCGCCCTTGAGGGGCTTCTTCGCGCCGTACTCCTCGCGCAGGGCCATCAGGCCCGGCATCTCGGTCTCGGCGATTTCGATCTCCTTGCGGCCCCAATCGGCGAGCGAGATGTCCTTGACTTTGTAGTCCATCGTGGCAGTAGGCATTCCTTTGGTCTCCGTCCGTCTTAGAATCCTAATATTATATCTTATTGGCCGAAGTGTTCCCAATACGCGACAACGTCCCTTCGAAGTCCTTCCCGTTCGTCACCTGGGCCCTCATCGCGGCCAACGCGGCCGTCTTCTACCATGAGTTGACCCTGGGCAAGCGCCTGGGCCCCTTCCTGGACGCCCACGGCCTGGTCCCCGCCCGGCCCGCTTTCGACGACTTCGTCACCTCGATGTTCCTGCACGGGGGCTGGACCCATGCCGTCGGGAATCTCTGGACCCTGTGGATATTCGGCGACAACGTGGAGGACAGGCTGGGCCACTTCCGCTACCTGGCCTTCTACCTGCTCTGCGGCCTGGCGGCCGGCGCCGTCCAGGTCGTAGCCCAGCCCGGCTCCGCCATCCCCGTCATCGGCGCCTCGGGGGCGATAGCCGGGGTCCTGGGAGCCTATGTGTTCTTCTTCCCCAGGGCCAAGGTCACCACCGTAGTCCCCATCTTCATCTTCCTGCATTACGCCGAAATCCCCGCCTTCCTTTATCTGGGGGTCTGGTTCCTGACCCAGCTCTATTCCGGCGCTCTGGCCATCGGCGGCGTCGCCTGGTGGGCCCACATCGGGGGCTTCCTCACCGGCGTCTGGTGGGCCTACCGCCTGCGCAGCCGTTGACTTGTTGACAATATGGGCCTTTGGGCCTGGTCGGGTTCGGGCCCCAAGGTTCTATTTCTTAAGTCTGGCCTCGCGTAACATAGCGCCCATGCGGGAGGTGGGCATGGCGCGGCTGCGCGGCGTTCTATCGGCGGTCCTTTCCCTCCTCCTCCTCGCCCCCCCGTCCTGGTCCAAGGGAGCGGCCACCGCCCAGCTCGAAGCGCTCTCCGGCGGACGCCTCCCCGCATCGGTCTTCGACGGTTCCCGCATCCGGGCCAACGGGGCCGAATGGCTGCCCGACGCCAAGGACATCCTCGCCCGCGGCACGAAGGCCCCGAACGGCCGTCCCATCCTGCCGTTCACCTTCAACCTGACCGACGGCGGGATGGTGACGGCGCCGTCCGCGGGCCTCGAAGGCTTCTATTGGGCCGAGCGGGAGATCCGCCGCATCCACGGCAAAGAGGCCGTGATGCACCACCTCAAGGACTACTTCTCCTATATCGACGCCCTGCTGGCCCCGGTCTCCTGGTCGGGCGAGGCGCGCGCCGCGCTGCGGCAGATTGCCGCCGAGAACCTCTCTCCCGGCGAGCGTTACGACAGGCTGATGGCGTTCGTGTCGGACTACACCGACCGCCTGCGCCGCTCGGTGTCCGCGGCGGACGCCGCCGGCTGGGCCCGTTCCGCGCGCGTCTACGAGCTCTTCCCCCGCGCCTACAACCTGCGCGGGCGGCGTCAGGCGCGCGGCGGCTCCGGCCCCGACACCGGCAAGTTCTTCGCGGACTGCACCGAGGACGACCTGCGCGACATCCAGCAGAAGGGCTTCGACACCATCTGGGCGATGGGCATCCTGCCCATCGGCGAGCGCAACCGCTGGGGCACCGGCGGCGGCTCCCCGTACTCGGTGCGCGACCATGCGGGAATCAGCCCAGACCTGGGGACCATCGACGACTTCCGCAACTTCGTCGCCCGCGCCCATGCGGTGGGGATGCGCGTCATCATGGACTTCATCCCGAACCACACCTCGATGGACTCGAAGCTCCTGCAGGAGCATCCCGAGTACTTCGTCAACCGGCCGGCCGGCTCCGGCGAGCCTCCCCGCGGCTACTTCGAGCAGACCGCTCCCGACGGCCGCAAGCTGTGGATACGCAACGGCGGCTACGACGCCTGGGGCACACGCGACTACTGGACCGACACCGCCCAGGTGGACTACTCGAACCCCGGCATGCGCCGTGAGATGGTGCGCATCGTCGGCTCCTGGGTGTCCAGGACCGGCGTGGACGGCTTTCGCGTGGACATGGCCTACCAGGTGACCAACGCCTACTTCGGGCGCAACTGGGCGGGAGAGCTCGGCGCCCCGCTGCCCCGCCGCGAGTTCCTCGAAGAGCTCATCACGGAGGCGAAGTCGCGCTGGCCCGGCACGGCCTTCCTGTGCGAGGCCTACGACCGCTTCGACGACCTCTCCAACATCGGCTTCGACCTGATCTATTCGAAGAACAACATCGACCGCCCCGGCGGGCATACCGGCCTCTATGACGCGCTGACGAGCAAGGACCCGGGTTGGATCCGCGAGGCCCTGAAGCGCCAATCCTTCCTCGACTGGCAGCGCGGCGGGATGTCGCAGATCGTCTTCACCGGGAACCACGACGAGGTCTCCCCCCAGCGCGCGCTCGGGCCGTGGATGGCGGGAGCCACCTTCCTGACCCTGCTGATGCCGGGGGCCCAGCTCTTCTACGGCTCATCCGAAATCGGGTTCGACGCCGCCGTCCCCCACGAGCACAAGCCCATCCCGTTCAGCGTCCCCGTCTCGGTGGACTGGCAGAGCGCTAAGCCCGACGTGGCGGCGTTCTACGACCAGACCTTCAAGGTGCAGCGCTGGATCAAGGAACGCATGGGCGAGACCGTGATGGAGGCCCTGCCGCCGGACGGCTATCCGAAGTGGGTCGGCTATCTGCTCTGGCCGAATACGCCAAAGGACGGCGCGCCGAAGGCGGTGGCGGTGCTGGCCAATCCCACCGACGAGACGGTGACCGTGGAATTCAATCACCCGCGCTTGGGCGCGCACCGCTCCACGCTGGCGCCGTACGGCTACAACCTGGTCTCTTTCTAGAGGGTCAAGGCAGGGCCAGCCCCTGGTAGACCAGGACGCAGCCGAGCAGGATGAAGAGCGCGCCGCCTCCCTTGTTGACCAGGGCCATGTTGAGGCGCGTCGACAGCCAATCCCCCATCAGGACGGTGAGGAGGTTGAGCAGGGCCAGCGCCGCCAGCGCTCCGCCGTAGACCACGAACGGGTGGCCCGATTCCGCCGATAGCCCGGCCGAAGCCAGCTGGGTGCGGTCGCCCATCTCGGCGGCGGCCGTCCCGACGAAGGAGACGGCGAACGGGCCCCAGTGCTTCACCCGCTCCAGCCAGCCCTTGGCCCCTTCCTCCGCCTCATCGGCCAGGAAGAACGCGGCCGAGCCCAGGCCCGCGAAGAGGAGCCCCGCGCCGAGGTAGATCAGCCGCGGGCTCAGCGAGCCGTGCAGCCACCCCCCGGCCAGCACGGCGACGGCGGTCAGGACCGCGTAGGCCAGCGTCATCCCCCAGAACACCGGCCAACGGCTCCGGTAGGTCCCGGCCAGGAGCAGGCCGACGACCCGGCTCTTGTCGGCCAGCTCGTTGACGAAGATGAGGGCGAAAGTAGAGGCCGCCAGGGAGAACGCCCCGGCGGCCTCTGTCGCTGCGGGCATCCGTTGTCAGCGTTTCGTGATCGGCACGTAGGCCGTCTTGGTCGGCCCGGTGTAGATCTGGCGCGGACGCCCGATCTTGGCGCCGCCCGCGTCCACCATCTCCTTGAACTGGGCCAGCCACCCGGGCAGGCGGCCCAGGGCGAACATGACCGTGAACATGTTGGTCGGGATGTTCAGCGCCTTGTAGATGATGCCCGAGTAGAAGTCCACGTTCGGGTAGAGCTTGCGGTCGACGAAGTACGGGTCCTTCAGCGCGGTCTCTTCGAGCTCCTTGGCGATGTCGAGCAGCGGGTCGCGTACGCCGAGCTTGGCGAGGACGTCGTCGGCTGCCTTCTTGATTATCTTGGCCCGCGGGTCGAAGTTCTTGTAGACACGGTGCCCGAAGCCCATCAGGCGGTCGCCCTGTCCGTCCTTGGCGCGCTGGACGAACTTCTTGACGTCTCCGCCCCCGTTGTGGATGTCCTGGAGCATCTCGAGCACGGCCTGGTTGGCCCCCCCGTGGAGCGGGCCCCACAGCGCCGAGATCCCCGCCGAGATGGAGGTGAAGATGTTGGCCTTCGACGAGCCCACCAGGCGCACGGTCGAGGTCGAGCAGTTCTGCTCGTGGTCGGCGTGCAGGATGAACAGCAGGTCGAGCGCCTTGGCCGCCGTCGGATCCACCTCGTAGTCCATCGAGGGGAGGCCGAACATCATGTGCAGGAAGTTCTCGGCGTACCCGTACTTGTTGCACGGATACATCGGGGCCTGGCCGATGGACTTCTTGTACGCCAGGGCCGCGATGGTCGGGAGCTTGGCCAGCATCCGGATGATGTCGAGCTCGTTGTAGTTCGGCGTCCCGTCGCCGCGCTGGTAGAAGGTCGAGAGCGTGTTGACGGCCGAGGACAGGATGGCCATGGGATGGGCGTCGCGCGGGAAGCCGTCGTAGAAGCGCTTCATGTCCTCGTGGATGAGGGTGTGCCGCGTGATCAGGTCGACGAACTTGTCGTACTCGGCCTTCTTGGGAAGGCGCCCGTTGATGAGCAGGTAGCAGACTTCGAGGAACTCGGACTTCTCGGAGACCTCCTCGATCGGGATGCCGCGGTAGCGCAGGATCCCCTTCTCTCCGTCGATGAACGTGATGGAGCTCTCGCAGGAGCCGGTGTTCATGTAGCCCGGGTCGAGCGTGATATAGCCGGTCTGCGCGCGCAGCTTCTGGATATCGACGGCGCGCTCCCCTTCGCTTCCGACGATGAGCGGGAGCTCGATCTCCTTGCCGTCGATCTTCAGCACGGCCACGTTCTTCTTCGTGATGGTCTCAGCCATTGGTCGCCCCTTACGCCTTCGCTGCCGGCCCGAGAAGCCGGTCTCCGGTCAAGTCTCTGATGGTTCGCAACAAATTGGCCAGCGATACGGGCTTGAAAAGGAGCCTCGAACGCGGGTCGCCGATGGGGACTATGTTGCGCGCCAGCTCGGAGCGCATCCCGGTCAGGAAGATGATGGGGACGTCCTTGAGGTGGCGGTGGGAGCGCATGCGGTTATAGGCGTCGATTCCGGAGCCCCATACCGGCATCATGATGTCGGTGATGACGAGCGAAGGTTTGAGGGCCTCGGCCTGGATGAGGGCCTGGGCGGCGTCCTGGCAGTGCGAGACGCGCAGGCCCTGGCGCTCGAGGGTCTCGCAGATCATGTTCGCGATGGGCACTTCGTCGTCGACCACGAGGACAAGAGGGGCGAGGGCCATCGGGCCTATGGTACCACTAGAATCTGGTCTTTGGAAGGAGCTTGCGGGGGTCGAGCGCCTTCTTCTTGCGTCGGAGCTCGAAGTGGACGTGGGGCCCGGTGGAGCGGCCCGTCGAGCCGACGGTGGCCACGAGGTCCCCCCCGCGCACCGTCTCGCCTTTCTTGACGCGCAGCGAGGAGTTGTGCGCGTACAGGGAGGTCGTCTTCTCGTCGTGGCGGATGACGATGACGTTCCCATAGCCGCGCAGCTCGCTGCCCGAATAGATGACCTCGCCGGGGGCCGCGGCGTACACCAGGTCCCCCTCGTCGGCGGCGATGTCGATCCCGTCGTGGCGCCGGCCCCAGCGCCGGCCGTATTCGGAGCTGACCACCCCGGCCTTGAGGGGCCAGCGCCACATCCCGCCGTAGACGCGGACCTTGAACGGCCGGAAGCCGGCCGCGTACGAGCTCTGGGAGGAGGTCCCCCCGTCATTGGCGTCCAGGGTCAGCACGCCGGCTTCGCGCAGGACCTTGAGCAGGGCCGCCTCGTCGTGGTTCCCCTTGTCGCGCTGCTGGCGCAGGATCTCGGTGCGCTTCAGATAGCGCTCCCAGCCGTCGTCGTCGGACGCCCCCGAGGAGGCGGCCGGGAGCAGCACGGCGGCCGCCAAGAGGGCGCGCAGGGCTCGTCGCATGACAGCATAGTGTGTCCCTGCAAGGTCGGGCCGTCAAGAGCGCTCCCAAGATGGGTATAATCCCGGCCGTGACAGCGGTGATAGACTGCCGGGCGATGGCCGACGACTTCTTCTCCTGGGTCAAGGCGCGCCGGGCGGAGCTGCCCTTCACCCCGGGGCTGGCGACCGTGCTCCTCAAAGGGCGCTCCGACGCGGCGTCGGCCCAGTACCGCGATATGATCCTGAAGGACGCCCGTTCGCTGGGCTTCCTGGCCCGCTCGGTCGAGGCGCGTACGGAGGCGGAGCTGCTGGCCGCGGTGGACAACCTCAACGCCGACCCCGAGGTCCAGGGCGTCGTCGTCATGTACCCGCTGCGCATCCACCGGCTCGACGAGGAGGTCATGGACCTAGTCTCCGCGGGCAAGGACATCGAGGGCCTGCACTCGCTGAACCTGGGCTACCTCATCAAGTACCGGCGCTACCTCGACGAGCCGCGCGGGCTCAAGTGCGTCGTCCCGGCGACGGCGAAGGCCGTGGTGAAGGCCCTGCAGTCGCGGGCGGACATCAGGCTCGAAGGGGCGTTCTGCACCATCGTGAACAACTCGATGCGCGTCGGCAAGCCCTTGGGGCTCATGCTGGAGAACCTCGGCGCGACCGTTGTAAAATGCTACGACAAGACGCCCCGGGAGGCGCTCGAGGCCTGCGTCCGCCAGTCCGACATCGTGGTCACCGCGGTGCCCGACCCCGGCTTCAGGCTCGACCCTTCCTGGGTCCGTCCGGGGGCGGCGCTGGTCGACGTGTCTTTCGGCGGGAACTTCGACGCCGCGGCCCTGATGGGCCGGGCGGGTTCGCTGACGGTCCCGGAGAACCGGATCGGGAGGCTGACCCGGGCGATGATGTTCGTGAACCTGATCTACTGCTGCGCCGCGGCCGCCGCGCAGATGGCGGGTCAGGTCGGGAGGGAGTCGTGAAAGGCGCCAAGGCTAAGAGGACTCTTCGGGTCATGCTGGCCGACGACGAGGTCCTGTTCCGCGACATCCTCAAGGACCGTCTGAAGAGCGAGGCGGACATCAAGGTCGTCGGCGAGGCTGACGACGGGGAAGCGGCCGTCAAGCTGGTCAAGGAGCTCAAGCCCGACGTCGTGCTGATGGACATCAGCATGGGCGGGGGCGGCGGCATCGAGGCCACGCGCAAGGTCACGGCGGCCGTCCCGGGGACCAAGGTCCTGATGCTCTCCTCGTTCACCGACGAGTCCCACGTGATGGAGGCGGTGCAGGCCGGGGCCTACGGCTATATCTCCAAGAAGCTCCCCACCCAGGAGCTGGTCCGTGCGCTGCGGGCCTTCGCGGAGCAGGGCACGATGCTGCCTTCCCCTCTGATGCAGCGCGTCGTCACCCGTCTGCACGCGGTCAACCGCGTCTCCGGCAGCCCGCTGGGCGACCTCACGCAGACGCAGATGCGCGTGCTGGCGCTGCTCGGCGAAGGGAAATCCAACAAGGAGATCGCCTCCGAGCTGGGCTGCAACGTCAAGACCATCAAGAACCACCTGAACGTCCTGTTCCAGAAGTTCGACGTCAAGAACCGGACCGAGGCCGTGGTGAGGGGCATCCGGGCCGGGCTCATCGCGGGCAATTTCTAGACCCGACTCCAAGTTCACACACTTTTAAGGGCGTGGTTGTTCCCCTCCAACGGATCGCTCGGCACGGCAGAACCGGTAGAATCCTGCGTCTCGGTCTGCCAGAGCCCGAGGGGGGCAAAGAGGGGGCCCGCCGAGGGCAACCGAG
>JACRDU010000140.1 GCA_016218495.1 Elusimicrobiota bacterium
CGCCGAAGTTGCCCGCGCCGCCGGTTGGAATCGCCTCGCGCGCCGCGCTGTCGAGGGCTCCCGCCGCCCCGCCGCCGCGGTTGAAGATGTCCGCCTGCCGCGAGCCCGCCGCCCGCAGCGCCTCCCCCGCGCCCGAAGACGCCGGGCTGCGCGAGGTGGCCCCGCGATAGCCGGGGGTGGACTGCACGCTCGAGAGCGAGTTGCTGCCGGCCGCCCGGTTCGGGGCGTGCTCGGCCTTCAGTGCGTCGAGCTTGAGGGACGCCCCCGTGCCGCCGCCGCCGCCGCCCAGGGCGGAGAGGCCCCGGATGGCGCCCGCCATCTGCACATTGGGCTTCGGGAGCGTGCCGCCGGACTTGACGGCCGCGCTGACCCCGCTCTTCGCCGAATCCTTGAGCACGTCGCGCCAGTCCGGCTCGGCCTTCCCGCCCGACGGGGGCGGGGGCGGCGGCGTCACGACGGCGTCGGCCTTCTTCGTCGCGCCGGGGGACATGACGAGGTTGGAGGGGTCGCGGACGTTGAGCGGCGTGATGACGTCCGTGCCTTGGCCGATGAGGGCGCCCGGCGAACCGACGCCGCTGCCGGACTCATAGACCGTGGAGCCGTCGGCGAAGAGGGGGCCTTTGGAATCGAAGCCCTCCCGTAGCTGTCCGGCCTGGTCATCCGGGGACATCAGCAGGTGCTCGGCCAGCGGCGCCATGCCGAGGGTGCACAGGCCCGCGGCGATGAAGATGAGGTCCTTCTTGCGCAGGTTCTTGAGGCGGTCCATGACCGTCGACCCGCCCGGGATGCCCCGCACGCGCAGGCTGGGCGAGACGCCCTTGCCCGCCGTCCCGAACCCGGGGAACTTGAAGCCCGGCGAGGATTTCGGGGCCGCGGCAGGGGTGAGGCCGGTTCCCTTCTTCTCTTCCTTGTCGCCGCCTGGCTTGAGGGAGGGAATTTCCGGGGGTTCGTTCGAGGGGGTCATGGCGCCTCCGTTACTGGTTGCAGTCCATCGCAGAGAATTTTCCTTCCATCAGAGGGCAAGCGGCGGCCTTCTGGGACGCGACCGAGTTGTATTCGCGGCACTTCACGCGCATCTGGTCCCCGACGGCCATGCAGGCACGGTACTTGGACTTCGAACAGCCGCCCGACGCGCAACTCATCGCGTTGAGCCGGTCGGAGAGGCCCTGGATCTCTTCGAGCTTCTGCCGCTCCTGGGCCCCGTAGGTGTTCTCGGCCTCTTCGCATTTCTTCGCGTCCTGCTCGGCCTGGTTCGCCTGGTCGATGAGGGTGTCGATCTGACCCTGGTCGGGGACGCTGACCCCCGGGTCGCCGAACTCCTCGGCGGTGATGATGTCGCCCTTGACGCGGCCTCCGTCGAAGACCGCCCCGCCCGCGTTGGAGGCGAACTCCGCCGGGCAGCCGCCGGGGTCGCAATGCCCCGGGGGAGGCGCCGCCGCGACGCTGTACGCCTTGCCCTCGGCAAGCTGGTACATCACGGTCTGGCTGCCCGCGCCCTTGGCCAAGCTGGATTTGCCGCGGGCCAGCCGCGGGCCGCCGCCGCGCATGCTGCTCATGTTGCCGCCGCCGCCCTTCGGATTGAGCGTGCCTCCGAGCAGGCGCGAGCTGCCGAACGCGCCTTTCATCAGGTCCGCCTTGCCGTCGGAGGCCCGGGCCAGCATCGCGCTGGACGCCCCGGCCCCCATCCGCTCCCGGAGCTCGCCGAGGCCCTCTCCGCCCTGGACCTGCCCGGCGAAGGCTTCGGCGAGCAGGCCGTTCTCCATCTCGGACTCGGAGAGGCTGACCCCTCCCTCCATCCGCTTGGAATCCTCGGGCCTGAGGACGCCGTCGACGCTCTTGCCTGAGCCCTTGCCGACGCCGTCGTAGAACTTGTCCTCGCCCCCCCCGCTCGCCCGGGACGCCAGGTCCTTGCCGGCCTTGACCATGTCCACCGTCGACTTGCCGTACTGGCTGACGCCGCCGCGTCCGAGGCCGAAGATGCCGCCGAGGAGGCCCAAGCCGCGGCTGGTCGGACGGCCCGGGCCGACGCCGTCGGCGAAGCCCGCCAGGTCGGTCAAGTCGCCCCCGCCCAGGTCGGACCTCAGCCCGATGCGCTTAGCCATCGCTTCGAGCCAGGGCGCATGGGTGAAGACGCTGCTGGGGGCGATGAAGACGAAGGAGAGCAGGAGGAGCAAGGCGAGCAGGGGACCCAGGCCCTTCCCGCGCTGGAAAAAGAGCAAGAGCAGGGCAAGCGAGCCCTTCTTCTTGTTGCGCTTTAGGAAGTCGCTCATAATCGGCGCCCCGCAGCCGACGGGTAGAGGGGGCCCCGCGTCGGCGTGCAGCTTTGCTCTATATCCCGAACACTTTCCGTCTATCCAGTGTAAAGACGGTGGCCCAAGGTGTCAAGGGTCCTTGGGCCCTAAGTCCTACGATGATGCTCCCCGCCCTCAGCCCTTGATGATGAACCCCTCCCAGAGCGCCCAACCCACCGGTGCCGCGATGGCGCAGGCGACCAAGGAGTCCAGCAGGGCCTTCTCCCTGACCCCGGGCAGGACCGCCTCGTAGCGCCCCGCGTTCCAGATGATGACGGCCGAGCCGAGCAGGGCTCCCGTCCAGAGCCCCCCCGCGATATATCGGGCCAGCTTGGTCTTCGCGCCCTCTGGCAGATTCAGCCCCATCCTTACTGGGGCTCCGTTCCGGGAGGCGTCTGCGTCTCCTCCTCGGTGTACCCGGCCTCGTTCGCCTGCTCGGTCTGGTCGGCGACGCGCCGCCTCTCCAGCTCGGGCGTGGAGGAATCCCCGTCCCCGCGCGCTTTTATGAGGTCGGCCTGCTTCTTCTGGTCGTACATGCCGCCGATCTGGTCCGCCATCTGGTCGGCCTGCTTGTTCATCATCTGGCCCATCACGACCAGAGCCAGGCCGGCCGCGATCATCAGGCCGCCGATCAAGGTGCCGATGCCCATCCAGCTGGTCGTCGCCATCACGATGGCCCCGGCGACGATCAACGCCATGCCGATCATCATGAGCTTGGCGGCCGTCTTCTGCATCTGCAGGGCCCCATCGACGAGGCTCTGGTAATTGGTCATTTCCTTGCCGTTGGTGATGTCGGGGGCTAGGCAGCCCCCGCCCTCTGCCTGTCCCCAGCCCTCGGGACAAGGCATGGCCTCGCTCCCCGTCGAATCGGGGGCGCCGGACCCCACCGGATTGACCGTCCCGAGGCCGTCCGCGGGGCCGCCGCCCGCGTCGAGCTGGCCGCCCGTGGTCCTCTGCTGGTCGAACGCGTCGGCGGCGTAAGTCGAAGCCGCGCCGGAATCCCCGGCGTTCATGGCCGCCTGGGAACGGTTCCCGGCGAACTTGAGCTGCCCGAGGCTCTTGCCGGTTATCTTGTTGGTGCTGATGGCCTTCGCCGATAGGCTGCTCTTGCCGCGGCGCGAGGCCGCCATCCGCCCCGAACGCGACGCCGAGAGGTTCGGGCCCAGGGTGCTCTTGGCCTTGAGGTCCATGCCCTTGGCGCTGAAGCCGGTCCCTTTCGCGAATATGTTCTTGGACCCGAATGCGCTCGACTTGCCCAGCGAGCTGGAGAGCTTCGCGCCCGCCATGTCGTTGGCCATGCGCGGCTTGCCGTCGAGCGGGTTCGGCATCCCGTCGTCCTCGGCGGCCCCGTCGGCCTCCGCCACCGCCGCCCCGTCGGCCGGGGCGTCCGCCGTCTTGTCGGGCGCGGCAACCGGCTTGGGCTTGTTCGGGTCGTCCCAGTTCAGCTGCCCCGCGCCGGCTTCCGACATGTAGTTGAGGGATTTCGAGCCATAGGCGTTGCGCGCGCCCACCGCGATCTTCGATGACAGAGCCCCGAGCTGCGGCGCGGATTTCGGGGTCGCGGCGCCCTTCTGGGAAGCCACGCCGAGAGCGATGACGCCGGCCCCGCCTACCCCCATGACCAGCGCGGCCAGGCCCAGCTTGCCCCCGAAGAGGGCCAACAGGCCTCCGGCCTTCGCGACGCCCGCCCCGGCGGCGAGCTGACCGCCCTCGGCGGCCGCCCCGCCGATGATGGCGCCGGCGCCCTTCTTCTCCTTCTCCTGCTTCTTCAGGATGGGGATGTCCACCTCGGACGAGCCCGCGCCCCGCCCGCTCTGGTCGAATCCGCTGTGTTGGTCGCCCATGGCTTCCCCCCCGTCCCTACTTCTTGCCCGTAGAAGAACCGCCGGCCCCGGCGCCGGCTCCGCCGCCCATCATGGGCACGAGCAGGGCGCCGATCGACGAGGCCATGCCCGCGATGCCGCCGAGCACGGCCAGCCACGCCGCCTCGGGCCGCGGACTCATCAGCGCCGCCGTGGCCGCGGCCGACGTGATCGCGCCCCCGATGGTGACGATCATGCCCTGGTCCTTCTGGCCGTATTGCGAGGCCACCATGGCCCCGACCGCCGCGGCCGCAGCGGCCATCGCGATGGCCGCTCCGTAGAGGATCTTCTGCCACATCTCGGCGATAATCCCGATGATCGGGATCTTCTTGATGATGGCCAGGATGCCGATGATGGTGATGATGGTCGAGGCCGTCATCAGCAGAGCCATCGCCATCATCAGCGCCTGAGAGTAGGGAGACTTGTCTTCCTTCTTCCCGGTATCCGGCGCCGGCTCTTCTCCCGTGCGGCCGATGGGCCCGCCGTCGTCGGCGGAAGGGCCCACGCCCGCGCCGTCGTCTCCGGCCCCGGCTCCCGCCGAGATGTCCTTGGCGCCTTGTCCGAGCGGGGCGGTGTTGAACGCCTCGGCGGCCTGGAACGACTGCGCCTCCCCCGAGGTGGCGCCGAGGGCCTTGCGGGATTGTCCGTTGGCGAAGCGCAGCTGGTTCATGGAGCCGCTCTTGGCCCTGTTGACCGGAGACATCCTGCGCGCCGTGAGCTTCGCGCTCGAGTCGCGCCGCATCGGCGTGGCGGCCTTCTTCATGTCGTCGCCTTTGGGATCGAACTTCTTCATCATCCCGCCGGAGAGCCCGGACCCGCCCGCCAGGCCGTTTCCGGCCCCCAGGCCGCCGCCAGCCCCGCCCCTGGCCGCGATCATCTTGGGTTTGGGAAGCGCCTTGGCCAGCGCGTCCGCAATCTGCGGACCGGAACCCTGCTGGACCTCCCCCTGGGGCTCCGCCGCAGGCCCGCCGTCGGCGGCGGGCGCGTCAGCCGGCTTGTCCTCCGCGGCGGCCTCGGCCGCCCCGGCGCCAGCCCCGGGCTGCTGGAACGCCATGCCCTGGTTGGCCGATTGGAAAAAGCTCAGGCCCGAAGCGTCCACCCGCCCCTCGGCCCCGTCGCCGCCCCCTCCGCCCTTCTCCCCGGTCGGGAAGACGCTCGATTTCGCCGGAGCGTCGGCCATGGAGTTCATCCCCAGCGAATATAAGGTATAGACCGCCCCGCCCGTGATGGCCCCCGTGAGGAGGACGGCGCCGAGGTTCGACGCCAGGAAGTTGACCAGCATCGGCCCGAAGCCCAGCTTCCCCGCCGCGCCGATGCCGGAGCGCGCGACCGTGGCCGCCCCGCCGGAGGAGAAGCTCCCGCCGCGGGCTCCGACGCCGAACCAGCGCGCGAGGAAGCCTCCGCCCCCGGGAGACGACGCGCCGCCCGCCACCGGCACGCCCCCGCCCGTCTTCTCCTCCTTCTTCTTGCCCAGCGTCGGGATCTCGGGGGCGGCACGTTTGCCGCCCTGCGAGATGTCCACCAGCAGGTTCTCCTCGCGGACCGGTTTCCCTTTAGGTGGTGTCATAACCGTTCTCCGTGCCCCTTACTTCTTGAGCATGCCCGACAACGACGCCGCCAAGCCGGCGATGCCCCCGACGACGAGGATCCAGGACGGCATCGTCGGAGCGGCCAGAGCGACCGCCGCCGTCGCCGCCGTGATGGTGCCGCCGATGGCGATGATCTTCCCTTGGCCGGCCTGACCGTACTGCGAGCCGATCGTGGCGCCGATGGCCGCCGCCGCGGCAGCCATGGCGATGGCCGCCGCATAGAGGGCCATCTTGATGCTGGCGATCCAGGCGGTGAACGGAGTCTTCTCCATCATCGCGCAGATCCCGACGACGATGATGATGACCGACGCGAGCATCAGCAGCCCCTGCGCCATCATCAGCTGATTCTGGTAAGGCGTCACGTTCTTGGTGTCGCCGACGTCCTTGACGTCCTTGGGGTTGTAGCTGCTCGAGTTCGAGCCGGTATCGAGCGGCCCTCCGCCCCCCATCCCCTCGTCGCCGCTGAACTGTCCTCCGCCGGACACCCCTCCGGCGCCGGCCCCCGAGATTCCCGCGCCCGTCGGCGCCGCGGCGTCCCACTGCTGGGCATGCGTCGCCGCGGCCCCGGTGGCGTTCCCCGTGGCGGCGTTGCCCATCGCCCGGTTCATGTTGTCGAGGCGCTTGCCGGTGGCCCCCTTGAGGGCGCTCTTGCCGAGGTTGCTGGCGGACATCTTCCCGCGCGTCACCTGGGCGCGGTTCGCGCCCGAGAGGGCGCGCAGGTCGCCCATCTTGGAGTTGGTCAGACCCGACTGCTTGAAGTTCCCTCCGATGCCTCCGGAGAGGCCCGAGCCCCCGGCCAGGCGCATCCCGCCCCCGCCCATCGAAGAGGAGAGCTTGCCGAACTTGCCCGAACCCATGCCGGCCTTGGTGTTCTTCTGGCCGCCGAACGCCGCGGCCAGGTCCTC
>JACRDU010000141.1 GCA_016218495.1 Elusimicrobiota bacterium
CGTATCCGCCGGCACTGTTATGTATTGAGATCAGAGAGTAATCACGGGGAAAAACCGCATTTCATTTCAGAGGGACAACTCTCGAAGAAGTCAGAGGGGACGTTGCGTGCGCCGGGCTAAGTCGGCGCTTCCCAGTGGGTGACCTGTGCATCGGCTTCGATGCGCGGGAAGTCCCACCGGCGACGGAGCGAGCCACCCTGTCGCTGGGACCGAGTCTTGCGTCTGGCCGGGCGACCGACCGGGCGAAGCGTAGACAGGAACTCTGTGGGCCGAAATCCGCAAGATGCGGGCATGAACGGGACCAGCCCCGAAATCCCCTACACCGTGGAGGCCGACCCGTATACTACGGCGGGGAAGGCAGCAGCGGCCGCTCGCCAGGGCCAGAGCGGACCCGCCTCCACCGGGGCCTCAGCCGTCGGCACGCAGGGACGGGAAGCGCACGGAACCCGGGAGACCCCATCGCCGCCCCGGCCGCCGGTCGGGGGCGCCGCCTGCGAGGGCAACCAGAGCGGCGGTGTTCAGCGGTGGGGAGTCGGATCGGCCCACGGTACCGGGGAACCGGGGGAAAGCCCCGGGGAGGGAAAGGGCCGACAGGACAGCGCGTCAGCGCCGCGGCGCATGGCGGGCACGCAGAGGCCCAGCCCCATGTCCCAGTCGCTGCGCCGGCTCGCCCGCAAGGCACGGGAAGACCCACGGGCGCAGTTCACCTCCATCGCTCACCTGATGACCGAGGAGGTCTACTATGCCGCGTGGCGGCGTCTGGAGAAGGGCGCCAGCGCCGGCGTGGATGGGGTGACGGCCAAGGCCTACGCGGCGAACCTGGACGAGAACCTCCGGGCGCTGCACGCGCGGGTCAAGGCGCAGCGCTACCGCCCGCAGCCGGTGCGCCGGGTCTACATCCCGAAGGAGGGCGGCCAGATGCGCCCCCTCGGGGTGCCCGCCCTCGAGGACAAACTGGTCCAGGGGGTGGTCCGGCTCGTGCTGGACCCGATCTACGAGCAGGCGTTCCTGCCCTGTTCGCTCGGGTTCCGCCCGGGGCGCAGCCCGCACCAGGCGCTCGCCACCCTGCAGCAGGCGATCACTCGGCAGAAGGTGAGCCACGTGCTGGACATCGACATCAAGGGCTTCTTCGATAACATGGACCACGGGCACTTGCTGCGCTTTGTTCAGCACCGGGTAAAGGATCGGAGCATCCTTCGGCTGCTCCGCCTCTGGTTGCGCGCCGGGGTACTGGAGGCGGGGGCGATCCACCGCTCCCCCACCGGGACCCCGCAGGGCGGCGCGATCAGTCCGCTGCTGGCCAACATCTACCTCCACTACGTGCTCGACCTGTGGGCCGAGCGCCGCCTGCGGAAGTCGCTGCGGGGGGAGATGGTGCTGGTGCGGTACGCGGATGACGCGATCGTCGGGTTTCAGCACGCGGACGACGCCGAGACGTTTCGGCGGGCGCTGGCCGGGCGGCTGGCGCAGTTCGGGCTGGAGCTGAACGCGGCGAAGACCCGGCTGCTGGAGTTCGGGCGCTTCGCTGCGGAGCGGGCCGCCAGGCGCGGGAAGAAGCCGGAGACGTTCGACTTCCTGGGCTTCACGCACATCTGCGGGCGGACCCGCCGGGGTTGGTTCCAGGTGCGGCGGAAGACCAGCAAGAAACGGCTGCGGCGGTTCGTCACGGCGACGGGGAAGTGGTGCAAGGCCAATCGCCACGTGCCGCTCCCCGATCAGTGGCGGATCCTCTGCGGGAAGCTCCGGGGCCACTATCAGTACTACGGCGTCGCCGGCAACCGCAACTGCCTGCAAGTGGTCTACGAGCGGGTCGTCCGGGGCTGGCGGCAGTGGCTCAATCGGCGGAGCCAGCGGGCGCGGATGCCGTGGCTGCGGTTCACCGCGCTCCTCCGCCGGTATCCTCTCCCGCGGCCGGTCCTGCGGCTCATGTCCCCCGTCGCCGTGCAAGGCGTGCTGTTCTGAAGAGCCCGGTGCCTTATGTTGTGAAGTTGCTTATGTGGCCAAGCCGCCGTAACTCGTAGTGTCGACGGCATTCCCGACCTGATTCTCGCCACATAACTCGGGGTCTCCGATGTGGTGGAATCCTCCCGAAAGGAGGTGCCACCATGTTCGAGACGCTCTTCTCCTATCCGGGTGTCCTCCGGCGCCATCGCGAGGGCCCGCTCGCGGCCGAGCGCGCTGGCTACCTCGAGGGGCTGGTCGCTCAGGGAGCGGCGCGCGCCACGGTGCTGCGGCGGGCGAACTCCTGCCTGTGGATCGCGCGGGAGCTGCAGCGGTGGCCGCGGGAGCATCGCTTCCGCGCCGCCGAGGTCGAGGCGCTCGCGGCGGCCTGGGCGGCAGGGCGCGTGGCGGGGGGCCAGGCCGGCGCCCCGCGGTGGCCGCGGGAGCAGTTCCGGTTCGCTGCCTTTGACTTTCTCAAGGGACTCGGGCGGCTGATCCCTCCCCCGGCTCCACCGCCGGGCCGCTACGACGCCCAGCTCGAGGAGTTCATCGCGGCGCAGCGCCAGGGCCCCTGGTCCTCGCCCGCGACCTGCGAGAATCGGCGCTGGCACCTCCGGCGGTTCCTCACGTATCTGGAGCAGCAGGGCTGTGCCCTCGCGCGCCTCACCGCGGAGCACCTCGACGCCTACCTCGCGCACACCGCCCAGACGTGGAGCCGCGTGTCGCTCCGGTCGGTCGCCAGCGCCCTGCGCCCGTGGCTCCGCCACGGCGAGGCCCAGGGCTGGGTGCGCCCCGGCCTGGCCGACGCGCTGCTCGTCCCCCGGATCTACCGCCACGCGGGGCTCCCCCTCGGACCGACGTGGGACCAAGTCGGCCGCCTGATCGCCGAGGTCCACGGGGACGGCCCGCTCCCCCTACGCGATCGCGCCATCCTGCTCCTGCTGGCCATCTATGGGTTCCGCTCCGGCGAGGTGCGACGCCTCCGCCTCGACGACCTCGACTGGCGGCGGGGGCGGCTCCGCATCGTCCGGTCGAAGAGCGGGCGGCCCGACACACTCCCCCTGGACCCCGCCGTCGGCAACGCCCTGGCCCGCTACCTGCGCCACGGCCGGCCGGAGAGCGAGAGCCGGACGCTGTTCCTGACGGTGCGCGCGCCCTTCCGGCCGCTGTCCACGGGCGCGCTGTATCACGTCGTCCAGCACCGCCTCCCCCCAGCGCCCGCGCCGCGGAAGGGCCGGGGGCCCCATGCGCTCCGGCACGCCTGCGCCCGCCGCCTGGTCGACGCCGGGCTCAGCCTCAAGGCGGTGGGGGATCACCTGGGCCACCGCAGCCCCGACGCGACCCGCCTGTACGCCAAGGTGGACCTGGCCGCGTTGCGCCGGGTGGCGCTCGAGGACCTCGGAGGCCTGACATGACGCTCCTGCCGGCCATTGCCGCCTACGTGACCCTGAAGCGGGCCTTGGGCGCGGTCTTCGCCGCCGAGGCGCGCATCCTGCGCTCCTTCGGGCGCACCGTCGGCGACGTCCCCGTCACGGCGATCACCCCCGCGCAGTGCCAGGCCTTCTGCCGGGGCGTCGGCCCCCCGACCCGCTTCTGGGCCCGGAAGCATGAGACCCTGCGGGGGTTCTTCCGCTACCTCGTCGGCCGCGGGCAGCTCGCCCGGGCGCCGTTGCCGGAGCCCGGGCCGCGGATCCCGGCGAGCTTCCAGCCCTACATCTACTCGCGCGAGGAGCTCCAGCGCCTCCTCGCCGCGGCCGCCACGCCGGTCTCGCCGCGCGCGCTCGTCCAGCCGGCGACCCTGCGGCCGCTCCTGCTGCTGCTCTACGGGGCGGGGCTGCGCGCCGGCGAGGCGCTGCGGCTGCGGGACCGCGACGTGGATCTCCCCGAGCGCGTGCTCGTGATCTGGGACACCAAGTTCTTCAAATCCCGCCTGGTGCCCCTCGGCGCCAGTCTGGCCGCGGCGCTCGCCCACTACGCCACCGCGCGCGGCCCCCGGCCTGGCGCCGACGGTGACCGCGCGCCGTTCTTCGCCACGCGCAGCGGGGCGGCGATCCGCCTCGGCCGGCTCGAGGCGGCGTTCCGCCGCGTGCGCGAGCAGGCGGGCGTCCGCCGCCCGCCGGGCGTCCGCTGGCAACCCCGGCTCCATGACCTCCGCGCGACCTTCGCGGTGCACCGCCTCACGGCCTGGTACCGGGAGGGCGCGGACGTCCAGGCCCGCCTGCCGCTCCTGGCCACGTACCTCGGGCACGTCAACGTGTCGGGCACACAACCCTACCTGCCCCTGACCCCGGACCTGCTGGCCGAGGCCTCGCGGCGCTTCCAGCGCTACGCCTCCCCGGCGGAGGAGAACGACGATGAGTGATCCCCACCCCCTGGGCACCTACGTGCGCCGCTTCCTGCTGGAACACGTCGTCGCCGACCGCAACCTGAGCCGCAACACGCAGCAGAGCTACCGGGATGCCATCCGCCTGCTGCTGCGCTTCCTGGCCGACCGGTACCGCACCGAGCCGACGCGCCTGACCGTCGAGCAGGTCACCGCCGACAGCGTGCGCGGCTTCCTGGCCCACCTCGAGCAGGTGCGCGGGAACTCGGGGGCCACCCGCAACCAGCGCCTGGCCGCGCTCCACGCGCTCCTGGGCTTCATCGGGCAGCAGGTCCCCGAGCTCGTCGCCCTCGCCGCGCAAGTCCAGGCCCTCCCCTTCCGTCGGACCGCGCCGCCGGCGATGGCCTACCTCGAGAAGGCGGAGGTCGACGCCCTGCTCGGCACGCCCGAGCGCCGGCGCCCGCAGGGCCAGCGGGACTACGCCCTGCTGCTCTTCCTCTACAACACCGGGGCGCGGACCGACGAGGCCGCCCGCACGACCGTCGGCGCCCTCCAGCTCGGCGCCTCCCCGGCCGTGCGGTTCCGCGGCAAGGGGGGCAAGACCCGGCTGTGCCCGCTCTGGCCGCACACCGTCCAGGTGCTGCGCGCCTTGCTCGGCGTGCGCCTCGACGGGCCGCCGGACGCGCCCGTCTTCCGCAACGTGCGCGGCGCGCCGCTCACCCGCTTCGGCATCCACGCCCTGGTCGCGCGGACCGTCACCCGAGCCGCCGCCACGGTCCCGTCCCTGCGGGCGAAACGGGTGAGCCCGCACACGCTCCGCCACACGACCGCGGTACACCTGCTCCGGTCGGGGGTCGACATCAACACGATCCGCGCCTGGCTGGGCCACGTGTCCTTGGAAACCACCAACCGCTACGCCGAGGTCGACCTGGAAATGAAGGCGAAGGCTCTCGCGGCTTGCGCGGTTCCCTCGTCGGACTCGCCCCTGGAGCGCACGCCGACCTGGCGCAAGGATCGTGACCTGATGGCCTTCCTCGCCTCGCTGTAGGCCGCCCGGCCGTCGGCTTATGTGGCCAACAGGCGGGACGAAGACCAGGCATGCTAAGGGGTTACGGGCTCTTGGCCACATAAGCAACTTCACAACATAACGCATCCGGCTGTCCGACCC
This sequence comes from Elusimicrobiota bacterium, assembly GCA_016218495.1. Taxonomy (GTDB): domain Bacteria; phylum Elusimicrobiota; class Elusimicrobia; order UBA1565; family UBA1565; genus SCTT01. The sequence continues at coordinate 5,433 of JACRDU010000141.1, forward strand.
CCGCACCGCGAGGCCGACGCCGAGCGCGTCCAGCCGGCCGTGGTAGGGATCGCGTACAGGCCCAGGCGCCCGTACAGGTGCGACGCGGGGAAGGTCGTACCGCCCCAACGCCACCGCCCGTACTTGCGCCCGAGGAAGATCCGCACTCGCTGCTCGAGGGACCCGCTTGAGCGAGGCCAAATCACGGCTGCAGTTGCGGTAGTGGAAGTAGCCGACCCACCCGCGGACCACCTGGTTGACCTCGGCGATGGCCAGCCGATCCGGCAGCGGCGCGCGGTCCCGCCCCGTGAGCTCCTTGATGGTCGCCCGGATGCGCTGGGGCGCCCGCTGACTCGGGCGCACCAACGGGAAGGGGCCCCCCGTCCGGGGACTCCGGACCACCCGGAGGCTGAAGCCCAGGAAGCGGATCGCCTCCCGCCGCAGGTCCGCGAGCCGGGACTTGGCCGCGTTGAGCGTGAGGGCCCACTCGGCCAGGATGGCCCGCACCGCGGCGAGGGCCGCCGCGGCCGTGCCGCGGCAGGCGACGACGAAGTCATCGGCGTAGCGGATGAGGCGCGCTGGCCACTGCTCCTCCAGGCCGCGGGCCTGCCACGCCTGGTCGAGCACGTGGAGGGAGCTGTTGGCGAGGAGGGGCGAGATGACCCCGCCCTGGGGCGTCCCCCGGCGGGTCTGCCGACCGCCCTGGATCTCCGTCTTGCCATCGGGCCGCTCGACCACCACCGGCACCTTGAGCCACGAGCGGAGCAACCGGAGGATGTCCCGGTCGGCCACGCGCCGGGTCACCAGGGCCAGGAGGCGATCGTGGGGGATGGTGTCGAAGTAGGACGCCAGGTCGGCGTCGACGACCTCCGTGCGGCCGGCCTGGAGCTGGCGGGCCAGATCGTCCACGGCCTGGTGGGCGTCCCGCTTGGGGCGGAAGCCGTAGGAGCACGGCAGGAAATCCGCCTCGAAGATCGGCTCGCACACGAGGCACGTGGCCGCCTGGGCCACCCGGTCCCGAATGGTCGGGATCCCCAGGGGCCGCTGCCGACCGTCCTGCTTCAGGATGAAGAACCTCCGCAGAGGGGCCGGCCGGTAGGTCCGGGTGCGGAGCGCCTGCGAGAGTTCTTGGAGGAACTCGGCGACCCCGCGCTCCTCTATTTTGGCGAAGGTGACGCCGTCGACTCCCGGGGCGCCCCCGTTAGCACGGACCTAGGCGTAGGCGTGGCCCAGGACGTCCGCGCGCCACACCTTGTCATAGAGGAGGGCAAACCGGTAGGTGCGCTGCTGCTTGGCCTTGCGGTAGAGCTTCCGCTGGAGTTCC
>JACRDU010000142.1 GCA_016218495.1 Elusimicrobiota bacterium
CACGCCGGGGCGGGCGCCGAGAAGGCCGTCGTGCGCGAGGCCGTCCGGGAGCTGGCGGCCCTCGCCCGTCGCGCCGCGGCCGGCCTCTTCCCCGGCCCCGTGCCGGTCTGCTTCCACGGCGGCCTCGCCGCGGACCCGGCCTTCCGGGCCGCCCTGGCCCGGGAACTGGGGGGACGCTTCCGCCCCGCCGAACCGCTGCGCGACGCGGCCGCCTACGCGGCCGAGCGGGCCGCCCGCGCATGCGAAGTGCTATCATGAGCGCCGTGAAGATCGCCCTCGGCGCCGACCATGCCGGCTTCCCCCTGTAATCCCCCGTGGCCGAACGGCTCAAGACCCTCGGCCACGAGGTCCTGGACTGCGGGACCGCGTCCACCGACCCCTGCGACTACCCCGACTTCGCCTTCGCCGTGGCCAGCGCCGTCGTCTCCGGCAAGGCCGAGCGCGGCATCATGCTCTGCGGCTCCGGCGTGGGGGCGTGCGTGGCGGTCAACAAGGTCCCCGGCGCTCGCGGCGCGCTGTGCCACGACACCTTCTCCGCCCGCCAAGGCGTGGAAGACGACGATGTGAACGTCCTCTGCCTGGGCGCCCGGGTGGTCGGGGTCTCCCTGGCCCTGGAGGTCGTCGATGCCTGGACAGCCGCGCGCTTCTCGAACGCCGAGCGGCACGCGCGCCGGCGCGACAAGGTCATCGCCCTTGAAAAACGCTACGCCCGCCCTTAGGCAGCGCCTGCGCCGCCTGAAGCTCGTCCTGATGGACGTGGACGGCGTGCTCACCGACGGGAAGATCTACCACCTCATGGACGGGAAGGGGGAGCTCGTCGAGTTCAAGGGCGTCGACACCCAGGACGGCATGGGCCTGGTCTGGCTGTCGATGCACGGCATCAAGACCGGCGTCATCAGCGGCCGGACCTCCGACGGCCTGGCCGCCCGGGCGCGGATGCTGAGGATGAGCTTCGTCGTGCAGGGCACTGTGGAGAAGGTCCCCGCCTGGGAACGCATCCTGCGCGAGGCGGGGGTCAAGGACGAGGAGGCCGCCTTCGTCGGCGACGACCTGACCGACCTGCCGCTCATCCGCCGCGCCGGCGTCGGCGTGGCGGTGGCCAACGCCCGGCCGGAGGTCAAGAAGGGCGCGCGCCTCGTCCTCAAGTCGGCCGGGGGGGCCGGGGCGCTGCGCGAGCTCTCCGAGGCCATCCTCGCGGCCCGCGGCGACTGGAAGGCCATCCTGCGGCAGTACGGGGCGTCATGAAGCGCCTGGTCCCCGCCTGCGCCGCCCTGCTGCTGGCCGGCTGCATGGGGCTGGCCGTCCAGGTCGGAGACCCTCATAGGGGAGGCGGCCCCGACTCGCCCCTGCCCGAGAGCGAGGCCCCGAAAGCCCCCGCCTCGAAGGCTCCCGCCGCGGAGGACAAGGAGCAGGCCGCCATCGCCAGCGTCCTCGAGAAGGTGGAGCGCGAGCGCGCCACCTACCGCATCGGGGCCGCCGACCTCCTCGAGGTCACCATCTATCAGGAGAAGGACCTGGACCGCAAGGTGCGCGTCAGCCCGGACGGCGTCATCACCCTGCCCCTGGCCGGCGCGGTGAAGGTGGCCGGCCTGGGCGTGGCCGAGGCCGAGCGGGCCATCACCGAACGCCTCAGGAAGTACCTGATCTCCCCGACGGTGTCCGTGTTCATCACGGAGTACGGCAACAAGCAGGTCTATGTGCTCGGAGAGGTCTCCAAGCCCGGCTCCTACCCGCTGCCCACCGAAGCGCGCCTGAGCGTCATCGAGGCCATCACCTTGGCCGGCGGCTTCACCCAGTACGCCGCCGCCGACCGCACCCGGGTCATCCGCAAGACCAACGGGGAGCCCAAGACCATCATGATCGAGGTCTCCGCCGTCACCAAGCGGGGGGACAAGTCCAAGGACATCCCGCTCGAACCCAACGACGTCGTCTTCGTCCCGGAGAGCTTCTTCTGATGAGCGACGCCCGCCCCCCCCAGGAATCCCCCGAAGCGGCGGACATCGACCTGGCCCACTACGTGCAGGTCCTCTCGCGCCGGCGCTGGATCATCCTGGCCGTCTTCACCATCGTCGTGCTGAGCGCCGCGCTCTACGTCTACACCGCCCGCCCCGTCTTCTCGGCCACCGCCATGCTGCTCATCGAGAAGGAGCAGCGCGCCCAGTCCTACAACGAGGGGATGATGGTCGAGTCGACGGCGGACGACTACTACCAGACCCAGTACCGCCTGCTGACGAGCCGCTCGCTGCTCAAGAAGGTGCACGAGGGCCTGGGCCTGGCGCGGCAGGAGGATTTCGCCGGCGGGATCGGCGCGCTGGAAGGGGCGGTCTCCATCTCCCCGGTCCGCCGCAGCCGCCTGGTGAACGTCTCGGTGGAATCCCACGACCCGGAGCTGGCCGCCGAGGTCGCCAACGCGCTCTCCCAGGCCTTCGTCGACGAGAACGTGGAGTCCAAGCTCTACATCTCCAAGGAGATCCTCCGGGCCCTGTTCCCCGCGGGGACTCCGGGGGGCGACAAGGCCGGCCCGGGCGAGGCCATCCACTACGACTCGCTGCCCGCCGTGGTGAACAGCCCGCTCATCCAGAACCTGAAGGGCTCATACGCCGCGCTGGAGGCGCGCTGGGGGGACCTGACCCGCCGCTACACCCCCGAGCACCCGGAGCTCATCCGCCTCAAGTCCCAGATGGAGGCCCTCAAGGGCCGCATCGACGGGGAGACCCGGAAGATCGTCGAGGGGATGAAGGCCGAGCTCTCCGGACGCCTGCTCGGCAACAACGTGCGCATCATCGACCCCGCCGAGGTGCCGCGCTCGCCCTCGAAGCCGCGCAAGCTCCGGACCCTGCTCATCGCCTCGCTCTTGGGGCTCATGGGCGGCTACCTGGTGGCGCTGGGGGTGGACGCCCTCGACCAGACCATCCACACCCAGGAGGACATCGAGCGCCGGCTGGGGCTGGCCTTCCTCGGCTCGGTCCCGAAGGCCGAGATCCCCGGGGACTCCGCCACCAACTACCACGAGCTGCTGGCAGGTCCGAAATCCTTCACGGGGGAAGCCCTCAAGAACATCCGCACCATGATCGGGTTCTCCGCGGCCGGCAAGGACCAGAAGGTCCTGCTCGTCACCAGCACGGGCCAAGGGGAGGGGAAGACCTTCATGGCGATGAGCCTGGCCATGGTCTTCGCCCAGCTCGGGGAGAAGGTGCTCCTCATCGAGGGGGACCTGAGGCGCCCCAACCTGCACCGGCGCTTCCAGCTCTCGCGCGAGCAGGGGCTCAGCCACTTCCTCGCCCACTCGCAGACTGCCGAGGAGGCCGCCGCCCTGGTCAAGCCGTCGGGCATCCCGAACCTCGACGTCCTGCCCTGCGGGAAGATCCCGCCCAACCCCTCGGAACTCCTCAGCACGCCGCGCACGGCGGCGCTGGTCGCCTGGGCGAAGCAGCGCTACGACCGGATACTGATCGACGGCACGCCCATCTTCCCCATCACCGACGCGCTGCTGTGGGGCCACCACGCCCAGGCCGCGCTCTTCGTCGTGAAGTTCGGGGGAACGAACGCGAACCTGGCCTCGCGCGCCGTGCAGAAGCTGCGCGAGGGCGGGCTGCCGCTCAACGGAGCGGTGGTCAACCAGGTCACGGCCAAGGCCGGGACCTACGGCGACTACTACTACTATTACTACTATTACCACTCCGACTACGCGAAGCCCGACGAGCCCCAAGCCGGCGGCCCGGACGCCGCCGCCCCGGCCGAAGACGCCTGAGCGCCCCGTAACAATTTAGTCGTTGATTTCCCGGAGCCCTCCTGTTACTCTGGGGACGATGCCCGATTCCGGCCCCCCGGACGACCCCGAGCTCCTGCTCGAGAACGTCGCCAACCTCGACACCGCGCGCATGACCCTGCGCTGGGCGCTGGAGCGCATCCGGGGCCTCGAGCGCTCGGGGACCGAGGTCCAGGAGCTCCTGCAGAGGTCCTACGCGGGGCGCCAGAAGGCCGAAGGCGAGCTCGACGAGTTCAAGCGCTCCGTCGAGGACCGCCTGCGCAAGCTCGCCGAGAAGGAGCGCTTCGTCTCGGACATGCAGCGCATCCTCAACGACCTCTTCAAAGGCGACGTCGACGTCGCGGAGTTCGTGAAGCGCCGCCAGGCCCTCGACGAGGAGCGCGCCCACCTGGAATCGCAGGTGCGCCGGCGCCTGGAAGAGGCCGAAGCCGGGCAGAAGCGAGAGATAGCGGAGAACTCCCGGCGCCTGACCGAGATGGAAGGGGTCTACTCCGCGTCGCTGGCCGAGGCCCAGCGCGGCTTCCACGCCGAGCTCGAACGCATCGAGTCCGAGCACGCGGCCTCGCTGCGGACCGAGCGGGAGCGCTACGACCAGTTCCGCAGCGAGACCCAGCGCGAATCGGTCCGCATGGCCGAGGAGTACCAGAGGCGGCTGCTCATCCTGGAGCACGAGTACGCCGCGAAGCGCACCGAGCTGACCGGGGACCTCGACCGCCTCAAGGCCCGCCTCGTCGACGAGGCCAAGGCCGCGGACGCCGCCCGGGCGGCCGAGGCGGCCCGCGAGGCCGAGCGCTGGCTGGCCGACCGCGCCGCCCTGGAGGCCCGCCTCGCGGAACGGGAGAAGATCCTCGCGGCGCTCGAAACGGCGATGAAGGGGGCCGAAGCGGCGTACTTCTCCCGCGACGAGGCGCGGCGCGCGGAGCACGCCGGCGAGCTGCAGGCCCTGGGCGAGCGCCACGCCGCCGAGGGCGCAGGCTTCCGGCGCGCCCTCGAAGCCGCCCGGGTGGAGACGGCCCGGCGCGAGGAGTCCTTCCAGGCCGAGCGCATGGCCTGGGTCGGCGAGCGCAACGCCCTGCGCGCCAAGATTGCCTCGGAGTACGAGGGGCTGCTCGAGACCCTGCGCGCCCACGGCGAGGCCAGCCTGGCCGAAGCCGCCAAGCAGGCCCAGGCCCTGCGCGACGGCGCCGCGGCGATGGCCCGCGAGTTCGAGGCCGAGCGCGCGAAGCTCCTCGACGAGCAGACCTCCCTGCGGCGGCTGGACGCCGAGAAGTTCTCCGAGGCCCTCAGGCAGCTCGAACACCGCTTCCACGAACGCGAGCTCGAGGCCCGCAAGGAGAACGAAGGCGACATCGAGGCCCTGCGCCGGCATTTCGAGGACGCCCTCCAGCGCCAGCGCGGCGAGAGCCGCAAGGAAATCGAAGCCCACGCCCAGGAGGTCCAGACCCTGCGCGCCCGCCTGCGCGAGCAGCAGGAGGACCTCTCCCGGGCCCTCGAGGCCGCCGAGAAGCGCCGGATCGAGGAGCTCCGGGCCTCGGAGGCCCTGCTGGCCGAGCGCCACACCGAGGACCTGGAACGCCTGCGCCGCGACCGAGATGAGGCCCTGGCGGGCCTCTCTCGCGCCCACGCGCAAGCCCTGGAAGAGGCGGGCGCCCGCCTCGCCGCGGCCCAGGCCCGCGCCGCGGCCGAGCGCGAAGAGCTCGTCGCCCGCCAGGAGGCGCTGCGCGTCTCCGAGCGCAGCGGCTTCCAGGACGCGCTGCGGGCGCAGGCCGAGGAGGCCGCGGCCCGCGAGCTCCAGCACGCGCGCCGGACGGAGGCCCTCGCCGAGGAAGCCCGCGCGCTCCGCGAGGCCTTCGCCCAGGAGCGCTTGGACCTCATGGCGAAGTTCGACGCCGCGCTGGAGCGCCGCCAGAAGGCCCACGAGGAGGAGCTGGCCGCCGTGCGCCTGAGCCGCCACGACTCCTTCGAGAAGGATTCCGGGGAGCGGGCGGCGCTGCTGCGCGCCCACGAGCTCACCCTCAACGAGCTGCAGAAGTCCCACGCCCGCGAGCTCCTAGAGCGCACGTCCGCCCTGCGCGACGCCGTCGAGGAGCAGGCCCGCGCCCGCCGCAAGGCCCTCGACGAGGCCGCCGCCGCCCACGAGCAGTCTCTGCGCGAGCAGGCCCGGACCCTGCAGGCCGCCCTGGCGGAACAGTCCGGCCTGCGCGCCGAAGCCGAGCGCAATGCCGAGGCCGCCCTGTCCGAGCTGACGCGCGCCCACGCCGAGGAGCGCGCGCGCCTGCGCTCCGAACACGAGGCCGCCCTCGAAAGAGCGGTGCAGGAACGCCAGGCCGAGCGGACGGCCGAGCAGCGGCGGCGTGAGGAACGCCTGGCCGAGCTGGAGGGCTTCTACGCGCAGAGCCGGACCTCCGGAGCCAAGGACGCGGCCGACCAGCTCGAGCAGCTGCGCCGCCACTACCGCCGCGCGCTGGACGCCATGCGCCGCGAGCTCGACCCCAACGCCCCGGAGGCCGCGGCGGAGTCCCGCCCCGTCGTCCACCGCGTCCCGCGCCGCTGGCCCTGGGCCGCGGCCGTGGCCGCGGCCGTCACCCTGGCATTGTTCATGGCGGTCAACCTCAGGAACCCCGCGGCCCCGCCCTCCGCCCCGGCCCTCGGCTACGAGGTTCCGTTCAAGAACACCACCGCCCTGGCCTGGAAGGGGGAGTCGCTGTGGGCCGCCGACTGGAAGGAGAGCGCGGTCTTCCGCCTCACCCTGCAGGAGGGCCGCCTCACCGTCTCCGAGAAGTTCCCGCTGCCGGAGAGCCACATCACCGGGATGGCGGTCTTGGACGACACCGTGTACATCTCCGACTCCTGGAGCCGGCAGATCCAGCGCTGGAAGAAGGAAGGGGACCTGCTCCTGCAGACCGGCTCCTGGGCCAGCCCTGGCTCCCAGCCGTCGGCGCTCTTCTTCGACGGGACGAACCTATGGTCCGCCGACGTGTCGGAGAGGAAGATCTACCGCCACGCCATGGACGACAGGCTGACGGTCCTGGCCACGTATCCGGTCGACCTCCCGGTCATCGGATTGTGGGCCGATGCGGAACGCTTCTGGACGGCCGATTCGGCCAACCGCCTCATCCACCGGCACCGCTGGGACGATACCCTGAGCCTCGTAGCCTCCTACGCCCTCAAGGAGCTCGACGACGGGAAGGCCCCCGTCTCCGCCTTCGCCATGAAGGAGGGGGGGCCCGTGGTGTGGCTGGCCCGCGACGGGCAGGGCACCATCCTGGAGAGGCCCCTGTCCGCCTTCGAGCCGCGCCCGGCCCTGCCGCAACCTTGACGCCCCGCGGGGCAAGCGCTAGAATCCGACGGTGGCGACCTTCGATTTCCTAGGCCTCAAGAAGGACCTGGCCCCCGCCTCGGAGCGGCCGCCTTCGGGCGCACCCGCGCCCGCCAAGCCCGGCCTCAGCGCGAAGGCCTGGGTCGCCCTGGCCGCGGCGGACCTGCTCGCGGCGGCGGCCTGCGGAGCGTTCCTTTACATGCGGGTCGGCGCCCAGCCGGAGCTCCCCGCCAAGCCCATCGCCGCCAAGCCCGCCCCGAAGGCCGCGGAAAGGCCCCCGGAACCCGCCAAGCCGGCCGAGCCGGCCCCGAAGCCGGAGCCGCCCAAAGCCGCGCCCGCGAAGGCCGAGCCGGCGAAGGCCGCCAAGGCGGAGCCCTCCAAGGTCCCTCTGGGGAGCCCGTCCGTCCATGCCGCGCCGCCGCCCCAGCGCCAGGCCACGCCGAAGGGCGCCGATGCGCCCAAGCCTGCGGCGCCGGCGAAGGCCGCGAGCGCGGCCAGGAAGTCCCAGACCCGGCCCGTCCCCTTCTCCCACACCGACCCCGACGCCCAGGAGGTCAGCCTGATGGGCCCCTTCCTGGTGCGCAGCGGCGGCAGGAAGACGATGTTCAAGGACTCCAAGGGCGTCTGGACCACCACCGTCTACCTGAACGTGGGACAGTCCTATAAGTACCGCTTCGAGGTCGCCGGCCCCAAAGGGAAGAAGCTCACCCCCACCCAGAAGGTCGAAGTCCTCGACGGCGACTAGTGCCGCCCCCACCCGTTATTGATTTTGTAACACCCCGCGGTTAAACTCGGGAAGCCGCCACAGCACCTATGTTGCGCCTCCGAATGAGACTCGGCTTTTACCTCGCCGCCGCGGCGGTGTTCCTCGCGAGCGCCCCCAGACCCGCCCTGGCCGCGGCCCGCTACAACCATTCCATCACCCTGTTGAGCGACGGGAACCTGCTCGTCGTCGGCGGCCAGACTGCCGCCGCGGCCTTCCTCAACACCGTCGAGATCTACATCACCACCTCGGCCACCCTGACCTCCCGCGCCTCTATGACCATCGCGCGCGCGTCCCATACGGCGACCCTGCTCCCGGACGGGCGCCTGCTCGTCACTGGAGGGATCTCTTCGGGGGCGGACGTGGCCAACTGCCACTCGGCGGGGAACTCCGTCTGCAGCCGCGGAGCCCTGTACGACCCGAAGACGAATTCCTGGAGCAACACCGCCACTGAGATGGCGTTCCCGCGCTACAACCACACCGCCACCCTGCTCCCGACCGGCAAGGTCCTCATCGTCGGAGGCCAGACGGTGACGGGCGTGGCGGCCACCGTCACGCAGGACTGCGACATCTTCGACCCGGCGACCGACAGCTACGCGAGCACCGCCTGCGGCGCGAACGGGCAGATGCAGATGGGGCGCGCCGCCCACACGGCCAGCCTGCTCCACAACGGCCGCGTGCTGGTGGCCGGCGGCTACGTCAGCGGCGCCTCCAGCTTCTCGGTGACGACCGAAATCTACGACTCCGTTTCCGACGCCTGGTCGGCCGGACCGGCCCTCATCCAGGCCCGGGCCTGGCATACCGCCACCCAGATGGGCAACCAGCGCGTCCTGCTGGCCGGCGGCTTCAACGGGGCCAACGTGAAGGAGAACCGCGGCATCCTCGAGACCACCGAGATCTACGACCCGAACTCGAACACCCTGACCCCGGGCGCCCCGATGGCCGAGCGCAAGATGTTCCACACCGCCAACCTGGTGGGGGAGGGGCGGGTCAACATCTACGGCGGCCTGGGGAACATCACCACCAGCTACTTCGGGCCCAGCCTGAGCTTCCAAGCCTCCTCGGTCCTGCGGGTCGCCCAGCTCGGCACGTCCTGGATCGAGGCGACGGTCGACGGCACCAACAGCTCCCTCGTCGTGCAGCCCAACACCGTGCTCTCCGTGGCGGCCACCGGGCGTGTCGTGGAAGGCGAAATCGACTTCTCCAGCCCCTCCATCACGATGGCGGACTTCAAGGCCGACCTGACCTACCCCGCGGGGACGCGCGCCTCCATCGCCGGCGCCACGCTCGACGCGGGCAAGCTCAAGGACCAGAACTTCACCATCAACAACCCCAACGGCGCGCTCGGCGGGGTGGTCCACTTCATCCCGCAGTCCAAGAGCGCCGTCCGGGAGGCCCAGATCGGCGCGGGCAGCCTCACCGTCCCGGGAGACCTCCCCGGCAGCCAGAAGAAGAACGTGACCGCCGGCACGATGAACGTCACCGTCCGCTTCCCGATGCCCCAGGCCAACAGCGGGGGGGTGCTGATCGCGGGCGCCGCCATCATCACCGGCGGCACCATCTCGAAGGCCTCCGACGAGACGAACAAGGGCTTCGACGTCACGCTGACCTCGGGCGTGTCGGCCATCTCCGGCACGGTGGCCTACGACGCCACGGACGGCTACTACGTCGACATCCCGCTGGCCTTCTCGGGGATCACCGGGACCATCACCTCCAGCACCAGCACCCTCAACACCTCCCCTATCAGCATCAACGGCCTCTACGCCACCGGGCTCCAGGTGATGCTGCACTACATAGTCAGCCCCGTCAGCATGGCCGACGTCTCCTTTAAGTTCGACATCGCCACGGTCACCATCAAGAGCATGGTCTTCTCCGACCAGGAGCGCTACCAGCCCAACCAGAACCAATGGACCTTCGGGGTGCCCGGCGACACGCGCTTCAACCATGCCGAGACCCTGCTCCCGAACGCCGACGAGGTCATCTTCGGCGGACGGACCTGCGTCGACCGGGCCACCTGCGTCGCCTTCAACTACTCGGCGGTGGGCGGGCCGCTGGCCTACATCCTCCTGCAGGAGGGGGAAACGCCCTGGACCTCGGTCGGCCCCCTGACCGACGCGCGCAGCAACCATACCCTGACGGTCATCCCCCAGACCGGCAAGATCCTGGCCGTCGGCGGAGCCAACGCGTCGACGACCCTGGACACCTGCGAGATCTACGACCCGACGGCCCATACCTGGTCGCAGGCCGGCAAGATGCACCGCAGGCGCAGCCACCATACCGCCACGCTCCTGCCCAACGGCAACATCCTCGCCGTCGGCGGCTTCACGCCGCTCACGGGCTCCACGGGCGCCACCAAGGGCGCGGAGATCTTCTATCCCCAGACCGCCACCTGGGTCGAGACCGCCTCGATGGCGTCCTCCCGCGCCTACCACGCCACCGTGCTGCTCCCCGACGGCAACCCGATGGTCCTGGGGGGCTTCACCAACGGGCAGTACCTTTCCTCCACCGAGGTGTTCTTCTCGACCGCCCACCGCTGGATCAACGGGCCGAACATCGGGGGGGGCGCCGGGGAAACCCGGGCGAACTTCACGGCCACCTTGCTGCGCGACGGCCGGGTCTTCGTGGTCGGCGGCGTCAACGCCAGCAACGGCGTCCTGAACACCACCTGGCTCTTCAACCCGCTCACCTGGAGCTGGAGCGGAGGCGCGAACCTAAACACCGGGCGCCACTCCCATACCGCCACCCTGCTGCGCGACGGCCGGGTCTTCGTCGTCGGCGGCAACAGCGGCCTGGGCGAGATCGGCAAGGCGGAGATCTACGACCCCGTGGCCAACACCTGGACCCGGACGACGGCCGCGCCGATCAACGGCAACGACCTCGGCATAGCGCGCCACAACCACACCGCCACCCTGCTGCCCGACGGGAAGATCCTCATCGTCGGCGGGTTCACCGCCATCGGCGGCCCGATCATCTACTCGGAGGGGTTCGACGTCGACTTCTCCACCTTTCAGATGCAGGGCAAGATCAACGGGGCGCGGGGCGACCAGGCCACCATCCTGATGCCGGACGGCTGGCTCCTCAACGTCGGCGGCTTCGACGGGCTGAACTATAAGGACACGGCGGAGATCCAATACTACGGCGCGAACCCCGACGTCGTGACCCTGGCCGGCGGCGAGAGCCGGAGGCCCGCCATCAACGACGTCGTCCCGGCCATCTTCATGCCGGGGTCCCGCGTGACCATGAAGGGCACCAACTTCATGGGCATGGGAGAGGCCTCCGGCGGCGGCGCGGGCTCGGCGAACTCGCACCACTCCCATCCGCGCATCTATCTGCAGCGGGCCGACGCGGCCTCCACCTCGGCCAACGACTCGGGCTGGATGGTCGACCTGACCAGCGCCACCTTCAACTCGGGGCTCAACGCCTGGTCGAACATGAACTCCTCGATCACCTTCACGGTCCCCTACACCAGCGCCACCCTGCCCCTGGGCTGGTACCACCTGCGCGTGGCGGCCAACTCGCAGTTCTCCGCCTCCCGCACGGTGCAGGTCGGCCCCGCCGTGCCCACCGCGGTGCCGGGAGTCCCATCCGGGACGGCCGTCGGGCCTTCCTCGGTGGTCTGGACCTGGAGCGCCGCCGCCGGCACTTTCGACGGCTACTCCGTCTACTCCGCCACCAGCGGCATCTTCCTCTCCACGATTCCCAAGAGCGGGGGGGCCACCGAGACCTTCCTCGAGACCGGCCTGGGGCCCGACACCTCCTCGCTGATAAAGGTGGCCGCCTACAACATCGCCGGGGACGGCACCGTCGTCCCCGCCACCATCACCGTCCTGACCCCGGTCAGCGCCATCAACAACCTGCAGGGCATCGCCCAGACCGAACGCAGCATCTTCTGGTCCTGGGCCTCCGTCTCCGGAGCCACCGCCTACAACGTCCACTCCGCCACCACCGGGGTCTTCCTGTCGTCGCCCACGGCCGCGTTCTACACCCAGACCCTGCTCTCGACCAACACCGCGGCCAGCGTCTACATCAGGGCCGTGATGCCCGGCGGCCTGGGCGTGCTCTCTCCCGCCGCCACCGCCTACACCCTGGCGGCCCAGCCCTTCGCCGGCCAGCCGGGCATGAACCAGGTGACGACGGGCAGCTTCTCCGCCCAATGGCTGTCCAACACCAACCCGGCCAACACCAAGTACCACCTCCAGCTCTGGATCGGCACCAGCACCACCGGGGTGCCCATCCAGATCGGCAGCATCACGGCCCTGTCTGCCGGCATTTCTCCGCTCGAACCCAACACGATGCACACGATGAAGGTGGCCGCCTTCAACGAGGACGGGAAATACACCGGATTCACCACCTTAGGGAGCACCTACACCCTGGCCAACCCCCCGCTGAACGCCCGGGTGACTTCGGCCGACGCCTCCGCGATCGGGGTGGCCTGGGACGCGAACAGCAACCCGGGCGACACGATCTACCAGGTACACTACTCGAGCGACAACTTCGTCACCCACACCGCCACCCATGTCGCCTTCTCCGTGGGCTACACCTCGACCACGGCGTCCGTCTCGGGCCTGCTGACCGGCCTGAACTACACCATCCGCGTCGTGGGGCGCAACGCCTACGGCCATGAGACCTCGGCGGCGTCCACCAGCGCCTTCACTGACAACGGCGGCGGGCCGACCGGCTCGCTCATCCTCAACGCCGGCACCACCGTCTACTCCTCCGTGTCCGGCACCCTGATCAACGGACGCCGGTTCTCGATGTCCGTCTATCCGGGGTCCTTCGACTCGGGCTCCCGGATCTTCATCACCTCGGGCTCCGCCTCCGACATCGGCAACAAGTGCGGGACGATCGTCGGGGCCATCCATATCATCCATTCGCTCGGCGCCCAGCCCAAGGTCCCCGTCGACATCGGCCTCGAGTACAACCCCGCGGACCCGGCCCTGGGCGCGACCGCGACCCTGGGCTTCGTCCGCTACGACCCATATTCGGGCCGCTGCGTCCCGCTGGTGAGCCGGGTGGACACGCTCAACAAGGTCGTCTATGCCCGGACGAACCATTTCTCCTTCTTCCAGATCCAACAGCTGGCCGCCAGCGCCAGCGTGGGAGAGGCCCGGGTCTTCCCGAACCCCCTGTATACGTCCCAGCAGGGCTACTTCACCTTCGCCAGCCTGCCCGCGGCGTCCCGCGTGCGCGTCTACACCATCCACGGCGAGGAGGTCTTCGACGGCACGGCGAACGCCTCGGGCCTCCTGACCTGGAGGGCGGAGAACCTGGTGGGGCGTCCGGTGGCCAGCGGCATCTACCTCGCCGTCTTCGAATCGGGCGGCAACAAGAAGATCATGAAGCTGGTGGTGATCCGGTGACCCGGCTGACGGCGGCCCTGCTCGCGCTCCTCCTGGCCGCGGCCGGGACGCCGGTCCCCGCCCGCGCGGCGGGCGGGGACTTCTCCCAGCACGCCGTGGGTACGGCCGGCTCCGAATTCTTGAACGTCGACGTGGACGCGCGCGGGATGGCCATGGGCGGCGCCTACTCCGCCCTGACCAACGACGCCTACGCCATGTTCTGGAACCCCGCCGGGCTGGCGATGGTCCCGCGGGTCTCCCTCGGGGCGATGCACACGGAGTACCTGGCCGGCATCCGCCTGCAGTACCTCAGCTACGCCCACCGCGCCAACGAGAGCTCCGTCTTCGCCGGCGCGGTCCGCTACATGGACGGCGGGGCGATAGACAACACCGACGTCAGCGGCAACAAGATCGGCACCTTCCATCCGCGCAACTACGTTTACGAGGTCGGCTGGGGCCAGAGCATCACCGACCTGGCCGACGCGGAACGCGACATCACGCTCGGCGTCAGCATGAAGTACCTGAACTCGGACCTCATCGCCCATGCCGACGGCTGGGCCGGCGACATCGGCATGCAGGCCCACTACACCGACACCCTCATGCCGTTCAAGTTCAGCGCCGTGGCGCAGAACTTCGGGCGCGGCCAGAAGTTCGACAAGGTGCGCGACACCCTGCCCTTCCGCGGCAAGCTCGGCGCGTCGCTGCAGCCGCGCTCCGCGCTGACGCTGGCCATGGAGGCGTTCCTGCCCGTCTCGAACGCCCCCTACGGCGCGCTGGGGGCCGAGTTGATGCTCGAAGGGGCCAGCAAGGCGAAGGCCTTCCTGCGGGTCGGCTACAACTCCCGCACGACCTTCAGCGGCCTGGAGGGGATCCGCGGCGTGACCGCCGGGCTGGGCCTGCGCATCGCGGACTTCTCCGTCGACTACGCATTCGTGCCGTTCGGCATCCTCGGCCAGACCCACCGCCTCGGCCTGACCTGGACCTTGCCCGCCAAGCACGCGCGGAGGTTCCGTGAGCGCTGAGGGGGACCCGCCCGGCAAGCCCGTCCCGCCGCAGCCCGGCCGTCCGCGTCCGCCCGCGCCGCCTCCCGCCGCCCTGATAAAGAAGGAGGAGAGCCCGCTGCTCGAGTACATGCGCCAGCGCATGGAGATCATCGAGCGCGACCTCGTGAAGGAGCGGGAGCGGGCCGCCTCGTCGGAGAGCCTCATCAAGCAGCAGGAGGCGATGCGCTCGCAGGTCGAGGACCAGCTCAAGAAGATCGGCGAGCAGCTCCGCGCCGAGAAGAGCTCCCGCGAGCTCGAAGAGGACCGCGCCGCCAACAAAGGCCGCGTCGAGGCCCTGGAGAAGCGCCTCGACGACATGCACCGCACCTGGGCCGACCTCCTCAAGGACGCCTTCCAGCGCCAGGAGGACAGCCGCGCCGAGCTGGTGCCCGAGGTCCGCTCCTTCACCGAATCCCTGTCCTCCCTGCGCGACGACGTCCGCGCCCTGGGCGCCGGCTTCAAGCGCCTGGAAGAGGAAGCGGCGGCCCAGCGGACCCTCTCGCGGGACATCGAAGGCCTGCGCGCCGAGATCCCGATGGCCGGGAAGCGGCGCGAAGAGGAGGAGCGGGCCCTGCGCGACGAGCTCCGGGCCCATGCCGACAGGCTCGGCGAGAACCTGGTCGAGCGGCTCGCCGGGATGGACCGCCGGCTCGCCGCCGAGCTCCGGGCCCAGCAGGAGCGCATCGAATCGATGGCCCGGGAGCGGGCCGCCCTGGAGGACGCCCTCGAGGAGGAGCGCACCCGGGTCCGCCATGACTTCGTCAAGGAGCGCGCCGGCCTGCAGGCGCTCTTCAACGAGCAGCTCGGGGCCGTCGAGCGCTCCCTCGCGGAGATTTCCGACCGCCAGGGCGGCGCGAACGGGGCGCTGGAGCGCCTCCACGGCCTGGCCGACAAGGTCCATGCCCTGCTGACCCAGCCGCAGAAGGCCAAGGACGAGATGCTCCTCGAGCTCGAAGCCGAGAAGCGGGACCTGATGACAGCGCTCAAGGCCCGCAGCGAAGAGCTCCGCTCGCACGCCTTCGAACGCCGTGAGGTCGAGCGCTCGATGGGGGAGAGCCTCGTCGACGCCCATCGCCAGATCGAGGCGGAGCGGGCCAAGGCCGAAGCCGAGAGGCAGCGGGCCGCCGCCCTCGAGCAGGGGCTCAGGGCCCTCGAAGCCCAGTTGGAGCTCTCCCGGTCCGAGCTCAAAGACCGCGACGCGCGCTTCTCGGCCCTGGGGGCCGAACGCGACGCCCTGCTCGGGGCGCTGGCCGAAGAGGCCGCCAAGGTGCGCCGCCAGATCGACGAGCGCGTCGAAGGAGACCGGGCCTGGGAAGGCCGCGTCATAGAGCTCCAGCGCCGCCTCAACGAAGAGCGCTCCGGGAAGCTCGCCGGCGAATCGCGCGCATCGGATCTCGAGGACCGGCTCAAGACCCTCTCCGAGCATGTGGCGCGGGCCCTGCGCGAGAAGGACCTCGTCGAGAAGCGCTACGCCGAGTGGGAGAAAGACCGCACGGCCCTCGAGGGGCAGCTCAAGAAGAAGGACGAGATGGTCGCGATGCTGTCCTCGACCTTCCAGAACCTCCTCAAAAAGCCCCAATAGGCGCTATAATCCTCCACCCTTAAGGAGGAACTGATGCGCCGCTCCATAACCCTAGCCGCCGCCGTGTTCTGCCTCGCCGCCGCCTTCTCCGCCCGCCACGCGGGCTCCGAGGGGGAATCCGTCCGCCAATTCTCCATCGTCAACATCGAATACAAGGGGACCAAGGTCTGGGTGCCCGGTACGCTCATCGTCAAGGCGGGGGAGACGGTCAAGATAAAGCTCGTCAACAACACCCCGTCCGGCAAGCACGGCTTCTCCATCGACGCCTTCGGGATCAAGACCGAAGCGGCCAACGACGGCAAGCCCGTGTCGGTCGAGTTCAAGGCCGACAAGGCCGGGCTGTACACGATCTATTGCCACCTGCACCCCGCCCACATCGGCGGACAGCTTCTCGTCCTCGAGAAGTAGACGAAGGCGGCAAGAGTGTTGCTTTGCTATATTAGACCTATTCCGGGAGTTACGAGAGGGCACCGATGACGAAGAAAGCCAAGACCCCCAAGAAGGCCGCAGCCAAACCGGCTAAGCCGGCGAAGGCCGCCGCGCCGGCGCGCAATACGACGGCGCTGAGAAAACCCGTCAAGCCCCTCGCCAAGAAGGACCTCGAGCTCATCCGCAAACAGCTCGTGGAGCAGCGCAAGGACGTGATCGAGGCGATGCGCCGCAACCGCGCCGAAGAGATCACATCGGACACCGGCGACGAAGCCGATCAGGCGGCGGCCTCGATGGACCGCGACCTGCGCTTCGAGCTCTCGGACACCGAGCGCAACACCCTCGACCAGATCGAGGGGGCCCTGCGCAAGATGGACAAGGGGACCTACGGGCTCTGCGAGCAGTGCCGGGAGTCCATCGAGACGCTGCGCCTCAAGGCGCTGCCTTTCGCACGCTACTGCATCCGCTGCCAGACGGGCTCCGAGAAGGCCGTCTACGCGCTCCAAGCCTGACGCCTGGTGCTCGCGGCGTACCTGACGGGCTTCGGCGGCCCTGACAGCATCGTCGTCGGCGACCTGCCCGAGCCCGTTCCGGGGCCCGGGCAGGCCCTCGTGAGGGTCAAGGCGGCGGCGCTCAACCACCTCGACCTGCATGTGCGGCGGGGAAACCCCGCATACAAGATCGTCCTGCCCCATGTCCTCTGCGGCGATATGGCGGGGGAGGTCGTCGCCGCCGGTCCCGGGACGGACCTGGGGGAGACTCCTCGGGGGACCAGGGTCCTCGTCGCGCCCGGCGTCTCCTGCTGGCGCTGCCCAGCCTGCCTCGCGGGGCGCGACAACCTCTGCGCGACCTACCGCATCCTGGGCGCGGACGGAGGCTGGGGGGGGGCCGCCGAATACTGCGCCGTCCCGGCACGCAACCTCATCGCCGTCCCCGACGCCATGTCCTGGGAGGATGCCGCGGCCGTCCCGCTCACCTTCCTGACCGCCTGGCACATGCTCTCCGGCCTCGCCCGGGTGCGCGCCGGTGAGACCGTCCTCGTCATGGGCGCCTCCAGCGGCGTGGGCGCGGCCGCCGTCCAGCTGGCCAAACTCCAGGGCGCACGTGTCGTCGCGGCATCGAGCTCTTCCGAGAAGCTGGACGCGGCCCGCGGGCTGGGTGCCGACGAGGTCCTCCTGCTCGGGCCCCAGGGCCTGCGCCCCCTGCGCGCGCTCTGCCCCGGAGGGCCCGACGTCGTCTTCGATCACGTCGGAGGGCCGCTCTTCCCCGACCTGGTGCGCGCGCTGGCTCCGGGAGGAAGGGTCGTGACCTGCGGGGCGACGGCCGGCCACGAGGCCGCGCTCGACCTGCGCTACATCTTCTTCAAGGAGCTCTCCGTCCTGGGGGCGAAGATGGGCCCGCAACGGGAGCTCCGCGGGCTCATGGGTCACTTCGCCGCCGGCCGCCTCAGAGCGGTCATCGACCGCTGCTACCCCCTGGCCGAAGCCCGGGCCGCGCACGAAAGGCTGGAGTCGCGGCGGCAGTTCGGCAAGGTCGTGCTGCGGCCGTGACGAAGCCCAAGGCCGCCGCGCTGCTCGTCGTGCTGAGCATGCCGTTCTGGCACCTGGGGCACCCCCTGTGGGAGGTCGACGACGCCCGCTACGCCGAGGTGCCCCGGGAGATGCACCTCTCCGGGAACGCGACCGTCCCTACGCTCAACGGGATGGACTACATCGAGAAGCCCCCGCTCATCTACTGGCTGGGCGCCGCCTCCTATTCCGTCTTCGGGGTCGGTGAAGCGGCGGCCCGGTTCCCGCTGGCCCTGACGGCCGTGACCGCGCTGCTGGGCGTCTGGTGGCTGGGAGGGTGGCTGTTCTCGCCGGCGGCCGGCGCGGCCGCGGCGCTGGTGCTGGGCAGCAGCCTGCTCTTCGCCGGCCTCTCGCACATGCTGACCCCAGACCTGGCGCTGAGCGCCGCCCTGCTCTGGGCCACGGGCCTGGGCCTGAGGACCATGCGCCGCCCCGAGGACGCGCGCTGGGCCGCCCCCGCGGCCTGGGCGGCGATGGCGGCGGCCTTCCTAGCCAAGGGCCTCATCGCCCTGGTCCTGCCCGGCGTCTGGGCCGCCGCGCTGGCGCTGATGTTCCCGGAGCTCAGGCGCGGCTTCCGGCGCCTGCTGCTCGACTGGGGCGCGCTGCTCTTCCTGGCCGTGGTCGGCTGCTGGCTGTGGAGGATGGAGACCGCCGCGCCGGGGTTCTGCCGGGTCTTCTTCCTCGAGCAGCACTTCCAGCGCTTCCTGGACACCGGGAAATACAACCGCCCCGGCCCGTGGTGGTTCTTCCTCGCCACCGACCTCTGGGGGATGCTGCCCTGGGCGCCCGCGGCGGCGGCGGCCCTCGTCGTCCCGCTGGCGTCCCCGCGGCGCTCGGACCCCAGGACCGTCCAACTGGCGCTCTGGTCGCTCATCGTCATCGCCTTCTTCTCGAGCTCCAGCTCCAAGCTGGTGACCTATCTGCTGCCCGCCCTGCCCCAGCAGGCCGTGCTGGCCGCCGAGCTCCTGGGACGCTCCCGGCCGCGCTGGATGGCCCGCGCCGGCGCGGCCCTGGCCGCCGTGCTCTTGTGCGCCGCGGCCGCGGCGCCCCTGGCCGCCGGACGCGTGCCGGGCGTCGACGCGGCATCCACGGCCTTCGCCGCGGCGGCGCTCGCCCTCTTCGCCGTGGGGACCCTGCTCGCATCGCGGGGGGCGCTGGCGCAGGCGGCGCTGGCCTCCGCCGGGGCCATGGCCGTCTGCCTGGCCGGCGCCTCCCGCTTCGAGCCCCAGCTCAGCGCGCGCCCCGTCGCGCTGGAGCTCAACAGGCGACTGGCCGCGGCGGGGCCCGAGGAGACGGTGCGGCTGGTCGCCTACGACCGCTACTTGCACGGGGTGCCCTTCTACACCGGACGGACCGTCGACGTGGTCAACTGGGTCGGGGAGCTGCACTACGCCAAGCGTTTCGCGCGCTTCGCCCACCGCTTCGGGGACGACGACGAAATCCGGGAATGGCCCCTGGACGGCGAGCGCGTCCTGGTCACCCTCCCCGAACGCGAGCTGGATTGGCTGGTGCGGACCCGCGGGGGTCCGGCTTCGGTCAAGGACGTGGTGAAGGTGGGCCCGACGGTCGTGCTGGAGCTGGCGCCTACGGCCCGGCCAGCTCGACCGGGGTCCGGCGCCGGTCCAAAGCCCGCGCCCTGATCAGATAGCCTCCGCCCCCGGTCTGGAGCACGAAGCCGTCGGGGTCGAAGAGCTCGGACATCCCCTGCTTGAACGCGGCCACATCCTCGGAGGCCACGGCCAGGTCGGCCAGCTTGTTGGTGTAGCGGCCGTGCTCGGCCTTGTAGGCCTCCTCGACGGCGGCTAGGATGCGCAGGCCTTCCTGGGCCCGGCGGACCTTCTCGAGGTCGAACGGGGTGGGCCGGACGAAGACGCTCCAAAGCGACCCGCCGCCCAGGCCCAGGAGGATGAGGATGGAGAGCACGGCCGAGAGCAGTGCGGCGCCCTGGCCGCGCGGGGTCGCCTCGACGACCCGGCTGCCGGCCAACAGGTCGTGCCAGGTCCGGGAGTCCGGGTGGACCAGGCTCCACAGAAATCCCAGGTTGAGCGGCAGGCTGACGAGATAGCCCAGCGCCCTGACGCAGGCCCGCGGGACGCTCAGGCGTCCGCCGTCGGCCCCTACGACCCTCAGGCCGAAGAGGCGCTTGCCGAAGGTGGCCCCAGAGGCGTTGCCCAGCGCCTGGTAGAGCAGCCAGAGGGCCGTCCAGAGCAGGATGTGCTTCTGCCAGGTCGGCCAGACGTTGGGCAGGCGGTGGAGCTTGAAGACCAGGACGTAGAGCGACAGGTAGAAGCCGCAGACGAAAGGCGTGAAGTCCAGCAGGAACGCCAGGAACCGGTCCGTCAGCTTCGCCGCGGGGAGGGACTCGGGGCGGGTCTCGTCCATCGGCATTAGTATAACGCCGGCCCGCGGGTTAGGGAAGGGGGGGAGGAACGGCTCAGGCGGGCTTGGAGAGGCGGTTGAGGCGCCAGCGCAGGTAGACGTAGTAGGCGGCCAGGGGCAGCATGGCGGCGGCTATGTAGACGAAGGGGGTGAAGCCGGTGAAGCCCTGGAAGAGGGCCTTGAGGGCGAGCAGGCCGACGGTGGTCACGGCCAGGGAGGCGGAGCCGAAGAAGCCCATCGCGTCGGCCATGTTCTGCTTGGCGTCGGGCACTTGGGACTGGAAGAAGGAGCGCAGCTTGAGGACGGAGACGACCTGGGCGATGCCGAAGGGGATGAGGGCCAGCGCGGGCAGGGTCAGGTTGCCGAGCCAGCCCAGCCAGGAGGGCAGCGCGACCAGGGCGCCCAGCATCGGTACAGGGAAGGCCATCGTGGCGATGGCGCTCAGGCCCACCGCCGCCCAGGCCAGCCAGGACAGCATCGACTTGCGCAGGACCTCGTTCTCCCAGGGCTTGGCGACGGCCTCCCAAGCCTCGTCGGAGACCTTGCCGTTCTTCGCCTCGTGCTCGGCGCGCCGGGCCGCCTTCGCCTTCGCGGTGCGCTTCTGCTCCCACATCATCATGAAGCCGCCGAGCAGGCCCCCCAGGCTGTAGAGCCCGGTAAGCCAGCCGTTGACGCTGGTGGCGGCCTGGGCGTTCTCGGCACCGAGCAGGGCCAGCCCGTAGGCAGGGCCGAGCATCGTGTAGAGGAAGGGATTGAGGGTCATCACGGCCGTATAGGCCAGAAAGGCGGTGCGCAGGACCGGGGTGCCCCAGACGATCTTCGCGCCGTGGAAGACCTTGGCCCAGAAGCCCTTCTTCGGCGCCGTGGGCGCGCCTTCGGCCGGCGCCGCGTCGAGCGCCTCGGTCTTGGGCAGCTTCAGGGTCAGCAGCACGATGCCCAGGGAAGCGGCCATCGTCACCGGGAAGGCCACCAGGGCCGGGAGGAAGCCGAAGCTGGCCACGATGGCCCCCGTGGCGATGGGGCCGGCGATGCCGATGATCTCCAGGAGGGTCTGCTCCCAGGTCCAGAACTTCTCGATGCGGGCCTGGTCCTGCCCGACGAGGGCGGGCGGGATGCTCTCCATCGCGGTCAGGGAGATGTCTCTCAGGAAGCCGTTGATGGAGTAGAATCCCATCATCAGGGGCAGGGTCATGTGGCCGGTGGCCAGCAGGCCCGCCAGGATGGAGATGGAGACCAGGCGCAGCGCGCTGGCTCCCAAATAGGAGGCCTTCAGCCCGAAGCGCCGCACCGCCATCGGCCCGAGCTGGCGGCCGATGATGGAGGCGATGGAGGAGAAGATGGCGAGCTGGGCGACGGCCGTGAAGTCGCCGAAGGTCTTCTGCACGAGGGTCGGCATCGCCGAGCCTAGGGCTTCCACGCCGACCTGCGCCACGACCAGGGAGCCGATGAACATCATCGCCGTCTTGCCCAGGCCGAACCAGCTCTTCTCGGCGACGGGCTTGGCGGGCTCGGGGGCGGGCGCGGCGGCGCCGGGGTTCGGGGCCTCCTCCGCCGCGACCTTGTTCGCGGCGGCGGCGGGCGACTCGATGGTCAGGGCCATCCCGTCGGCGGAGGTCTTCAGGGTCAGCGGGGCCGGCGGGGCGAGCGGCGCCGACGACGAGCGGCCTACGCCGATGAGGCGGGCCAGCCCGGTCCGGGCCGCGCTGATAGGGCGGTACAGGAAGGAAGCGACCGAGCCGGTGAAGGAGGAGTCCGAGCCGGGCTGCAGCGAGCCCTTCGCCGCGTTGACGGCGGGAAGGTCGGAGTCCGCGCGCAGGCCGAAGGCGGCGCGCAGGGCCGAGAAGTGCTGTCCGAGCTTGTTCGGCGCGCCGCGGACGGCGTGGAGGGACTCGCCGAGCTCGGCCGGGAGGCCGTCGGCGGCCTTCTCGAAGGGCGTCGGGGCGAGCGAACCCGTGTTGGCGGCGGCGGCCTGGGCGGCGGGAGTGACCGGCGCGGCGGCGGCCTCGGCTCCACCGGGGCCGGGCGGCGGCGTGTAGCGGCCTTCCACCGGGATGGCGCCGGGGGTGGCGAAGCGGGCGAAGGGGTTGGCCTGCGGCGTCGCCACGCCGGGGATGGCCGAGGCCGGAAGGCCGCCGGGCACGGGAGCGCTCAGGCGCGGGTCGGGGGTGAAGGTCGGGGCCAGGCCGGGCACGCCCAGGACCGGCAGGCCGATGCCGGGGGCGACGACGGGGGCGTTGAAGGTCGGCGCGCCGACGCGGGTGCCGGCCGCGCCCATGGAGCCCATCGTCCCGACGGGCGCCTGGATGTGGATGGGGACGATCTGGGCGACGGCCTCCCAGGCGCCGAGGCCGGGGGCGGCGAGCAGCACGGCCGCCGACAGCACGACGGCGGAGGCCTTGCGCAGGATGTTCGCGCCGCTCTTCATGGTCGCCTTCGAGCAGCATCGGAAGCGACCATTCCCTGCGCCATGCTCGGTCATCCCCGATATTCTAGCCCCCGCAGGACGACTCCCCATGGTCCAACAGGGCTCTATAGAGGAGGAAGAGGGCCTAGGCGGAGTTGGGACCTTCGGGCAGGAACTTAACTCCGCCTACTTTTCGTAGCCGGCGGAGGCCCAGAGCCGCGCATAGAGCCCGCCCTTGGCGAGCAGCTCGGCGTGCGTGCCGACCTCGGCCACGCGGCCCCGGTCCATCACGACGATGCGGTCGGCCTTCATCACCGTGGTGAGGTTGTGGGCCACGACCAGCGTCGTGGGGCGGTGCCCCGCCGCGCCGGAGGCCAGGGCGTCGAGCGACTCCTGGACCTGGCGCTCCGTCTCCTTGTCGAGGGCCGAGGTAGCCTCGTCGAGCAGCAGGATGCGGGGCTTCTTGAGGATGGCGCGCACGATGGCCACGCGCTGGCGCTGGCCGCCTGAGAGGCGCGCCCCGCCCTCGCCGACCCGGGTGTCGAGCCCTTCCGGGAACTTCTCCTTGTCGAAGACGAACTCGGCCCGCGCCTTCGCGACGGCGTCCTGCAGGTCCGCCTCGCTCACGCCCTCCGAGCCGAAGAGCATGTTGAAGCGGATCGACGCGTCGAAGAGGCGGGTGTCCTGCGGGACCAGGGCGACCTGCCGGTTCAGGCTCTCCTGCGTCACGGTCCGGATGTCCACCCCGTCGACCTTGACCGTGCCGGCCTGCGGGTCCCAGAGGCGCTGCAGCAGCCGCAGCACCGTGCTCTTGCCCGAGCCCGACTCGCCGACGAAGGCCACCGTCTCTCCCGGCTCCACCGTGACTGAGAGGCCGTCGAGGATCGGGGTCTGCGACTCGCCGGCGCCGTAGCGGAAGCTGACGCCGTCGAAGGCGATGCGGCCCTCCACCGGGGGCAGCGCCTTGGCGTCCGGGGCGTCGGCCACGGCGGGCTTGAGGTCGAACCAGCCCCGGATGACCTCGGTCGCCCCGACCGTCTGCTTGTACTTCATCCAGCTCGAGGAGATGCCGTCGAAGGAGGCCTTGATGAAGCCCGCGTAGAAGGTCATCGCCGCGATCTGGCCTATGCTCAGCCCGCCCGTCGCCAGCGCGATGCTCCAGGCCCCGAGGATGTAGAGGCTGTGCTTGGTGAAGAACTCGGTCAGCGAGCTGGCGAACATATGGGAGTTCGCGCCCAGCCGGGCGTCCTGCTCTCCGACGTCGACCAGCGCCTGGGCCTTCTCGGCGTAGCGCGCGACCTCGGCCTCCTCCCGGCTGAAGACCTTGACCGTCTGGGCCTGTTCCAGCGTCTCCTGGGCCGTGCGCGAGAGCTCGGCCCGGCGCTTGGTGAAGGTGTTATAGACCTGCTCGAAGCGCGAGCCGAAGTAGCCGTTGATCACGCCGATGAAGGGCATCACGGCGAAGACCAGCAGGCTCAGGGTCCAGCTGGTATAGACCATCATCGTCGCCGACAGCGCGAAGAAGAGCAGGGAGTTGATCAGCGGGAGCCGCGCGTCGACGTTCTTCTCGGCCAGGGCTTCCGTGTCGTCGGAGATGCGCGACGCCACCGCCCCGGATTCGTTGGCGAGGTGGAAGCCCATGTCCTGGGAGAGCACGCGCTCGTTGAGCGACACGCGCAGGTCCCGGACCAGGCGCGCCTTGATGCGGCCGGTCAGCAGCACGTTGAGGCGCGCAGTGAACATCGAGACTATGAAGATCCCGGCCACCCCGGCCGCCAGGGGCGCAAGGGCGGTCAAAGAGAAGCCGGTGCCCGCCAGCGACGCCGCCCGCGACGCGTCGAGGAAGAGCCCGAGGATGTGGGACCCGGCGTTCCAGAGGACGGCGTCGGCGATGAGCAAGGACACCGTCGCGGCCAGGGCCTTCCAGTGGCGTCGGAGGAACGGCCTCACCACCGCGTCGCCGACGACGAGGTCCTTCACGGACGCGGCGAAGGACCGCGCCCAGCCCCCGAGCGAGGAAAGCGCCGCGGCGATGCTCCGGCGCTTGACCACGGCGAGGGCGATGAGGCCGGCCGCGGCCGCAAGCACGCCGAGCATGAGGGGGGAGACGGCCTGGGACAGCGCCGCCAGCAGCGCGGCCGGGGCCGCGAGGTCGAGGCCCAGGGCGCCGCGCGGCTTGTCCTCGGCGCTCTCCCAGAGCTCCTTATACCTGCCGCCGGCCGCCAAGAGCTCCTCGTGGGTGCCGCGCTGGACGATGCGCCCCTTCTCGAGCACCAGGATCTGGTCGGCGTGCCTTATGGTGGAGAGGCGGTGGGCGACGACCAAGGTGGTCGGCCGCGCGCCGTGCACGCCGCCGGAGAGGTCGTCCAGGGCGGCCTGGACCACGCGCTCGGACTCGTTGTCGAGGGCGGAGGTCGCCTCGTCGAGGATGAGGATCTTCGGCCGGCGCAGGAAGGCCCGCACGATGGCCACGCGCTGGCGCTCGCCTCCGGACAGGCGCGCGCCTCCCTCGGCCACCTCGGTGTCGAGCCCCTTCGGGAAGCGCTGAGCGTCGAAGACGAAGTCGGCCTTGGCCATCTTGATGGCCCGCATCAGCTCGGCCTCGCCCGCGCCCTCGGAGCCGTAGAGCATATTGAAGCGGATGGTGTTGTTGAAGAGCCGGGTGTCCTGCGGCACCACGGCGGTCTCGCGCAGCAGGTCCTCGCGCCTCATCGAACGGACGTCTTTGCCGTCGACGAGGATCCTGCCGGCCTGGGGCTCGTAGAGCCTGAGCAGCAGACGCGAGGCCGTGCTCTTCCCCGAACCGGTGCCGCCCACGAAGGCCACGGTCTGCCCGGGCCGAGCCTCGAAGGAGACGTCGTCGAGCACGGTGGTCCCGTCGGCATAGGAGAAGCCCACGCCCTCGAAGCGGATGCCGCCGCCCACCTCGGAAACGGGCGCCGCGTCCGGGGCGTCGACGATGCCGGGCTTGCGGGCCAGCATGTCCCGGATGACCGAGGAGGCGCCGTCGTAGCGCTTGAAGGACATGAAGGCCGAGGAGAGGCCGTGGAAGGCGTAGCTGACGAAGGACGCGTACATCGTCATCTGCACGATCTGCCCGAAGGTCATCCCCAGCGCGGCCGAAAGGAGCGCCCCGCCGATGATGTAGACGAGGTGCTTGGTGAAGAAGTCGCCGAGCTTGGAGGCGAAGGTATAGTCCGCGGTCACCTTGACCTCGGCCTCCTGGATCTCGCGCAGGGCGTCCGCCTGGGCGGCGTAGCGGGCCGACTCGGACTTCTCGGCGGCGAATGACTTGACCGTGGAGGCCTGGCTGAGCACCTCCTGGTTGCGCCGCATCAGCTCCGCCTTCTCGTTGCCCTGCGCGAAGCTCAGCTCGGTGAGCTTCTGGCCGTAGCGGGCGTTCAGCCAGCCGAGCAGCGGGGCCACGGACAGCACGACCAGGGCCATCGGCCAGTGCGTGGCCAGAATCAGGGCGGTCCCGAAGGCTCCGTAGATGGCGTAGTGCGCCAAAGACAGCGGGACGTTGACTTCCTTGAACGACAGGTAGTTGGTGTCGTCCTTGAGGCGGTTGGCCAGGGTCCCCGAGCCCTGCTCGAGGTGGAAGGCCATCTCCTGGCGCTGCAGGTGGCGCATCAGGTGGACGCGCGCGTCGCGCACGTATTCGAGGCCGAGCAGCCTGTTGCGGTAGACATGCGCCCGTTCGACGAGCAGATAGGCGACGAAGCCGGCGACCAGGAGCCCGGTGTAGAGCGCCAGGGCAGGCATCTGCCCGGCGATGCCGACCCGGCCCGCCAGCTCGGCGGCGTCGAGCAGCGGCCCGACGACGAAGGCCATCCCGATGCCGAGCACGCCGTCGAGGACCAGCAGGAGGTTGACCGTCCGCATCGTCTTGCGGTGTCCGTCCTTGAGGCGGGCCAGCTCGGGCTCGCCCAGCGCCATCCGGCGCACGAGGGAGACGCCGGATACGACCTTGGCCCAGCCGCGGGAGAGGAGCCCGGGCCGGGGCGCCGCCGCCGGCGCCGCGGGCAGGGAGCCGGGCACCCCGTCCTGGGCGGGTTCGGAGACGGCGTTGGAGGGCGCACGGCTCAGGTCCGGTCGGAAGGCCGAGGAGAAGAGACCGAGGGCGCGGCCCGCCGGAGAAACGGGGTCCTGGACCGAGGTCCTGCGGACGAAGCCCTGGGTGAAATCAGCCCCTTCCTTAAGGGAAGCCCCGGAGGCGCCGGGGCGGGCCGCGGAAGCGGCGATCTCGGCCACGGCGTCCAAAGACGAGCGGACCTCGGGCGCCTCGGCCTTGACCGGGGCGGCGGCCGCCGGCGCGGCCGAGGGAACTCCGGCCGCGCGGGCGGTGTCGGAAAGGACGGGGGCCTGCGCCGCGGCGCCGAGGGCGGAGGCGGGCGCGGCTGCGGCCGTCCGCGCCCGAGCGGAGGGGGACAGCGACGGGACGATGGCCGAAGGAAGGGCCGGAGAGGCCAAGGACGGCGCCGCGCCCAGCGTCCCGAGGGAGGGTGAGAAGGCGGAGAAGGACGCCGCCCCGAGCGCGCCGGGGACCACGGGGACCATCGCCTGGCCGCGCACCGGGCCGGCGACCACCTGCGCCACGGCGCTGGAGACGCCCGGGCCGGGGACGGAAAGGAGGATGGCGGCGACCAGGAGCGAGGCGATGGCGCGGTTCGACCTTAGCATCCATATGATTATTGGGAAATTCCGCAGCCCTCGACAGGGCCGTTGGGGCCAGGCCCCATGCCGAATGGGCCCAAAAATCCCTGGGCCTTAAGGCAGGGGGGCAAGATGGAGGGCGGGGTCCGGATTTTGGTAGATTCTCACGGCGTCATGTGCCGGATGTTCGGCCAGCTCACCCTCCGAAAGGAATCCGCCCTAACGGGCCTCATCGAGGCCCCGTTCAGCATGCTGCGCCTGAGCGACGCCGACCGCAAGAGGCCCCAGAAGGACGGCTGGGGCGTGGCCTGGGTGGACGCGGCCGGCAAGACCCGCGTCCTCAAGAGCCCGCGCCCCATCTACGAGGAAGGTCCGGCCGCGCGCCTGGCGGCGCAGCGATGCGCGTCGACGGCCCTGCTGGGGCATATCCGGGCGGCCTCCAACCCCAAGGGCCTGGCCGCGCCGCGCGTGATGGGCCTGGCGAACACCCAGCCGTTCGGCGACGGCCGCTGGGCCTTCGCCCATAACGGCACGCTGCAGATCCCCGACGCCGTCGCGGCGCGGCTCGGTGCGCGGCGGCGGCGGCTCAAGGGCGTCAACGACAGCGAGGTCTACTTCCAGCAGTTCCTCAAGTTCCTCGCGCAGGTCCGCGACCCGGCCGAGGCGCTGGCGGCATGCGCGCGGGAGACGGTGGAGGTCTGGCGCGCGGCCCGCCGGGACTATCCCTCCAAGAGCTCGCCGTTCACCGGCCTCAACGCCGTCGTCGTCGGGCGGGACGCCCTCCTGGCGCTGAGCCTCTATCCCTCTCCCGACGGGCCCCGCTCCATCGGCCGCGGCAGCCAGCCCTGGGGGACGATGAGCCTGCGCGTCGCCCCGGACCGGGTCGTCGTGGCCAGCGAGGACCTCGATGCCGGCCGCTGGCGGCGCCTGGCGCCGGGCACCCTGGTCTCCGCCCGCCGCACGGGCGGCCGGCTGCTCGTAGAATTGAGACGGTTGGGCAAAGAGGTGTACCAATGAAATGGCTCTCCCTCCTCATCGGGCTTTCCATCCTCGGCTTCGGGGTCAACAAGTACTACCTCGAGCCGCAGGCGGAGGCCAAGCGCATCGCCGAGGCCCCGCCGCCGCCGCCGCCCCCGCCGCCGCCCGAGGAAGAGGCGGCCCCGCCGCCCGTGCTCGACCCCGCGGCGCTCGAGAAGATCCGCCTGTCGACCAAGGACTCCAACCCGTCGGTACGTTGGGAGGCCATCCAGTTCCTCATCAGCGCCGGGGTGAAGGAGGCCGACAACTTCCTCTTCGAGATGCTCCAGCGCGACACCGAACCCGACCTGCGCCTGCGCGCCGTCACGGTCCTGAGGGAACGCCCCGGGCCGAGGGTGTCGAGCGCGCTGGTCAGGGCCTTGAAGGACTCCGAGCCCGAGGTCCGTCTCGCCGTCCTCGAGGCCCTGTCCCAGCGCGCGGAGACCGATGCCGCGCAGAACGTCAGCGACCTGGTCGGAGACTCCGACGAGCGCGTCCGCCTGGCCGCCATCCGGACCCTCAACACCCTCAACGGGAAGCGCCAGCAGAAGATCCGTGAGGCCGCCGAACGCAGCGCGCAGGCCCAGAAGGAATACGAAGAGAAGCTCCGCCAGTACGAAGAAGCCAAGAAGAAGGTGGGGGCCCAGAAATGAAGCGCATCCTCCTCGTCGCCGTCATCGCCGGCGGGATGTTCTACTTCTACTCGAAGAAGACGGCGGCCGTGCCGGAGGCCCCGCCCCCGCCCCCGCCCCCGCCCGAGCCGCCCGTCATCGAA
>JACRDU010000144.1 GCA_016218495.1 Elusimicrobiota bacterium
CCGTTCCACAGGAGCCCCGCGGGACCCGCGCCGGCCGCCGCCGCGCCGCGGGCCGAGGAGGCGTCCAAGGCCCCCGGCCGGGAGGCCCTGCGCGCGGTCTCCGCCGAGCTTTCCATGAGCGGCTCCGACAGGCTGGGCGCCCTCGATAGGTTCTTCGTCGGCAGCCGGCGAGCGGCGAGCCCCGGTTCCGAGCTCCCGCACGGGACGGCGGCGGCCCTTTCCCGTCCCCGGCTCGACCTAGCCCAGGCCCGCACGGCCGGGCTGGCGCTCCCCGACGGCCGGCCGCTGGAGGTGGAGCTGGCGGTGACGGAGGCCGAGCTCCAGCGCGGCATGAGCCATCGCGCCGAGGTGCCTCTGGGCGGTCTGCTCTTCGTCCTGGCGGGCGAAGGTGAGTCCGAATATCTCCACAAGAACGTGCTCGTGCCGGTGGACTACGTGTTCCTGGACTCCAAGGGGACGGTGTCCTCCCTGGCCGCCGACGTCCCCGCCGCGCCGCCCGGGTCGCCGTGGCGCGGCCTCCGATTCATCGACGGCGGCGCGCACCGCTTCGCCCTGGTCCTGCCGGGAGGCCGCGCCGCGGCGCTGGGGCTCGCGCCCGGGGCCGCGCTGGGCGGGCTAGACGCCCTGTCTCCTCTCGTCGAGAGGCTCCCGCCCTCGCAGATGTGGAGCCTCCTGTCGTCGGAGGACGAAGGGTCGCCGAAGGCCCTCCACGGCGCGCTGCTGGAGCGGCCGGGGGCGGAAGACGACTTCTTCGAGCTCGTCGCCCACGCCAAGAAGGTCCTGAGCGGCCTGCCGCGCTCCTCCGGCTTCGCCGCGCGGGTGCGCGCCAACCTCCGGCGCTTGGCCGAGGCCGCCTCCCGGGGCGAGAGCCTGAGCGAGCACGCCGCCACGGGCCTCATCGCCAACGCCTTCCCGGAGGTCTGGGCCCAGGTCCGGGGCCTGACGCCTTCCTGGAAGGACGTCCCGCTGCGCCTGCTCTCCCTGGCGGCTCTGCCCTTCCGGGCCTACGCCTGGCTCCAGGTCTTCGCCCACGAGCTCGGGCATTGGCTGGCGGGCTGGGCCCTGGGCGCCCGGCCCGACGCCCTGCGGGTCTGGCGCAGCGGCGGAGGCCTGACGACCTTCAAGGCGATGCCCCAGGCCGCCTGGAAGCGGGTGGCCATCTCCCTGGCCGGCCCGGCGGCCGAGGTCCTGCTCAGCCTGGCCTTTCTGGCCGCCGGCGCCGCGTTCTGGACCTGGACCATGCCGGAGCTGGCGGCCGCGGTCAGCTTCGGCGGCCCCGAGGGGCTCCTGAGCTCCCCGCACGTCTGGACCTGGGCGGCCGGGGCCCTGTTCACCTTCAACTCCCTGAACTACCTGCTCAACGCCCCGGCGGGCTGGGCCTACGACCTGCTCTACGCCGCCTACGACATGGGCTTCAAGCGGATGGCGCAGGAGATGGACTGGCGCCGGCGGCGCATGGCCGACGACGACGCGCCGTCCTATTACTATCCGCACATGCTGCTGCAGATGCTCCTGCCGAACTTCCTGAACCGCCAGCGGCGCTGGGACGCGCCGCGCCAGGCTTGGAGGCCGGCCCCGCCGGCTCAGTCCTTGGAGCGCGAGTAGAAGTAGGGGTAGTTGTTGAGGTTCAGGTTGTTGACGTTCTGGTACGGGTCGTTCTCGCGGACCCAGGAGCGCATGGCCCGGAAGCGCGTCGGGTTGTAGGTGTAGACCTGGGTCAGCTCTTCGACGGCCTTCTTCCCGATGCGCAGGTACAGCTTGGTCAGCGCGGGCGAATCCGGCTCCGCGTCGGCCTCCTCGATCATGCGGTCGAGCTCCGGGTTCGAGACGCCCTGCGCGCGCGCGAAATACCCGGCGCTATGCAGCAGCGAGAAGGCCATCGACTGGGGGTCGGGGTAGTCGGCGTCGAAGCCGGCGATGAAGAGCGGCAGGGCGCGCTTCTCGGCGGCGGCGTAGAGCTCCTCGCTGGGCATGGACTTCATGCGGACCTTGAACTTCGGGTTGACCTTCTCGAGCCCGGCCTTGAGAAACTCCGCGAGGACGCGCCGGCTGGCCACCGACGGGCTCAGCGCTACGGTCAGCGTGAAGCCCTTGTTCCAGACCTCCCCGCCGCGCGCCTTCTTGAGCGCCGTCGCGGCCTTGTCGAGGTCGAAGCGGTAGGGCAGCGGGGCCTGCTCCTTCAGGAAGGCGTCCGGGAAGGGGCCCCGGGCCCGCATCCCCCGCATCCCCATCCCGCGGCGGAGGAACCCCTCGTAATCGAGCGCGTAAGCGAAGCCCTCGCGCACGGCGCGGTCCGAGAAGAAGTCGGGTGGGACGCCTTCGCCGTCGAGGCGGCCGCTGCCGAGGAAGGCCGAGGACGGGTCCGCGGCGACGGTGAAGAAGAGCGTCTCGCCGAGCACGGTGTGGTGGACGCTGGTGGAGACCTTGACGCCCGGGATGTCCTTGACCTCGGCGAAGTCCTGGTCCTCCAGGTAGCTGGCATCGGCGTCGCCGTTCTCAAGCATCCAGAGGCGCAGCGCCTTGTTCGGCACGACGCGCAGGTAGACCTCGGCCAGCGAGGCGGGCTTCCTCCAGTAGGCGTTGTTGCGTTTGAGGACCAGCTGGCTGCCGGGGTCGGCCGTCTCGACGGAGAACGGTCCGGTCCCGTTGGCGTGGGACTGGAGGTATGAGGCCGTCATCGGCCGGTTGTTGTAGCGCTTCCAGGAAGCTTCGGTCCCGTCCCATTCGCCGTGCGACGCGGCCCAGGACTGCGACATGACGATGGGTAGTGAGGCCAGGATCTTCAGGAAATGGCCGTTGGGACGCTTGAGGCGGATGACGACCGAGGACCCTTCGACCGAGACCGCCTTCTCGGCCTCCTTGAAGTCGAGCGTGACTGCGCCGTCGGCCCCCCGGGTGCTGTAGACGCCCAGGATGGGCTTGAGCAGGAGGCTCGAGGAGGCTCCCTCGGCGTCGATGAGCATGAAGCGCAGGATGGAGTAGCGCACGTCTTCGGCCGTCAGCGTCCCGCCCTGATGGAACTTGACCCCGTCGCGGATGGGGAACCGGTAGACGGTCTCGTCCTCGGAGAGCAGACCGTTGGCCTTCGTCGGGACTTCGGAGGCCAGGAAGGGGACGAAGCGCAGGGGGACCTTGAGCTCCTTGAAGGTGATCAGCGACTCATAGACGTTCCCGGTGACGATGAAGCTCACCGCGTCCGAGGCGTCCGCCGGGTCCATGGTCAGCCATTTCCTGGTGGTCAGCTGGACGAAGGTGCCGGGGTTCCGGACCGCCTCGGACGACGACGCGGCGTCCGGCGCGGCGGCGCGGGCCGCCGCGGCGGCCAGGACGAGGACGAGGGCGGGCAGAACGGGTTTCACCGGACCTCCAGCTGCTGGCCTGTCGGGGAATACAGGATGGTGCGCGTGACATAGGAACCGTCCCGGTAGTTCCCGAATACGGTCTCCACCGTCACCGAGATGTTCCCGGTGTAGTCGACCGAGAACCCGCGGATGTAGTTCCGGCCTCCGCCGTCGTATTCCTGCGCCCACATGAAGGCTCCGTTCGTGTTGAACTTCACCACGCGGGCGGGGAAGTAGTTCGCCGAACGGCACACCCCGGCCGCGACGACGTCGCCTTCGCGGTCCGTTCCGAGGCTGGTGGCGGTGCAGTTGGAGGCGGTGTCGGTGGTCTCCCAGGCCAGGGCCCCGTTCTCGGAGTACTTGAGGACCAGGAAGGTCTTCTCGCGCTCGACGGCGCGCACGCCGGCCAGGTAGATCCCGCCGACCGTATCCATGGCGGCGGCGTAGACCTTCTCGTCGTAGCCGTCGGCATGCTCGTCGGTCCACACGTTGTAGCCCTGGGCGCTCAGGCGGTTGACCTGGATGGAGTGGGTGCGCCCGTCGAACTGGTTGAAGGCGGTCGCGATGTTGCCCCGGCCGTCGTGGGCCGTCAGCACGTCGCCGTCGCCGTCGGCCTGGGCCCGGGCGAGGGCGGCGGCGAGGAGGAGCAAGAGGGGCAGTCGGGTCAGCATGGGTTGATTCTACAAGACTTCCCGCCGACCAGCCGGAGCGTCCGCCCGGCCCAGTCGCTGGAGACCACCACGGCCCGCGCGGAGCGCGCCTCCTGCGCCGCCAGCCCGAAGGTCTCCCCGTCCCGCCCCCAATAGGCGGCGGCCCGCCCCAGGAGGCTCCGGTGTTCCCGCCAAGGCGCCGAGACCCTCAGGCGCGCGGGGACGCCCTCGGCGAGGCGGCGGAATTCCCCCGCCGTCGGTCCCGGGGCCGGCGCCGCCCAGACGAATTCCCAGCCCGGCAGGCGCCCGGCGCGCCACAGGGCGCTAAAGACACGCAGCATCTCCAGCTCGCCCTTGCCGTCTCCCAGGCGGCCCACCCCAACGATGAGGCGTTCCTTTATAAGGGGGGGGACGGCGTCCACCGGAGGCTCCAACAGGCCGGCTTCCAGCCCCCAGCGCGCCTTGAGCGCCGCCCGGGTCCGGGCGGAGTTCGCCAACAGGGTCCAGCCGGCCAGCGGGCGCCGGGCCGGCAGGTAGTGCAGCCAGAGGATGTTCCTGGCGCCCAGGGCCGGGAACTGGTGCGCCGCGCTGGCGTTCACCACCAGCTCGGCGCGCGGGGCCAGCCGCCGCCAGTCGCCGCCCACCCTCACCCGTCCGGACAAAGACGAGCCGAACAGCCGGTCCAGCCGGCGCGCCCTCGGCAGCGGGCCCAGGCCCGTCAGCGCCGTCTCCCAGCCTCCGCGCGTCAGCACCTCGGCCAAACGCGCGCAGGCCTTCTCCGTCCCGCCGAGCGCGGAAAGGTGGCCGTCGAAGACGAGGGCGCGCTTCAGCACAGGTAGACCGTCGGAGCCGCGCCGCGGGATTCGAGGAAGCGGTTCAGGCGCCCGAAGCCGTCGTAGCGCAGCAGGAACACCACGTAGCGGTCGGCGGCGGGCGGAGCCTCGTCGCGGAAGGAGCTCACGCAGCGCTGGCCCAGGGACGCGAAGGCCTGCCGCGCGTTGGCGGCGAAGGCCCGGGCGGTCTGGTCCCGGGAGTCGCCCCAGACGAGGGCGCCCAGGGTCCCGTCACGCCGCGTGCCGGCCAAGGCGGCGCAGGCCTCCCTCCATGTGAAGGCCGCGGCGCGCTCCTTCGCGGCGGAGGCCATCCGCTCCCTGAGCGGCGCATCGTTCCATAGGCGCGCGATGGCCCGTGCCAGGGCGGCGGGGTCCTTCGCCGGGACGAGCAGGGCCTCCTTGCCGTGGCGCACGAGCTCCGGGATGCCCCCCACGCGCGAGGCGACGACGGGCGTGCCCGCCGCCAACGCCTCCAGGACCACGCCGCCCAGGCTTTCGCGCCGCGACGGCAGGACCAGGAAGTCCGCGCGGCCCATCAGCGGCGGCACGCGGGAGGGGGGCAGCAGGCCGAGGTCCAGCGGACGCAGGCGCAGGCGCGCCGCGAACCGCGCGAGGCCCCCGCCGGAATCGTCCTGCCCGCACAGGACGAGCGGGACGGCCAGGCCGTCGTCCTCCAGCCGGCGCAGCGCCATCAGCAGGACGTCGAGGCCCTTGTATTCGGCGTGGCGGGCGGCCGTGAGGATGAAGCGCCGCGGAAGGCCCGCGGGCGCGGCGGCGCGCGCCAGCGCCGGCTTGCCGTAGTACACGACCCGCGCGCGGCGCGCCGACGGGGCGCGCGCGGCCACGCAGGCGCGCGTCCACCTGGAGTTCGCGAAGACGCGCGCGGACCTGAGCAGGCGCTCGGTGCCCCGGGCGTCCCAGCGCGCGGCGGCGCGCTCGCCGGGAGTCCTCATCGCAGCCGGGCCAGGAAGACCATGTGCCCCCAGCGCGAGGAGCGGCCGCGGGTGGAGAACTCGTCGAAGACGAGGACCTCGAAGTCCTCCGCCACCCAGGACAGGAAGCGCTCCGGGTCGAACAACGCGAAGGGGCGCGACGGCGTCGAGCAGAGCAACAGCCCGTCTGCGCGGAGCAGGGCCTTGGCGCGGCGCAGGAAGGCGCGCTGGACCGGCGGCTCGAAGTCGCTGACCACCTGCAGCATGGCGACGAGGCCGTAGCGCGCGCGCGGCTTGAACGTCAGCGCGTTGGCGAGCCTGACGCTGACGCCGGGAAGGCGCGCCGCGCGCCGCCCGGCGTCGGCCAGCGCGCGTTCGGAGAGGTCCAGGGCGTCCACGCGGCGCGCGGCCTTGGAGAGGGCCGACAGGAAGTGCCCTCCCGCGCAGCCGACCTCCAGGGCCCGCGGCACGCGCACCCCTTCCAGGGCGCGCGCGTAGCGCGCGAAGCGCAGGCGTCCCGAGCCCACCCGGCGGCTGCGCCAAGGGTCGCGGTCGCGCGCGTACTTCGCGCCGTAGCCGGCCAGGCGCCAGCGCGACGGGGACACGGTCTCAGGCATGGTAGAGGGGCTCGAAGGCGGCGGCCGCCGCGTCCCAGGAGAAGAGCCGCGCGCGGGCCTCGGCCGCGCGGCCGAGCCGGCGGGCCAGCCCGGGGCGCGTCAACAGTGAGCGCAGGGCCCCGGCCATGCGCTCGGCGTCCCCCGGGGGGACCAGCAGTCCCGAGCGGCCGTCTTCGACGAGCTCGGGGATGCCCCCGGTGCGCGTGGAGACGACGGCCTTGCCGCGGGACATGGCCTCGAGCAGGGCGATGGGGAGGTTGTCGCGCCGCGACGGCAGCGCGAAGGCGGCCGCCGCGGACACCTCGCGCGCCAGCGCGCGCGGGGACAGCTCGCCGAGGAAATCCACCCGGTCCGCCAGGCCCAGGCGGCGTGCGAAGGCGGCGAGCGCGCCGTTCGACTTGTCCCGGCCCGCTAGGCGCAGGCGTGCCTCGATCCCGGAGTCGGCGAGGCGGGCGAAGGCCATCAGCAGGACGTCCACGCCCTTGTAAGGGGCCAGGCGGGCGGCGCAGAGCACGGAGGGGACCGTGCGGGCGGGCGCGGCCGGGACTTCGGGGAGCGAGGGGCCGTAGGGATAGACGACGAGCGCGCCGCGGGCCAGGGAGGGGGCCAGCCGGGCGAACTCGCGCTTCTGGGCGCGGCAGACCAGGGTCAGCGGGCCCAGGCGCGCGAGGCGCCGCAGGGTCCCGAGCCCGCCCGCGAAGCGCAGGTAGTCCTCGAGGACCAGGTGCAGCGTCGTCACCACGCGCCAGCGGCGGCGTTCCGCTCGGGCGATGAAAGGCCGGGGGTCCCGGCCGAAGAGGTTGAGGTGCCAGGCGTCGGCGCGCGCCGGCGCGCGCCCGGGGCCGGCCGCGGTCACGGAGTGGCCGCGCGCGCGAAGCGCGCCGCCCAGGCCCCGTTCCACGGCACGGTCGGTGGGGTCGGCCGGGTCGAGCCAGGCCAGGCCGACGCGCATCAGTCGCCTTCGACGATGGAGAGGACCCCGTGCTTCTCGAGCTTGGGTTTGCGCCACTTCTTCTTGGCGCCCTTCTTGGGACCCGGCTTCTTCTCTTTCTTCTTCATGGTCGACCTCGGAAGCGGCGCACGGCCTCGGCGACGCGCTCCGTCTCGGAGGCGCTGAGGCCGGGGGAGAACGGCAGATAGGCGTAGTCCTTGTAAAGGCGCTCGGCGACGGGCAGCCTCCTGCGGAACGGGGCGCAGAGGCGGTAGAGGTGGACCGGATAGAGCCAGGCCTCGGTGTCTATCCCGCGCGCCCGGAGGAACCGCGCCAGCAGCCCTCCGCGGCCGCCGGCGGCCCGCACGGCGAAGTGCGAGGCCCCCGGGACGCTCCCGGGGGAAGCCTCGCTCAGGCGCAGCGACGGGTGGCCCGCCAGCGCCTCGCGGTAGAGCCGCGCGGTCCGCTCGAGCCGGCGGCGCGTCTCGGGCCAGCGCGAGAGCTGGCATAGCCCCAGGGCCGCGGCCAGGTCGTTCATGCGGCAATGCCACCCCGCGGCGCGCACGCCGGAGGGGCTCCCGGCGAAGCCGGTCCCTTCGGCCTCGTGGCCGAGGCGGCGCATGCGGGCCAGCGGCTTCTCCCACGCCGGGTCTTTGAAGACGACGGCCCCGCCGTCCACGGTGGTGGGGTTCTTGAAGCGGCCGAAGCTGAAGCATCCGGCGTCCCCGACGCTGCCGAGCGGCCGGCCGTGATAGGCGCCTCCCACGGCCTGGCAGCAGTCCTCGACGAGGGCGGCTCCGTTCCGGCGCGCCAGGGCCCTGAGCGGGGCGAGGTCGGCGGGATGGCCGTGCAGGTGGACGGCGAGGATGGCGCGGGTGCGCGGGGTGAGCGCGGCCTCGGCGGCGGCCGGGTCCAACGTGCCGCGCTCGGGTTCCACGTCGGCGAAGACCGGCCGCGCCCCGGCGTGCAGGATGGCCTGGACCGTCCCTACGTCGGTGAGGGGGGAGGTGACGACCTCTCCGCCGCGCGCCCCGGCGGCTTCGAGGGCGAGGTGGAGCGCGGCCGTCCCCGAGTTCGTCGCCGCGCAGCGCCGCGCGCCGGCGAAGGCCGCGAAGCGGGCCTCGAAGAGGCGGCCGTACACCCCCGTCCCGACCCAGCCGCTGGCCAGGGCCTCGGCGACGGCCCGGGCCTCGGCGCGCCCTAGCGGGGAGCGGAAGTGAGGGACGCGGGGAGGGCGCTTTGCTTGGAGCGTTTCCATAGGGCTCTTGCCTCCTGGCGCAGGCGCCCGACGGCGGCGGTGCTGAGCGGGCCGCTGGGCATCGACGGCACGGAGGCGGTGAGGCGCAGCGCGCGGCCGCCCGGGACCAGGCCGCGCCGTCTGGCGAAGGTCTCCAGGGCCGTTCCCGGAAACGGGCTGGCGCAGGAGAACGAGGCCGCATTGGTGCCCAAGGAGAGGGCGAAGTCCATGGTGGCCCGCGCCTCGGCCTCGGTCTCGCCGGGCAGCCCCAGCATGTAGAGCGCGTAGGTGAGCATCCCGTGGCGCTTGAGCAGGGCGACCTGCTCCCGGATGCGCTCCGGGGCCAGCGGGGAGCGGCCGGCCGAGCGCAGGACCCGGGCCGACACCGACTCGACGCCGAACTCCACGCGGATGCAGCCCGCGCGGGCCATCGCGGCGACCAGCTCCGCGTCGAGCGCCTCGAGCCGGGTCTCGCAGCCCCACAGCACGGGGCTGCCGGCCGCCTCGAGCGCGGCGCACAACGCCAGGGTCCGGTCCCGGTCGATGGTGAAGAAGGGGTCCCGGCAGAGCACGAAGGGCGCGCGCAGGCGGCGCAGGGAGCGGAATTCCTCGACGACGGACGCGAGGGGGCGCGCCCGGACCGCCCGCCCCTGCGTGACGGGGTACGGGCAGTAAGAGCAGCCGACCGGGCAGCCCCAGGCCGTCTGGGCCGTCAGATAGGAGTAGCGCCGCCATGGCGCCATGTCCCAGCGCGGGGGCGGGAGCAGGTCCACGTCGGCGAAGCGGGGCGCGGGGAGCGGGCGGCCGGGGAGCGCCAGGCCGTCGACGGCCTTCAGGCGGCCGAGGCGGGCGAGGTCGCCGAAGACGGGCGGCGCCTCGCCGACGACGACGGCGTCGAGGCCGGCCGCGAAGGCGGCCTCGCGCTCGTGCGCGGCCTGCGGGCCGAAGAGGACGACCGGGACGCGCAGCGCGCCGCGCAGGCGGACGGCCAAGGCGAGGTCGTGGGGCGCCGAGCCCGAGCCCACGCGCAGCGCGACCAGGTCGGCCTGCCGGGAGCGGGCGGCGGCCACCGCCTCGGTGGGGGTGTGGTCCAGCAGCACGGAGTCCTGGACCCGGACCTCGGCGCCGGAACGCTCGGCCCATGCGGCGGCGTGGAAGAGGTCGAGGGTCGGGGTCTTGAGCCGGCTCTCGTGGCAGAACTCCCCGAAGCCCCCGTGGGCGTGCTTGAAGCTGACGAAGCCCGGAGGGCTGGGGGGGTCGAGGAAGAGGATCCTCATGCCGGCTCGAGCAGTCCTTCCTTCCTGAGCGCCGCCGCCAGCTCCCCCACGTCGGCGGCGATGGCGGCCGGCGGCGCGTCGTATTCGTCGCAGAGCGCCGCGGCGACCTGCGACGGGGAGCGGCCATGCGCGAACAGCTCCCAGGCGCGCAGGCCGGTGCCGGCCAGGGAGAAATAGTGCGCCGTGTCGGTGTCGAGGATGACGGCCTCCTCGGCCACCTTGCGCCAGGCCACGCGGCGGGCGTGCCTGAGGGGTCCGCCGCCTTTGAGAGCTGTCTTCGCCATGGGTCCCTCCGTGCCGGGATTATAATAGAATCGTCGACGGCATGCCTCCCCCCGCCGCGCGTCCGGCGCTCAGCGTCATCATCCTCGGCACGCGCCGCGCCGCCCTCGCCCGCTGCCTGCAGAGCCTGGCCGCCGCGCGGGGCCCCCGCCCCGCCGAGGTCGTCGTCGTCCTCAACGGCGCCCCGGGGGTCTCCCTGGCCGACCTGGCGCCCTGGCGCCGCTCCTTGGCCCTCTGCGTCCTGGCTATGCCGGCGGCGCCGTTGGGGCGGGCGCGCAACGCCGCGCTCCGGGTGACGCGCGGGGAGGTCGTGCTGTTCCTCGACGACGACGTGGTCGTGCCGCCGGACTTCCTCGAGAACCTCGCGCGCAAGGCCTCAGAGTACCCGGCCGCCGCGGCGCTGGGGGGCCCCAACCGGACCCCGCCCGGAAGCCCCCGGTTCGCGCGCTGGGCGGGGGCGCTCCTGTCGAGCGCGGCGGGGGCCGGTCCGATGCGCCGGCGCTACGCGGGCTTCCCGGTCGACACCTGGGCCGACGACGCCTCTTTGATGCTCTGCAACCTGGCCGTCCGGCGCAGCGCCCTCGAGGAGGAGGGCCTCGAGTTCCCGGAGCACCTCGACCGCAACGAGGAGAACTTCCTCCTCGATGGTCTGCGCCGGCGCGGCCGCCGGGCCCTGCACAGCCCCGACCTGGCCGTCGACCACGAGCGGCGCGCCACCCTGCGGGGTTTCCTGCGCCAGTGCGCCCTCTCCGGCCTGGGCCGTGGGCAGATGACGCGCCGGGCTCCCTTCTCCCTGCGCCCCCACCACGCGGCGCCGCTGGTCCTGGTCTGCGCGGCGGCCGCGGCCGGTCCGTTGCGCCCCGGGGGGGTCGCCCTGACGGCGGCTTACGCGCTGCTGGCGGCTGTGTCCGCATGGAGCGCGCAGCGGGGCTTCGTCGACCGCGCCGCCGTGGCCTGCCTGATGCCGGCGGCCCACCTGGCCTACGCCGCGGGGTTTGCCGCCGGCCTGGCCGGAGCGCGGACCCGGTGAGCGTCGCCGCCCCCGCGTACAGCGCCTGCTTCACGGCTTACGGCGCGCGGGTAGGCGTGGACGGGGAGGCCGGCCCCGTCGAAGACCTGGGAAGGGACTTCGCCGGCTTCCCGGCCGGTGCCGCGGCCGGGGCGGACATACGCCTGACGCTCCGCTTGGCGGCTTTTCCCTTGACCGTCGGACCGCGCCGCCGCTCCTGGCGGGGCTGCCGATGGTCGGACGCGGGCGCCGTACGGACGCTCGAATATCCGGACCGTTCCGGCGCCGTCTGGGACTACTCCCAGGAGGAGGGCGCCCTGTGGTCGCCCCGCCGGGAGACCCTCCATGAGCTGGCCTATCTCTTCGTGCATTCGCGCCTGGGGGCGCGGCTCGACGGCCGCGGATTGCACCGCGCACATGCCCTCGGCCTCGCGTGGCGCGGGGCCGGCGCTCTGGTCTTCCTGCCGGAGGGCGGGGGCAAGACCACTTTGGCCCTGCACCTGGCCTGCCGGCGCGAGTTCGCCCTGTTGTCCGACGACATCCCGCTGGTCTCCGCGTCGGGCACGGTCCTGCACGCCTTCCCGCAGCGGCTCTCCCTGCGGGGCGCGGCGCCGTTCCCCGTCCCGGCGGGGGCGGTCCGCCCGTTCCCGCGGCGCCTCCACGGGCTCAAGAGCCTGCTCGACCTCGGGGCGTTTCCGGGCGGGTTGGCCCGATGCGCGCCCGCGCGCTGGGTCTTCGTGGGACTGAGGAGCCCCGGAGCTCCGAGCATCCGCCCCTGCCCGTCCGGGCGCGTCCTGCCCGCCGTGCTGGAGGGACTGGTCGCGGGGGTGGGGACGCCCCAGGTCCTCGAGCTGATGGCGCCCTCTTCCCTGGCGCAGGCCGCCGCCCTGGCGCGGACGGCCGCGTCCCGCCTGGCCGCTTCGGCCCGCCTGCTGAGCCGCGCGCGGACGGCGCTCTTCAAGACGGGCGACGACCCCGCCGCCGCCGCGCGGGCGCTGGCCGATTTCCTCGACGCGCGGCGATGAGGATAGCGCTGGTCGTCCCGGACCCCGCCGACCCGGCGCACGCCGCGCTGCTGAGGGGTCTGGGCGGGGCGCTGCGCCGCCGCGGCCACGGCGTCGGGAGAGGCCTGGCGGGAGCCCCGCCCGATGTCATCCATCTCCACGTGTTCAGCCGAGGCTGTTCCCGGCTGGCTTCGCTGCGGCTCCCCGAGGGGTGCGCCCTGGTCGTGACCAGCCAGGGCGCCTCACGGGACCTCATCGACGACAGGGCTTCTTTTTCCCGCCTTCTGCGGCGGGCCGATGCCGTCACGGCGGTCTCCCGCGCGGGCCTGGCGCAATTGCGCTCGGCCGGCTTCTCCGTCCCCAATGGGACCGAGACCGGGCGCGCTGCGGCGCCCAGAGCCGGCCCGGACTTCCTGACCGTCGGGCGCTTGGCGGCCTACAAGGGGCTCGACGTCATGGCGCTGGCTTTCGCCGGGCTTCCCGGCCGGCCGGTCTGGACCGTGGTCGGGCCCGACCAGACCGGCGGGCGCTTCGCGGCTTTCTTGGCCCGCCTTGGGGTGGCGGACCGGGTCGTCTTGACCGGGAGCCTGCCTCCGGGGCGGGTCAGACGCCTCATGGATTCGGCCCGGGTCTTCGTGCAGCCCTCGCGGGCCGAGAACATGCCGATGGCCCTGCTGGAGGCGATGGCCTCGGGGGCGGCCTGCGCGGCCTCCGACATCCCCGGCTGCCGCGAGACGCTGGGCAGGGCGGGACGCTTCTTCCGGGCGGGGGACGCGCGCGCCCTCGGCCGGGTCCTGGGGGGGTTGCTGGCCGACCCCGCCCTGCGCCGGGAGCTCGGCGCCCGCGCGCGCCGGCGCGCCGAGGCCTTCACCTGGGACGCGGCGGCCCGGCGCTACGAGGTGGTCTATGAGTACGCGCGGGCGCGGGCGCGCCCGCGTCGGACCTGCGCTGACCAGAGTCCGCTTGCTTGACCCCTTCAATCCGCCTATACTCCCGATGCGGGCCCGGACCGGCCCGCGGCATGGATAGGACCCTCCATCCGGGGGCGCGGCGCCCCGAAATCGGCATGAGCCTCGTGGAGCTGATGGTGGCCGTCTCCATCATCTCCATCGGGCTCCTGGCGTTCACCTCCTCGTTCCGCTTCATCAGCCATTCCATCCGGGACTCCCGGGCCCGCTCCCTGGCCATCAGCCTCGCCCAGGAGAAGATCGAGAACCTCAAGGACATCCCCTACCACAAGCTGCAGCTGACCACGGTGACGGTCACCAACTCCCACTTCTCCCCGGCCATCACCTACGACGCCATCAACTATCCCCCCGAGACCATCCGCATCGGCGGCATCACCTATACCCGGGGCATGTACGTCTCGCTGACCCGGCTGACCGACAACGAGATCACGGCCACGTCGAGCCTCTATCCGGATTCCGGGCTCAAGTTCGTCACCACCTACGTGATGTGGGAGCAGCGCGGGGAGTGGAAGAAGTACGAGCTCGAGAACCTCTACGAGAACCCCAACGTCGACCCCCTCGACGCCACCCTGCAGGGGGTGGTGAAGACGAGCGCCGGGACAGGCCTGCCCGGGGCGACGGTGACCATCCTGGAGAAGCAGGACTGGAACGGGACGAGCGGGACGGGCG
The DNA here is from genome assembly GCA_016218495.1 of Elusimicrobiota bacterium. GTDB lineage: Bacteria > Elusimicrobiota > Elusimicrobia > UBA1565 > UBA1565 > SCTT01. The sequence goes on from JACRDU010000144.1 coordinate 13,751, forward strand.
GGAGCTACCTCTTCCGCGTCCACGCCGGCACCTATTCGATCCGCGCCTCTTCGGCCGGGTTCTACGACTCCACCCTGATGAACGTCCTGATCGACGAGGGCGCCCTGCTGACGACGAACTTCTCGCTCATCGCCGTCGGCTCCGGCGCGGTCAGCGGCAACGTCTTCATCTCCAGCCACCTGGTCGTCTCGCAGGTGGTGGTGGCCACCGACACGCGCGTCGGCGACGCCGGGGACCCGGATGCGACGGCCGAGGTCGAGTTCGTCATGCTGTTCAACCCGACCACCTACCAGATAGACATGACGGCGAACTGGTGGAACAGCCGCAATGTCCCCTATTACTACAACCCCCAAGCCGCGACTTCGGTGGGCTGGTGGCAGTTCATGGACGTCATCCATTCCACCTACATCTCCCCCAACCACGGCTATGTCGTCGCCAGTTCCTCCTGGTTCATGGTCGACAACCAGTGGATCAGGGCCGACGCGAACTACAACAACGTGAACGCGTCCGTCAACGCGGACCTGATGTCCGACGACGGCCCCGGCTCGGTCATGATCTACGACCCCTTCACGGGCTTCCGCTACGACAAGGTGGGCTGGAGCGGGGACACCTACAACATCACCGCCATCGGCAACTCCTGGTACGAAGGCACGCCGCTGGCCGACGCGGCCTGCGCCGACGGCATCGGGAAGGGGAACTTCATCATCCGCTTCTCGAGCCCGGGGGTGATGGGCAGCGGGCAGTACTCCTGGTCCTACGACACGGGGGACAACTCCGTCGACTTCGTCGGGACGCACGTCGCCTGCGCGGCCGGGGTGCACCATCCCCTGATGGAATGGAACGGGCTCGGTCCGCTGCGCCCCTTCTCGATGTACGGCAGCTCCCAGACCCAGATCGGGGGCATCCCCGCCGTCAGCGCCTTCGTCATCGCCGACGACCTGCTGGCCCAGACCACCATCGCCTACCAGGCCACCCTGACGAACATGTTCGGGCAGGTCCAGCCCTTCGCACGCTACTCCCTGACCGGGGTCTCCACGGGGACCTGGACGGTGTTCATCGCCACCGGGGATTTCTACACGCAGATCTCCTCCGTCGTAGTCCCGCTGGCCTCGGGGGTCTCCATCCCCAACTCGGTCACGACTCCCGTCCAGCCCGGCAGCGGGGTCCACATCGCCGCCGCCACCCAGACGGCGGTCGGGGGCTACCTCTCCGGCCTGGTCTTGAACACCGCGGGGAGCGCCATCCCCAACATCTCCGTCATCGCGGGCGGGAACTCCAAGACCACGGGCGCAAACGGGCGTTTCTTCGCCCCCGTCTCCGTCGGGCCGCAGACCCTCATCGTCAACCCGAACAACGCCAATTCGGTCTATTCGGAGTATGTGGACGAGGTCACGGTGGCGCGGGGCCAGGTGAATGCCTCCACCATCACCCTGTCGCAGGCCGGGACCCTGACCGGGTTCATCACCCCGGACGGCACCTCCGGGCTGCCCAACATCGAGGTCACGGCCAACCGCGCCGGCGCCCAGTGGGGCGCCGGCGTCACCGACACCTCGGGAGCCTTCTACATCAAGAACCTCTCCACCGGCACCTACGACGTCCAGCCCGTGCTCGACCCGCTCGACGTCTGGACGCCCTCCTCCTTCACCGTGACGACCCAGGCCTCGAGGATGATCCACGTGGGGACCTTCACCGTGACCGGGGCCGAGGGGAAGCTCGGCGGGGCGGTCACCTACAACGGCAGCGCGGTCACCATCGGGGCGCTCATCCTGGTCTCCACCGCCACGCTGCCCTCCACCCCGCCGGCCATCGTGGCCTCGTCCTCCCCGGCCCAGGCCGTCATCTACGCCGCCTCCAGCAAGGCCGACGGCACCTACCTCCTCGACGTGCGCGGCTCGACCACGACGAGCTACCGCGTCCACGCCTACGTCCCCGTCGTGGGGCCGACCAGCGTGACCATCAGCACCAAGGTCTACACGGGCGTCATCGTCTATTCCACGGGGACGACGACCTTGAACATCGCGGTGCCATGAGAGACCGGCGCGGCTATTCCCTGGTCGAGCTGCTGATGGTGGTGGCGATCATCGGCACCATCGCCATGGTGGGGCCGCGCCTGATGATCCAGCTGCAGAACTTCTACCTGCTGACCACGGCGCGCGCGGAGATCCAGCGCGACGCCCGCGCCACCATCGACGTCATCAACCGCTTCCTGCGCCAGGCCAAGTACTCCACCATCATCATCGACACCCCTTCGGGGGAGGGGCCCTATTCGCGCATCCGCTTCACGATGATCGACGACCGCGCCGTGGAGTTCTACCAGGACGGGACGAAGCTCTATCAAGTCATCGACGGGACCACCAGCGTCACCACGCGGAACCTCGTCTACCTGGCCTTCACCTTCCCGCGCTCGGACTATCCCCGGCTGGTCAGCGTCTCCATCACGATGGGGAAGAGCACCTACAAGGGCCAGCGCAAGGAGCTGGAGCTGACCGTCCAGAAGATCAGGATCATGAACTGATATGAGATACCCCAAGGGCGCGGACAAGCGGCGGGGAGCCATCCTGGTGGTCGTCATCCTCCTCTTGGCCATCATGTCTGTGCTCGTCCCACTGATGGTGGTCTTCACCCAGCGCGAGGCCAAATGGACGGTGAAGGGCGATCAGAACATGACCGCGTTCCACCTGGCCGAGGCGGGCATCGAGAAGGGCTTCCGGGTCCTGACCGCTTCGACCAACACCTGGTACAACCTGGTGGAGGACGGGACGGGCATCACGGACTTCAAGTGGGACCATCGCTTCGAGGACGTGGTGGCGGGCTACTACGCCGTGGGCATCTCCAGCGGACCCGAGGCCTACCAGGCCACCGTCGTCTCCATCGGGCGGGAGGCCGGGTCCAACGAGGTGCGCGCCATCAAGGCCATCTTCGCCCAGAACCACACCGACACAGCCATCCAGTCGATGGCGGGAATCACCGTGGGCGGCGGCGTGGACGTGGAATGGGGCGCGGTGGTGGGCAATGCCTACACCAACTCCGGCGGCCGCACCTCGCCGCAGTTCCATTCCTCGGCGGGCCTGGACGTCGACAACAACGCCGCCCCGGAGAACTGCGACCAGCCCGACTGCTGCCAGTGGCATGCCTTCAGCCAGGACATCCCGCCCGACCCCAAGATCGACCTGGGCTTCTACCGCTCATCGGCGGCGGCCTCGACCTGCGACACCCCTCCCGCGCCCAACCTTCCGGCGTCTCCGGTGGGAAGCTGCTACTTCAACACGGTGCAGGCATGGAGCAGCTTCGACTATTCCGAGGGCGGCACGGTGATGGTCGAGAACAACCTGACCATCGGCTCGCCCGGGGTGGACATCAAGGGCAACCTCATCGTGACGGGCAACATGTCCTCGAACACCGGCGGGTTCGGCAAGGGCTCGGTGACCATGAAGGTCCCCGAGAACGCCTGGAAGCAGTACTGCAACAACTGGGCCCATTACCTCAGCGAATTCAGCTCCGACGCCGCCTGGGACGCGGCCCACCCGGCCTTCCCGGGCCTCAATTTCGGGTATACCTCGCCGTCGAACATGACCTATGGCCCGACCCCCAACGGCAAGTTCGCCGTCCAGGGCTTCGTCTACATCGGCGGGACGTTCTCTACCGGCGGCGGGGCCGGCAACACCTACATCTATGGAAACATGTTCTGCAAAGGCTCCGTCAACATCGACGCGAGCTCGGGTGTCACGGTCTTCTATAACAAGGAATCGGCCCAGAGCATGCGCAGCCTGCGCGTGGTCCTGACCCGCGTACACTGGCAGGACATGATCCGGGAGTGGCCTTCCGGCCTATAGCGCGACCAGCGACATGAAGAAGAAGACCATCAGGGCGGCCGAGGCGGGCAGCCCGATGCGCGACCAGGTCCGGGCGTCGATCTTGAGGGCGTGGGCCGCCACCAGGTTCGGCGCGTCGCCGGCCAGGAACGCCCCGCCCGCGGAGAGCATCCCCAGGAAGCCGTAGCGCAGCTGGTCCTGGCTCATGGCGGGCGACATCTCGATGGCGACCAGCGAGGCGTTGTCCATCACGGCGGCCGCGGCGTTCGTCCAGTAGAAGCCCGGGGCGGGGATGCCCATGAAGCGCTTCTCGATGAGGGGCAGCAGCCCTTCGCCCAGCAGGACCAGCCCCGCCGTGAAGACGAAGATGCGCCCCGTCATGACCAGCAGGTTCCACAGGATGAGCGGCTCTTCGTCCACGGGCTTGGCCTCCGGCTCCGAGGAGCCGCAGAGGGCCGCCGCGCACAGGGCCATGGCGACGATGCCCGGCACCGCCCAGGCTCCGACCAGGGTGAAGAGGAAGAGCGGCCCGAGGGGGTAGGCGGCGCCGCTGAGCTTCGCCAGCAGCACGGCCGAGGCCGGGCCGCCCACGGCGCTGAGGCCGGAGCCGAAGCCGACGGCGAGACAGCCCAGCACGGCCGCCTCCGAGCGGCCGAGCGGCTCGAGCTTGAGGGCGCCCAGCAGTTCGACCAGCAGGAGGACCGCCACCCCCGACGAGACCAGCGGCGCGGCCAGCCCCGAGAGGAACACCGCCGCGGCCACCACGGCGCGCGAGCCGAACCGGGCCTCCGCCCGCGAGGAGTAGTCCCGGAGCCTGCCATGGACGAGGGAGAAGAACAGCGCGCCCAGAAGCAGGGCCCCGCACAGTCCTCCGGCGCGGCCCAGGGCCGCCAGGAGGATGCGCTCGCTCCAGCTCCAGGACACGCTCAGCGTGAAGGCGCCCAGGCCCAGGATGAGCCATTCGACGCGCCGCTCGATGTCTTTGGAGAGCAGGGGCCCGGCGACGGCCCAGAAGGCCGCCAGGAGGAGGGAGACCCCCGTGAAAGTGGGCATGGCCGATTCTAACAATTTGATAGATTGGGCCCGGACATGAGGCGCTCCGAGCTCGTCTACGACTGGCTGGCCCGGGCCTGCGCGCTGCCGCTCATCCTGGCCCCCGTCTCCAATCCGGACCTGTTCTGGCACCTCAACGCGGCGCGCCGCATGCTGGCCGAAGGCCGCATCCCGCGCGACGAGGCGTTCTCCTACACCCGCCTGGGCACGCCCTGGGTCGACTTCGAATGGCTCTTCCAGCTCGTCGTCCTCGGCGCGGAGACCGCGGCGGGACCGGCGGGGCTGTGGGCGCTGAAGGCGGCGCTCTGGGCCGCCGCCGCCGCCTTGGTCGAGGCGGCGGGACGGGCCTCGGGGGGGGCGGCCCGAGGGAGGCTTCTGCTGATCTTCTGGTGCGCGGCCAGCCTCGGCCGGGCCGAGCTCAAGCCCGAGCTCTTCTCCGTCGTGTTCTTCCTGGCGTTCTGGGTGCTCCTGGAGCTCCAGGAGCGCGAGGGCTCCGCCGTCCCGCCGGCCGGCGCGGCCGCCGCCGGAAGCTCCCTGCTCTTCGCGCTCTGGGCCAACCTCCACGGCGGCTGGGCGCTGGGGCTGGCCCTGCTCGGGATTTACGCGGCGCTGGGACCGCGCGCGGCGCGCCCTGCGCGCATCGCGGCCCTGGCCGCCGGTGCCGCCGCGACCTTCTTGAACCCCTACGGCTGGCGGGTCTGGGCCGTGATGATGGAGCATGCGCGTTTCGCTTCCGTCATGGCCGCTAGAATCCTCGAATGGGGGCCGCTCAGCCCGCTCAACCCCTTCCATGTCCCGCAGATCCTGCTCCTGGCCGCCGCCGCCGCATCATCCGTCGTCGCCATGCGGGCCGGCCGCCTGCCGCGCCGTCCGCTCGCGGCCCTGGCCGTCGTGCTGGGTGCGGCGGGCGCCTCCCACTCCCGCCTGATGGCCTTCGCGGCGCCCGCGGCCGGCCTGCTCCTGGTCGAAGGCCTCGAGGGCTCCCGCTGGACGCTGCGCACCGGAGCCTTGGGGGCCGCCGTCTTCGTCGGCGCCTACGGCTGGGGCTGGGCGGCCCGCTTCAAGACGCAGGACCTGTCCCTCTATCCTGTGAGCGCGGGGGACTTCATAGCGCGCGAGCGCGAGGTCTTCCGCCGCCGCCGGGTCTACAACGAATGGGGTTGGGGCGGCTACATCGCCCGGCGCTTCGGCGACGATATCCGGGTCTTCATGGACGGACGCTACCTCTTTCATCCTCTGCTCGCCGAGTCCGCCGCCGCCGAGAGGACCCCCGAGGATTGGGCCGTTTTCCTGGACCGCTGGAGCGTGGATTGGGTCCTCATCCGTGACCTTCCGTCGGCGGACCGCTATTTCGCGCCGCGCGACTGGGCCCTCATCCATCGCGACGGCACGGCCCGGGTCTACGTGCGGCGCGCGGCCTTCCCGGCGCCCTGGCTGTCGCGCCTCGTCGCCCTGTAGGCGTCGAGGCGGCGCAGCGCCTCCACGAGCCGCTCCCCCAGGTGTGCCGCCTCCCCGTCCGGGAGGGGGATGCGCTGGGCCGGCCCGCGCTCGGGCAGGATGAATTCGTGGAAGCTCCGGTCCACCGCGTCGGCCAGGAACAGCCTGCGCCCGCCGTTGCGGAGGAGGCCGAACACAGGGGCGTAGCTCGAGCCGACCACGACGTCGGCCGCGCCGTCGGCGAGGTCGCCCGGGGCGGACAGGAGCGGCCGGCCGGCTCCGGGCTCGGCGGTCCAAGGCCCCCTCCCCAGGAGCCGGCCCACGGTCGGGGCGATGTCGGTCAGCAGGGCCGGGCGGCCCGGGTCCACCGCCAGGCCCGAGCGCAGGGCTTTGGGGACGCGCAGGAAGAGCGGGATGCGCAGGACCTCGGGGAAGGCGGTGTGAGCATGTCCCCAGCGGCCTTCCTCCCCGAGGGAGTCGGCGTGGTCCGCGGTGACGATGACGACGGCGTCCTCCATGCGTCCGCCCTTCTTGAGCGCCGCGAAGAAGGTCCCCAGGCAGGCGTCGAGGGAGCGCAGTGACCGCTCATACGGCTCCCGCGGAGCGCCGGCCCCGCCCCCTCCGCCGAATTCGTCGCGCTCCACCTGGGCAATGTGCAAGTCATAGAGATGGGCGTAGGCGAAGAGCGGCACGGGCCCGCGCGGGCCGAGGCGCACGGCCAGGTCGGCCAAAGCGGGGCAGGCCTCGCGCAGGACGGCGTGACTCTCGTCGAAGGTCTCCCAGGAGGGGGGGCCTTTGGTGACCGCCCGGGCGATGATGTCCGGGGCGATGAGCTTGCGGTAGCCCGCCTCATCCATCATCCGTTCCAGGATGTTGAGCGGGACGAAGGGCGTGGGGAGGGGGCCGTGGGGCAGCAGCGTCCCGGCCCAGAGCGACGGCACCGCAAGATGAGTCCCGCCGAAGGGTGTGAACGCCCGCGTGAAGACCAGCGCCTCTTTGGCGAAAGCGTCCAGGGCGGGGGTGAGGCCGAGAGAGGAGCCGTAGGGGCCCAGGAGGTCGGGGCGCAGGCTGTCGACCACGAGGATGAAGATATCGGGCTTGCGGGCGGGGGCCTTTTCGAGAGGCGGCAGAGGCCTCTCCCAGGCCTCGGAGGGACGGTCGGGCCGCCCCATGCGCGACCAGAGCGCGCGGAACAAGGCCTCGTTCGGCGCCGCCCCGGCGAGGAGGCGGCTCAGGGTCCGGACGGCGGGGTCCTGGGCCTGGGCTCTTGCGAAGGCGGTCGACGCCCCCGGACCTGCGCCGCGCGCCGCGACGAGGAGCCCTAGGGCGACGACGGCCGCCGCAGCCGCCGCCCGACGTTCGCTCAGGGCGGGGATGGGCGCCGCCATGCGGGCTAAACGCCAGGTCGCCGCCCAGGAGGCGATGAGGACGAAACCCTGGAGGGCATGGCTCCAGTCCGGGGCGCGTTCCATGGCACGGGCGGCCGCTGCGCCGAGGAGGGCGGCGGCGGCCGCCGCCCCGACGGCGGCGCGCGCCGGAAGGCGCGGAAGGCTCAAGGCCGCGGCGGCGAACCCCAGGGGGAGCGAGAGGAGGCAGGCGGCGAGGCCGCTCAGGCCCAGAGGAGCCAGCAGGAGGCGGGAGACCGCCCAGGCGCCCGCGGCGGCGAGGGGGATGAGAAGGGCCGCGAACGCGGCGGCATCGGTTCCGACTGGACGGCTGCTCAGGCCCCAGGCCGCCAAGACGAGGGCCACGGCCAATCCGGCCGGCGGGAGTTCCCCACCCAGCCCGCGAGGCGGGTCGTCTGGACGCTCCCCCGGGCCTGCCGCGAAGAACGGCGCCCAGGCGAGGACGGCCGCGGCGAGGGCGGCCCGGCCGCCGCCTCCGCCCTCGGGGGAGAGGATGATGCAGGCGGCGGCCGCGAGAGCCGCCGCCAGGGCCCGGAGCGTCCCCGCGCCCAGGGCGGTGAGGGCTGCGGCGGCCAAGGCGACCGGGATGCGCGCTCCGAGGGCCGCCTCGAAGGCGGGCGGGAAGAAGCCGCGCATGAAGACGACGAGAGAGAGCGCATAGCTCCACGCGACGAGGCCCCAGAGCGCCCAGAGCAGGCGGGAGGCGGGACGGAGCAGGCGCTTCATGGGCGCGTGCGCTCCAGCCCGTCCTTCACGGCCGGATGCTCGGGAGCGAGCTTCGCGGCCCGCGCGAAATCCGCTCGGGCCCGGACTGTGTCGCCGCGGGCAAGGGCTGACTGTCCGGCCAGGATGGCGGCGGCCGCGTTGGCGGGCTCGCGCTCAAGGACGGCGCGCGCCACGGCCTCGGCCTCAGGGGCCCGGCCCTGGCTCAGCCGCACGCGCCCGAGGGAGATCATCGCGCCGACGAACCCCTCGGAAGCGATGCGGGCATAGAGGTCCGCGGCCTCGGCGAGCCGGCCCGAGTCCTCGAGGCCCTGGGCGAAGTTGAAGGCGTTCTCCGCGTTGTGCGGGTCGAAGGCCAGGCATCGCCTGAGCGCGTCCAGGAAGCGCGCGGGGTCGCCCATGCGCCTATAGGCGTTGGCGATGAGGGGGCAGGCCTGGGTCGGCTCGGGCGCGGAGCGGATGAAGCGCTCGGCCGCGGCGGCGGCCCCGGCGAAGTCTCCCGCGGCGAAGAGGACGGCGGCCTCGTGGCGGCGGTAGAGCGGGTTGTCGGGGTCCGTGGCGAGCAAGCCGCGCACGGCCGAGAGGGCCTCGGCAGTGTCCTGGCTGTTGTATGCGGCCAGGGAGCGGGCCCACAGCCCGCCCTGGGCGGCGGTCCCGCGCCGGCCGAGGTCCGCGACGGAGCGTGCGGCCGCCAGCGCCGTCAGGATGAGGGCCGCGCGCAGGAGCCCCCGCATGCCCCTCAGCTCGCGACCAGCACGACGATGCTGCGCGGGTTGACCAGGTAGGCGTTCGCCGGCACGACGGGCGCCTCGCGCCCGTCGTCGGCGAAATCCTCTCCGGCGGGCAGGCTCGTGTCGATGAGGCGCTTCCAGCGCCGGCCGGGCCCGGGCGGGGGCAGGCGCTGCTCGCGCAGGCGGTGGTCGGCGTTCGAGACGAACATCAGGCGGTAGTCGCGGCCCGAGGCGTCCGGGCCGTGGCCGTCGAGCAGCCAGGCCAGCCCGCGGCCTTCCGGGTCGTCCCAGGCGACGGGGCCCCCGTCCGGGGCGAACCACTGCAGGTCGGCGACCTGGTCTTGGTCGAGGTCATCGCCGGTACGGAAGCGCCGACGCTGCAGCGACGGAAAGCGCCGTGTCATCGCGATGGCCTTGCGCGTGAACTCCAGGAAATCCGCGTTGCGCTCGGCCAGGGTCCAGTCGAACCAGGACAGCGCGTTGTCCTGGCAGTAGGCGTTGTTGTTCCCGCCCTGGGTGCGCAGGAGCTCGTCTCCGCCCAGCAGCATCGGCGTGCCGCAGGAGAAGAACAGGTGGCAGATGTGGTTGCGGGCCAGGCGCCCGCGCAGGGCCTCCACCGCCGGGTCGGCGGTCTCTCCCTCGGCGCCGCAGTTCCAGGACAGGTGGTCGTCGGACCCGTCGCGGTTGCCCTCCCCGTTGGCCTCGTTGTGCTTGCCGTTGTAGGAGACCAGGTCGCGCAGGGTGAAGCCGTCGTGGCAGGTGATGAAGTTGACGCTGTTGTAGGCGTGGCGGCCGTCGTCGCCGTAGAGGTCGGCCGAGCCGCTCAGGCGCCTGCCGAGCTCCGGCAGCTGCCCCGCATCGCCCTTGGCGAACTTGCGCATGCAGTCCCTGAAGCGCCCGTTCCATTCCGACCAGTCCTCGGGGAAGTTCCCCACCTGGTAGGTCCCCAGGTCCCAGGGCTCGGCGATGAGCTTGAGCCGGCACAGGACAGGGTCCTGGCTGACCGCGTCGAAGAAGGAGGTGGAGGTCGAATACTGCCCGCCCTCGCGCCCCAGGACCGAGGCCAGGTCGAAGCGGAAGCCGTCCACCCGCATCACCGTGGCCCAGTAGCGCAGGGAGTCCATCACCAGGCGCAGGGCGGCGGGCCGGCCCATGTCGAGGGAGTTCCCGCAGCCGGTGTGGTTCATGTAATGCCGGCCGCCCTGGCCGGCGGGCCCGCAGAGCTGGTAGTAGGACGGGTTGTCGAGGCCGCGCAGGGAGAGCGTCGGCCCGAGCTCGGAGCCCTCGGCGGTGTGGTTGTAGACCACGTCGAGGATGACCTCGATGCCGGCCTTATGGAGCTCGCGGACCAGGGTCTTGAACTCGGCGACGGCCGCTCCGGGCGCGGCGCCCGCGGCGAAGGACTGCTCGGGGGCGAAGAAGGCGGCGGTGTTGTAGCCCCAGTAGTTCGTCAAGCGGCGCTCGCGAAGGAAGTCGTCGACCATGAACTCGTGCACGGGCAGCAGCTCGACCGCGTTCACGCCCAGGCGCTTGAGGTGGGGGATCTTCTCTATGAACCCCAGATAGGTCCCCGGGTGCCGGACCTTGGAGGACGCATGGGCGGTGAAGCCTTTGAGGTGCACCTCGTAGACGACGAGTTCCTCGAGGCGCAGGTTCGGAGGGCGGTCTCCCCGCCACTCGAAGGCGTCGTCCACCACCACGCCCTTCGGGACGATCCGGCTGCTGTCGCGGGGGTCCAGCGAGAGGTCGCGGTGGGGCGAGGCGGCGTCGTAGGCCAGGAGCAGGTTGTCGGTGTTGACGAACTTGTGCGACAGCGCCTTCGCGTAGGGGTCGAGGATGAGCTTGGCCGGGTTGAAGCGCAGGCCGTCCTCGGGTCGGAACGGGCCGCGGGCCCGGAAGCCGTAGAGCTGCCCGGCCTTGAGGCCGGAGACGTGGCCGTGCCAGATGGAGCGGGTGCGGGCCGGAAGCGGGATGACGCGCGCGGCGGGGCCGTGGGCCTCGTCGAAGAGCAGCAGCTCCAGCGCCTCGGCGTGGCGGCTGAACACGGCGAAGTTGACGCCGCCCGCGTCCAGCGTCGCACCCAGCGGATAGGGCCGCCCTTCGTTCACGCCGACGGGCCCGGGCGGCATCATTGGCCGGAAGGCGGCGGGTCCTTGGGGGTGATGCTCTCGGTCAGGCGCTGGGCCTGGGCGGAGTACTCCTTCGCCTTCTTCTCGGCCTTCTCCCCCTTGTTGAAGTGGTAGGCGGCCTGGGGGAACTGCCCGGCGACGGTGAGCAGCGCGGCCTTCTTCTTCTCCTGCTCCGCCTTCTTGGTCTCTGAAGAGGCCTTGTCGAGCAAAGCGCTGATCTTGGAGAGCACGGCATTGGGGTCCTGGTAGTCCTCGGTCCCCGGGCCGCCCGCGCCTCCCCCCGGGGAGGAGCCGCCGCCTCCGCCGGATTCGTCTCCCGCGCCCGCCGCGGTCGCCGCCGGGGTCGGCCCGCCTGCCCCGCTCATCTCGGAATCGCCGAGCACGTAGTTCAGGCCGCTCGGCGTCGCGCCCGCCGACGACTGCGCTCCGGCGCCGCGCATCGACACGACCCCGCCCGACATGGTCCGGCCGGTCCCCGCCCTGCCGACCGAGCCGGCCCGGCGGTCGTCTGAGACGGCCGACACGCCGCGCGGCCGGCGGCCCTTGCCGGCGTCCTTGGCGCCCAGCTTGCCGGCGGCGGCGTTGAACTTCGCTCCGGCTCCGAGCTCGGAGGCGGCGTTCGTGTCCCCGCGGACGCCGCCTGCGCCCTGCGAAGACGACGCGCCGCCGGAGAAGACCCCGGCGCGGGAGGACGAGGCGGGCGCGCCGGGGGTCGCCCCCTGCGCGCCGTCGCCCTGTTCGGCGGGGGCGCCGCCTTCCGCCTGGGCAGGCGCCGCATCGCCCGCCGCGTCCAGAGCCTCGTCCGCGGGCGCGTCCTTCTTGGACTGTCCGCCGTTGAAGAGGCTGAATATCAGCCCGCCCTTGTCCTTGATGTAGCGCATCCGGTCCCGTCCGCCGGGGCGGACCCGGAGCGAGGAGAAGATGCCCTTGAGCCCGTCGGGGGCGTCGGACTTTTTCTCGCCGACCTCGAACATGGCGACGCCGAACACCCCCAAGCCCACGCCGACGCCCACGCCCAGCAGGACCACGAACCTCGCCGCGTTGCCGAGCGCCGTCGATTTGAGCTTGGCCAGCAGGGAGCGCGCGGACGCCCCGCCGGAGACGCCCGCCGCCCCGCGCGTGTTCACGGCGTCCGCGGACCACGAGAACCCGGTCGGAGCGCTGCGCTGCGCCTTCTTCTTGAGGTCGGGGATGTCCGCCGAGGGCGGACCGGGGTCCGGCTGCTCGGGGTGTGTGTTTTCGGCCACTGTAGAGCTCGGCTCAGTGTAGCCCCGCCCATTTTCCCTGTCAAGGCGAACCTGGAGGGCGAAGAGAGGGCAAAAAGAGGAGGCCCCCGCCTAGCGGCGGGGGCCTCTGTGCCCGACCGGCGGATCAGAACTTGTAGGCCAGCGCCGTCGTGACGGCGTGGCCGCTGCCGGAAAGGAAGGCGTTCCGGTTGTCCTGGTAGTGGTCGAAACTGTACTGGCCGGAGAGCGTCAGCGCGCTCGTCATGCCGTACTCGGCCCCGAACGAGAGCGAATGCGTGTCGTTGTCGACGGCGCCGTCGTTTGTGGAGCCCAGCTCGGTGGCCAGCAGGCCGGTGGCCACGTTGCCCTTCGAGCGGCTCAGGGAATAGCTCCCCGAGACCTTGAGCGAGTCGGCCGCCTGCCAATCCGTGGCCAAGCCCAGCGTCGTCGTGTCGATGATGGAGCGCGACCCGTCGCGCCGCCTGAACACGATGCCGCCGGCCGGCGTCGCCGCGTAGCGGCGCCGGTTGCTCGTGATGTAGGCGTACTGGAAGTCGTTCTGCATCCAGTCGGCGCTCAAGGACGAATTGACCTTCGGCGTGCAGGCCACGCTCATGGACGCCCCCGCCGAGTTGAGGACGTTGCGGGTCGTCTGCGGGGTCTGCGAGCCGTCCGCCCCGGTGGGGGTGTTCGCGTTCGTGAACGAAAGCGAGTCGTTCCTCTTGTCCTTGAGGGCGTAGTAGGCGGCGAACACCGTCCCGCCGTCGGTCATGTAGCTCGCGTCCGCCTTGAGGTTCACCGACTCCTTGGAATCGAGCGGCGAGCCGAGCTTGTCCGACCACTGGTAGGAAGGGGTGAGGCGGATGTCCAGGCCTTCCGTCGGGCGCAGGACCCCCTTCACCGACACCTCGTCGGAGACCGACTCCTCGGTGTAGAGCATGCGCTTGGGCAGGATGCCCGTGCCTCCCGCCGAGTTGTTGTAGGTGAAGCCGCGCTTCTTGTTCTCCCGCTTCCAGCCCGCCCCCAGGCTCGACCTGGAACCGGCGGGGCGCAGGGCCGCCGACAGGCCGTACTCCACGGTCTTGAGGTCGTTGAGCCTGAGGTCCAGCTTCTGGTCCGTCGTCGCGGTGAGGAAGGTCCCGGCAGGGAAGGTCGAGTCGTTTCGGCGGTTGCCGTACTTGATGTAGCCTTCCGTCTCGAGCGCCGGCAGGACGCGCGCCTTCCCGCTCAGGAAGAGGTTCTTCGAGGCGATCTTCCCTTCCCCATAAGCCCCGGTTATCTGCACGGGGGTGAACGAATCCTGCCCCAGCACCGACATGCCGTAGCCCGCCGCCCAGGCCGAGTTCTTGAAGGTCCTTGAAAGGCGGAGCGCATGGGTGGTCAGGGTGCTGTCGGGGACGAAATGCACCGGCTTGATGCGGTTCCCCGCCGTCATCGTCGCCCCGGCGGCGAGGACCGACGGCCGCGAGGCGGCATAGGCCATGGTGAAGTTCTGGGCGCGGCTGACGAACTTCTCGACGGAGCCGTCATAGGCGAACTGGAACCAGCCCATGGGGGACGCCGCGAAGCCGATCGACCCCCGGTTCATGGTCTCCTCGATGGGCCTGTTGTAGCCGCGCCAGCGGTGGGACTGCGGGGCTCCGATGGTGAAGTCGCTGCCGCCCGCGGTCCAGGTCGCGTAGGAGTTGCCCGTCCTGCGGTAGCCGTCGTGCTTCACGGACAAGGACGCCATGTCGCCCAGCAGGGCCGGCTTCACCTTGACCTCCGCCCCGTAGTTCGTCCGGTCCACCCGGAAGAAGGCGCCGTCGGAATCGTCGTTGAAGGTAGCCACGTAACCGGAGCCGGTGCCGGTATAGCTGGCGTCGGTCCCGCCGGGGACATTGTTGGGCCTGAGAAGATAATCCACGCCCACGGCCACCGAACGATGATGCCCGTACATGCCGGAGACGCCGACATAGTCCGAGTCATAGCGGAAGAGGCCGGACTGGTCGCTCAGCCCTTCTCCGCGGCGCTCGAGCAGGAAGGAATGCCCCGTCAGGCCGGAGTAGGCCAGGGACAGGTCCAGGTCCATGTAGGCGCCCGAGATGTTCTGGCCGAACCAGCTCTTGGCGTAGTCGTAGCGCTGCAGGAAATGCGCCCGCTCGGCCTTGCCGCCGCCCGTGTAATCGAACAGCGACAGCTTGGGGGTGAGCGTTCCGCTCAGCCCTTCGACGGCTCCGGCCCCGGTGGGGACGAGCATCGAGAATGAAACGAGGAGGCTCAGGAAGGATTTGATTCTCATTATGTTTCCTCTAGATTCTATCGGTCGTTGCTCAGAAGCGCAGATGCTGGTCGGAAGCGCTTCCATGGATCGCCCCGTGGCATGCGGTGCAGTTCCTCAGGGCCGCCCCGGTGACCCGGGCGTTCGCCGCGGCGCCGACGGAGTGCCGGATGTCGGCCAGGGAATGGCACTGCAGGCAGAGCGCGGGCTGGGCCTGGACCAGCAGCTTCCTGTTGGGAGAGCCGTGCGGGTTGTGGCAGCCCATGCAGTCCTCGGATACCGGGGGATGCTCCAGCGCGTGCGGTCCGCGGATGGCCTGATGGCACTGAGTGCACTTCTCGGTCTTGCCGGCCAGGGAGACCTGCTTGCCGGCATGCGGGTCGTGGCAGCCCACGCAGGAGACGGCGCCCTCCTTCACGGGATGGTGCGAGGGCATGGAGAAGCGCGCGAGGACGTCCTTATGGCATGAGGCGCAGAGCTGTGAGGCTCCGTCCTTGAGCCTGGCGGTTTCGGAGCCCTTCGCGGCCTTCGGCGTATGGTTGCCGTGGCACTGGACGCAGGCGAGGCCGCCCTTGGCGTGGTCCGAGAACTGCCAGTTCATCCGCCGCGCGTCCTTCACATGGCAGGTTTGGCAGGCGGTCGCGTCCGGCAGGGAGGGTTTGGTGTCGGGTCCGGGATTGGCCAGGTGCGCGTCGGCCTTCGCGTGACAGCTCAGGCAATCGACCTTCCCGTGCTTGCCCTTAAGGTGGGCGGCGACGGCCGGCTCGTGGCATGAGGCGCATGCCGTCCCGACGGCCTCGGCCCGAGCAGGGGGAGCCCCCAGCGCGAACGAGCCCAGAACCGCCAAGGAGGCCCACACGAGCATGCGGCCGCCTCTTACGGGAGCTTCGCTAGTCTTCATCCTGAATCCCTCTTGGTTGCGGAGTCTGATGTCGTGAATTCCTGCTGACGAAATTTCTTGGAAAAATCTCGCCAACTTAAAGTGGATAAGCAACGCTATTGCCCTCAGACGAGGATTGGGTCTGCGGAATTGAGCGTCCCGTGAGCTTCGCGGGATGGGCCTGGGAATTCCACCGTCTATCCTCTCAGCGAGGGGGACCAGGTGAAAGCGCTGATGCTCAAGATGCTGCTGGCGACGGGGTTCATGGTGGGGGCCCGCGCCGTCGAGCCCGTCCCCTCCGCCTCCCCCGTCCTCAGGATGCCGCCCGCGGCGGTCGTGAACCCGCAACGGGCCCTTCCTCAGAGGACGGCCGCGCTCCGCCCCCGGCCGGCCCAGGACTTCCGGGCGCGCGCCCTGGAGCGGACCGTGCGCGATGCCCGGACCGAGCTGCGCCGCCTGCTGGCCGAGTTCGGCGAACCTGAGGATGCAGCGCTGGAGGATGCCATGGGCCGCCATCCGGAGCTGGCGCGCAAGGTGATGGAGGTCTTCGCCGCGCCCGAAGTCCGGAGCTTCACCCCGCTGCCCGACGGCTCGCAGGCGATGGACATCAAGCGAATCTGATACCATGGGCGCATGACGCTGACCGAGCTCAACGCCCTGAGCATCATCGAGTCGCGCGCGCGCTTCGAGCTCTGCTGCGGCGCCCAGCGTTGGATAGACGGGATGCTCATGCGCCGGCCGTTCACGGACGAGGCCGACCTCCTCGCGGCGGGACAGGACATCTGGCGGGTCCTCGACCCCAAGGACTGGCGCGAGGCCATCGGACACCACCCGCACGTCGCGCAGGCCGCCCTGCTCGGGGCGCGCTGGCCGGGCGTCGCGGCGGGCGGCCTGGCGCGCCTGCAGGGGCTCTCGGACGACTATTTCGCGCGCTTCGGCTTCGCCTTCCTGCTCGCCGACCCGCAGGCCGACCCCGTCGGCGCCCTCGAGTCCAGGCTGGCCAACGACGCGGAGAAGGAACTGCGCGTCGCCGCCGACGAGCTCTCCAAGATGACGGCCGCCAAGCTGGCCGATATCCTCAAGGCGTAGGCGCGCCCGGTCCGAGCGGCAGAGAATCCAGGTAGAGGGGGCTGGTCCTGCTGCCGGAGTACCTCGCCAGCGGATGCTCGCTGAGATTGATGAGGGCTTGGCTCTGGGCGGGGTCCAGTACAAAGACGCTGCCGTCCCTCGCTTTATAGAAGGCCCAAGCGTGGCCCTCTCCCGAGCCTAGGAAGACCTGCCCCTCCAGCCGTCCGGACTCGATGAGCTTTTCGAGCGTGGCCCCGATCGAGAGCGCATAGTGGCGGCAGGACGCGCTCCCGCAGCCTTCGATGATGTCCCCGACGCGCTGGGTTTTGCCGTCGCGGCTCAGCTTCGATTCCACGGGGTCTTTCATGTACGGAATCTCCCGATGCAGGCCCATGACCTTCCCGAGGACATCGGCTTCGGACGCTCCGTCGGGGAGAGCCTTTACCTTCTCGACCATCTTCTTCAGGAACGGGTCTGAATCGAGCACCAGGCTCGTCTCCGAGCCCGCCCCCGAGCGGTTCCCCGTCATATGGCCTCCGGAGAAGCGATGGCCTCCGGGCCCGGTGACATGGCCTATGTTGTGTTCGCCCGGCGCCGTCCCCAGGACGGATTCGGCGCCGGAAAGGAAGACCCCCCCTCTCGACTTGTGAGCCCCCCTTTCGAACGGCCAGACTTCGAAGCCCGCCTCGGTGAGGTGCACCTCCGCTGAGGAGGCGCCGCCGTCGGTCGCCGATTCGATGAAGAGAGGCTTGCCCTTGGCCAGGACCAGGGGCTCGCCTCCCGAGGAGGGCTTCAGGACGATGTTCCCCGCGCCATCGCGCGACACGGCGTAGGTGGCCTGTCCGACATCGAGGCGCACGGTCTGTCCGGCGGGGAGGCTGATCACGGCGGGCGCATTGCCTTCGATGTGTCGCCGCGTCTCGGGACCACCCATCCCCGAGACGTTCTGCGACAGGCTGGCAAGCCGTTCCAGACGGTTTTCCAGGATCCCCTGTGCCCTGACATCGCCGTCCGGCACGGACGCCGCTCGGCCCAACTCCTCGCGCGTGGAGGCGATGGCATGCTCCCGCTCGGATTTCACCGGAGCGTCCGGGATCTCCTCCCTGAGGCGCGCCAGACGCGCGTCCACCGGGTCGGGGTTACGGCCGGGGGCGGGAGGCTCCGCCTCCTTGCCCCGCGCCGCACGTCCTTTGCGTGAGGCCCACAGGCCCTGCACGAGGCCGGTCAGACCTAGGCCGCTCCGCAGGGCTTGGTGCAGAGGTGCCTCCACGAGTTCGGGCTTGCCCGACAAGAGGGCTCCGATAGCTCCCTGGGCGCCGTCGACGAACTGGGCCGTTGGGGCGGCTGAGAATGCGGCCAACTCCACTCCGTTGACGACCCTGAGCCGGCCGGCCACGGCTTCGGTCTGTCCCAGCGGGGCGTAGAGCTTTCCGCCGACCGCCAAGGTCTTCACGGGTTCGGTCAGGGCGCCGGCCAGCCGGCCCTCGACATAGCTCTGGCTGAAGAGGAGCGCCCCGCCGAGGCCGTAGCCCGCCACGACTCCGAGAGGGTCTCCGTTCCGATAGGCCTGCGCGCCCTCCGCCATCAGCTCGGAGGAGTGGTTCACATAGCCGAACGCGCCGGCCGCGTAGGCGGCCCGTTGGCTTTCCGATATCGGCTGCATCCGGGCCATGAAAGCCGCCGGGCCGAGCTCCCGCTCCGCCCTCTTCATTATCTCCCGGTCTATATGGTCCCGCAGGAGCTTCCCCTGCTCCGGGGTGAGGTCGCGCACCCGGCTCTGAAAGAAGCCCAGCCGTCCATCCGGGGTTCCCAAATCCGAATTCCCTGATGCTTGGTTGAGCGGGACTTGGCCGATGCTGTAGTCGGCCCTTATCCGGTTCAAGACGAAATATTCCTCGCTGGTCAGGCCCACGCCGTGGGCGGCTCCGACGATAACCCGGTCCCCCATTCCGACGACGGAACCGTAGATGCTGGAGGGGATGAAGGATATGGCTCCGGCAGCCGGGGCGACCGCTTCGAGCCCCCAGTTGAGGTTGCGCTTGAACCAACCGGGGCTCATGTCCTTTACCCCGGTGTCGGAGCCGGGGACGGGCTTCCATGAGCCGTCGCCTTGCTTTGCCCAGCGTTCCTTCGCCCGGTAGACTCCGATGCCGGCCGCAGCATGTTCCTCGTCCGGGATTTCCACCGCCATGCGTGAAAATCCGCCGCTGTAGTGCAGTATCCGGGTCTTGCCGTCCGGGGAGACCTGGAAGGCGCGGGCCTCGCCCGGGTCGAGGGCTTCCACGAAGTAGAGCGTCCTCTCAGGCCTCTCTTGCCGGCCATCCGAGCCTTCCGGCTCGGACAGCGCGAACTGCAGCCGAAAGCGCTTCTCCCTCGCGTCATAGACGATACCGCCGGAGGTGACCGACGCCGCGCCGTCGCCCAAGGGTAGGTTCCGCACCGTCTGCTGGAAAGCCTTACGGTCGCGCTCGGAGACCGCCCAGTCCGGCACGGCGCCCAGGTCGAAGACCCCCTCTTTGACGGCCTTCAAGGCCGCCGGGTTTAGGACGATGTCCCGGCCGTTGACCTGGACGCCCAGGCCGGGGACGGCGTCATATCGCGTCGTCACGCCGCCTTTGCGGTCAAACCATGCGCTGAGTTCCGGACGGCCTTCCGCGTCCTTTCGGTAGCAACGCAAGGAGCCGTCGTGTTCCAGCCGGGGCTCGGTGCCGGGAGGCAGGGTGAACTTCACTTCGTGGTAGGTCCCCGTCAGCCCGCCGGCGACCGGGTCGGGGGCCCAATGCGCCAGGACTTTCTTAGCCGAGTCCGTCTGCGTGAAGGCGCCGGAGACCGCGTCGTATGAAGTCGCGGAGAAGACGTCCAGGTGGACGAAGGACCCGGTCCGGGCGTCGCTCATGAACCTGTCGCCGTTCGGAGTCATGACGAGGACGGAGCCATCCGGAGCGTCGATTCGGAAAGTGCCGTCGGCCATCTGTTTGAGCGGGCCGCCGGGGCGCCCGTCCTCGCCCAAGAAGCGCGCCGGGTCTAGTGGGAGCGTGCCGGTGAGCCCTCGGCGCGCCATGCCGAGCAGGCGCTCCGGGGCGATGTCGAAGAGGGCGGACATCGCCGCCCCACCGAGGACGGAATGGACCGGCTGCTTCTCCTTAATCAGGGACAACGTGCTGAGGGGATTGGAGGCGGCCATCCTGTTACGAAAGGGGTCTTCTATGAGCTCGGTGAGGGCCGCGACGGCGGCGTCGGCCCCGGCGGCGTCGGCCTTGACGCGGCGGGCGAGCAGGGCCGCGTCGACGCGGAATCGCCCCGCATCGAGGCGGTCCGTCTTCCAATTGGGAATCGAACGGGTGAGGCTCCGGATTTCCTTGACGAGTTCTTCGGTGGTCCGCCCGTCGGTGGCCAGCAGGGACTCCGGAACGGGAGCGTTCAGAGCGGCTTGGTTGAGCGCCTCTATGGCCTTGAATGCCGCCTGGCGGACGCTTGCGGGAATGTCGGGCCCGCGAGAGAGTGCGACCGTGCGCAGGGCGTCGAGGCTGGCGAACCCGTGCAATCCGAGCATCCCCAGCGTCTGGGCGGCCTTCTCTCTGGTTGCCGGGTCCCTTTTGGGGTCGAGGAACGCATCGCGGAGGGCCTTCGCGGCTTCGCGGTAGTCGAGTCCGGGGGAGGACTTCGCTAGCTTGGCGATGCCGGCGACGGCCTGTGAGCATGCCTCGGGGGAAGCGTCCTTGTCGCGCAGGGCCGCGACTCCGCGGGAGAGCGAGGCGTCCCGAGCCGCCTGACGGAGGGAGTCCGTCAGAATTCCCGAGGCGGCGGAGACCCCGGGGGCGGAGCGCAACAGCCCAGCGAACGCGCCGAAGGCGGGGAAGACCGCCTCCGCCAGCGGCGCGGCGAACGCTCCAGGAGGGCGCACTGTCGACGGAGGGCTGGGGGGGGGCGTCGGCGAAGGCGGTGAAGTCTTGGAGCGGAGCGACGCGCTCTTGGCGGAATCCGGGCGGGGCGGGGTGCGCTGCCGTGCGCTGCCGCGAAAGGACGGCGTTGAGCGCGGGCGCATCCCCGTTGTTCGGATGCGAATTGTCCGCCGCCACGGCCATCCCCATCCCGCTCATCACGCGGGCCGCCGCGTTCGCCGATTGCGAGGCGGCTCCGGTCAGGGCGCCCTTGGGTTTGCCGGGTTTCGCGCCGGGTCGCGTCGTGCCGCTGCGCCTGGCTGGGCCGCGGTCGGCTGGGTCGTCGAGCTGGCGGAGCAGTTCGAGCATCCGCGGGTCGTCCTTCAACAGCCCGAGCGGACCGGCGTCGGGGTCGGCGTTCGGGTTCGCCTGGAGCTGGGCGTCGTAAGCCCGCTTGAACTCGCCTAGGAACTCCCTATCCTCGGGCCCGAGTGTTCCCTTTTTCGCCAGCGCCTCGAAGCGCCTTTGGAGGGCCAGGGCGCCGGAAAGTCCGGTCCCAGAAAGTACCTCGGCCAGATGTCGGCGCAGGGCCTCGGGGTCCCGGCCGGCAAGACTCAACGCCTCATCGGCCCCGTCCGGAAGCGCCGACGCCGAGCCTGGTTGGGGATCGGTCGGCGAGTCTGCGGGTGTTCGCGCAGGCTTGTCGGGGACCTCCGCGGCGGCGGCCGGCTTCGAGAGTAGCGGCCAGGAGGCGGCCAGGAGCAGAGCAAAAACCCCTCTGAAGCATCTCCTCAAGGAGTGCCGGAAGGGGCCGAGTTCTAGGACCCGGGTATTCATGGGAACGACTCGTCGGAAGTCTCTAGAATTTAACCGGGAGGCGGGACGGAGTCAATAGGGGATTTTAGGCCGCAAGGACTCCAGCCGCGCAAGCCGGAGCGCGGAGTCTTCCTTGGTCCGGAGGTCCCCTCGGATGTCCGCTACGGCAGACCGCGTTTCGAGCAGCGCGCGATAGCTCCAATCGGCGCCCGGCCCGCGGTCGAGTACGGCGGCCGCCTCGGACAACGAGTCCGGCCCTCCCTGGAGCGTGAGGGCGGCCAAAGAGCCCCCCAGCGCGTGCAGGGCCCTGACATCCAGGGGATGCCGGCGCTCCATGGCCCGTGCTGCCGTCACGGCCTCGGCCCCGAGGGCGAGCCGGCGGGCGGGGTCCTTTTCGGCGCGGGCCGAGTCCCGCAGCAGGCCGACCAGCCAGAACCCATAGCGGCACTCGGCGGGGTTCAAGCGGGCGGCGGCGGCGTAGGCCTGACGAGCGTCGTCGAGTCGTCCTTCATGCTGCGCCCGCATCCCCTGCATGCAGGAGCGGTCCGCCAGCATCAGCCATCCAGTCGCGGCGACCGCGGCGGCGGTGAGCAAGGGGGCCGCCTTGGAGAAGGCGCGCGGACGGACGCCTCGAGGGTCCAACAAACCCAGAAGGAGCGCGGCCAGGGCGAGGCCGTCGATGTTGACCGGATTGAACTTGGCCGCGATGAAGGCGGCGGCCAGCCCGGCCCCCGCGGCCGCCGAGCCGGTGCGCAGGCCCTCGTCGCTCAGCGCGCGGCGGAGCCGGCGCCAGGCGCAGGCCAGCAGCCATAGGTAGGCCGCCAGGCCGGCCGCGCCGGCCGATGCCAATACGTGGAGGAGGTCGTTGTGGGCGTTCGCCTGCGTCCCCGCTTCCCCGTAGGCCCGTACGAAGCGTTCGGTCTTGTAGCGGCCCAGCATGAGGCCGAAGGCGTCCGGGCCGACCCCGAGCAGCGGATGCGCCTGGAACATCAGCATCGCCGACTCCCAGACCGCCGCCCGGCCCGCGTCCGATTCGCGCGTAGGCCTGAAACGGCCCGCGGCCAAGGTCAGCGCGGCCGCGCCCAGGACGGCCGCCGCTCCCAGCATCAGCCAGGTCCCGCGGGTCTTCGGCCGGCCCAGCCTCCCCGTCCAGGCCAGATAGCAGGCGGCGGCCGCCGCCGAAGCGCCCCAGGCCCCGCGCGACCAGGTCAGCAGGAGGCCGGCCAGCCCCGCCCCGAGGAAGGCCCACCCCATCCGCCGCCGTGCCGCGTCCGCTCCGTCGAGGGCCATGCGGAGCTGAAGCGGCAGGAGCATGGCCAGGACGCAGCCGAGGGCGATGGGGCTGCCCGTGAGGGAGCCGACCCGCCCGTAGGCCAGGCCTCCGACGGCGTTGAGCACCGGGTCGAGCCCGAAGAGCTGGAGCACTCCGACGGCGGCCAGCGCCGCCCCGGCCGCTGCCCCGGCGTTCAGCGCGGTGCCGGCGAAGGCCGCGCCCGCCCCCTGGACGAGGACGGCGGCCGCGGCGCATAGGGCCAGGGTCAGCAGGCCCGACCCGCGCTGCTCGTATTCGCCGAGCAGGCTCAGCCAGGGGTCCGAGGAGAAGGCGCAGGAGAGCGACCAGACGATTACGCAGGCGGCTAGCGGGCGCAGGATGTCCGGGGACTGACCCGACGGGGGGCGCGGGCCGGCCGCGGCGGCTCGTCCCAGCCCCAGGGTGGCCGCCGCCGTACCCGCGGCCAGGACCAGGAGCTTGGGCAATGTGTAAGGGGTCGCTACTCCCGGCCAGGCGGCGAAGAGCGGACCGAGCACGGCGGCCAGGAGGGCCCACTGCGGTAGCGTCACGGCGGGATTGTAGCAGGGATGGACAGCCCGGGACGCATTTATTAGCCTCAGACGATGAAAGAAGGGCCGGGACCTCACGAATCCGAACTGCGCTTGCGGGCCGCGGCCTGTTGCGGCTTCCTCGTCCCGGCCGCGGCCAGCCTCTGGCATGTCCTCTCCGCCGGCGTCCCGCCGAGCTGGGACGACGGCGCCTATCTGACGGTGAGCTTCGCCTTATGGGACAGGCTGGCCGCGCTGCGCCTGTGGTCTTTCGCGGACGGGTTCTCGCAGGCCCTCGGCTTCAAAGCCCCCCTGCTGGCCCTGCTCCCTTTCCCCGTATTCGCCGCGGCGGGCAAAGGATTCTCCCAGGCGGCGGCTTCGAACCTGCTCGCATTGGCGGCCGCCAGCCTGTTCGCATGGCGCATAGCGAAGCGCCTTTCCTCCCCCCTCGGCGGCGTGCTGGCCGTCTGGCTGCTCAACCTGACCCCGCTCGTCTACGGCCTCTCGCGGCATTTCTATGTGGAGACCCTGCTGACGGCCCTTTGCGCCGGAGCCTTCTGCCTGCTCGTCGAGGGGGGGCGTCCTCTGCTCCTCGGCGCCGTCCTCGGGCTGGGCATGCTCTGCAAGCTCACCTTCCCCGTCTACATGGGGGTTCCCTTGGCGCTGCTGGCGCTGCGCCGGCGGCGGCCGCGGGACCTGGCTCTGGCCGCGCTGGCGGCCGTCCTCATCGCCTCCCTCTGGTACGCCCGGAACCTCGGCAGCGCCCTGGCCTTCGCCCGCAGCGCCGGCTACGGGGCCTCGACCCTTGCGACGGGTGGGTGGAGCGTGGGCCGTGCGCTCTCCTACCTCGGCCTGGTCGCCGCCGAAGGCTGGGGCTGGCCGCAGGCCCTCTTGGGCCTGGTCCCGCCCTTCTTCTTCGCCAGCGGCCTGGCTCCGGAGCCGCGCTGGTGCGGCCCCGCCGCCGCGGCGGCCAGCATCGGGCTGGGCGCGCTGTTCGCCCACGCCTTGGAGGGCGTCCCGGCCCGGGTCCGCTCCGGTGCCGCCGCCGCCGCGCTGCTGCTGCCCGCCGCCGTCTTCTTCGAACAGACCTCCGGCATCGGCCTCTTGCCGCCCCGGGTCCCCCGGGCCTTCACCTGGAACGGTCCCCCTGAGCAGGGAGGGCTGTGGGCGCAGGACAAGCTGTGGGGCTTCGTGGCACAGGAGGCGGCGGCCACCCCCGGGCTCAAGCGGGTCGTCCTCGCCGTCTCCCACCGCCACTTCAACTCGTCGACGGCGGACGCCTATGCGGCACTCCATGGCTGGCCGCTCGTGTTCAGGAACTACAACCGCTATCCGACCAGCGAGGGAGCGCTGCGCTTCATCGCGGAGTTCCGCGCCGACTACATCATCACGCTGGAGAGGATGCCGGAAGAAGGGCTCAACGCGGAGCTCAACAAGCACAACCCCGCCGTCGTCGCGGCGCTCCGTTCCGGCGCCCTGCCGTTTCGCCAGTGGGCCGAGGCCGACCTGACCAACGGCGCCCTGGCGCGGATTTTCAAGCGGGTCGAGCCGAAGCCCTAGCGCCCGGCTCCGGCCCTAAGCGCGGGTCGTGCCCCCGCGCAGGCGGCCCCAGCCGATATAGAGGAACATCACGACGGGCACGAGCGTGCCGAGCATCAGGGCATAGCCGGTGCTCCGGTTCGAAGCGCCGTCCCCGAAGGCCGCCAGGCCCGCGCCTCCCAGGAACGGGATGACCGCCCCGAACAGGAGCCAGAGCAGGTTCCCCAGCCTCTCGTGGTGCCCTGATGTGACGACGGCCGCCGCCGCCCAGTTCACCAGCAGCGCCGAGACGGCCGCCACGGACGCCACCTGGGGGTGGCCGTTGGCGAACAGCCAGTCGATCACGAAGAAGCAGCCGGAGTAGGCGGCATAGACCGCCATGACCAGGAGCGCCGAGCCGATGCTCATAAAGCCGATTGTACCTGGTTGCGGGCCGGGATGGCAAAGAAGAGGCCCCCGCCTCGGGGCGGGGGCCTCTTTTCGGGCGGACGGCCCGGTTCAGCTCAGGAGCACTTCGAGTAGCCGCAGTCCTTGCAGGACGGCTCCGAGCAGCCCGACTCGTAGGCCACGTTGGCCGAGTAGCACTTGGGGCAGTGCGAGAGGCGGGTGTACTCGAGCAGGGCGTCGACGGCCTTCTTCTGCCCGGGCTTCTCCTCCTCGATCCAGCCGGTGCGCTTGAGGTGCTCCCTGAGGGCCACGCTGACCGCGTGCGGGATGGAGTCGATGCGCTTCTCGCCGAAGCCCAGCGTCTTGTCTCCCTTGACCGAGTTCAGGTGCTTGAGGATCTTGATCGGGTCCCCGCCCTCGGCGAGGTACTTCGAGAGCAGGATCCCCATCACCGTCGTCAGGCCCGCGATCTCGGTCCCGAGCGGCGGGATGTTCGTGAACACCTGGTACGGTCCGCGCTCGTCGTAGTTGATGTGCACGTGCAGCGGGCCGTAGCCGGTCTTGATCTGGTAGTACTCGGACTTCACCCCGTAGGCGTCCGACGGCTCGCGGCGCTTCTTGGCCGCCGGCTGCGCCGCCGGGGCCGTCGTCGTGATGTTGAGCACCTGCTGCGACTTCGAGCCGTCGCGGTACACGGTCAGGCCCTTGCAGCCGAGCTCGTAGGCCATCAGGTAGGCCTTGCGCACGTCGTCGGGCGTGGCAGAGTTCGGCAGGTTGATGGTCTTGGAGACCCCGTTGTCGGTGTGCTTCTGGAACGCCGACTGGATCTGGATGTGGAAGTCCACCGACACGTCGTGCGCGGTCGGGAACAGGCGCTGGACCTTCGGCGGCACCTCCGAGATGCCGCGCACCGACTTGTGGTTGTCGGAGACCTTCTTCCACAGGTCCGCCTTCGACAGGCCCCAGAAGTCGTTCTCCTCGGCCATCTGCTTGAAGAGCGGATTGACCTCGACGAACACGTCCTTCTGGTCCGGCGCCTTGTTGTGCTTGAGGGCGTCCAGGGCCTTCGCGTTGTAGCGCGTGTAGGCGATGGCGAAGAACGGCTCGATGCCGCCGCCCTGCAGGCCGGCGGCGATGGCGATCGTCCCGGTGGGGGCGATCGTCGTGCGCGCGCAGTTGCGCGGCATCGACGCCTGGCCGCGGAAGTGCGGGCCGGCCGGGTCGTAGACGGAGTCCTTCCAGTTCGGGAACGTCCCGCGCTCGGCGGCCAGCTGCTCGGAGGCCTCGAGCGACTTCTCGTTGATGAAGCGCATCAGCTTCTCGGCGAACTCCAAAGACGCCGGGGAGTCGAACGGGATGCCCATCTTGACCAGCATCTCGGCGAAGCCCATCACGCCCAGGCCGATGCGGCGGTTGCCTTTGGCCATCGTCTCGATCTCGGGCAGCGGGTAGTTGTTGATCTCGATGACGTCGTCGAGGAAGCGGATGGAGGCGTGGATGGCGGCCTCGAGCTTCTCGAAGTTCGTCGTGCCCTCGCCCACCGGGCCCTCGACGAAGTTGCCCAGGTTCAGGGAGCCCAGGTTGCACGGCTCCCAGGGCAGGAGCGGCTGCTCGCCGCAGGGGTTGGTGCTCTCGATCTGTCCCAGGGCGGGCGTCGGGTTCGAGCCGGAGTTGTTGATCCGGTCGAGGACCACATAGCCCGGGTCGCCGGTCTTCCAGGCGAAGTCGACCATCATGTCGAAGACCTCGCGGGCCTTGACCTTGCCGGCCGGCGCGCCGGTGGAGGGGTTCTTCAGCTCGTACTCCTTGTCCTCCTTGACCGCCTGGATGAAGGCCGCGTCGATGCCGACGGAGACGTTGAAGTTCTCCATCACGCCCGCCTGCTGCTTCATCGTGATGAATTCCTTGATCTCCGGGTGGGTGTAGTGCAGGATGCCCATGTTGGCGCCGCGGCGCGTGCCGCCCTGCTTGACCACGTCGGTCATCTTGTCGAAGATCTGCATGAAGGAGATGGCTCCCGAGGCCACGCCCTGGGTCTTCTTCACCTTGTCGCCCTTGGGCCGGAGCCGGCTGAAGGCGAAACCCGTCCCGCCGCCCGACTTCTGGATGAGCGATTGGGCGGTGACGGCCTTGGTGATGCCTTCCATGGAGTCCGGCACCGGCAGGACGTAGCAGGCGGAGAGCTGCTGGAGCTCGCGCCCGGCGTTCATAAGGGTAGGGGAGTTGGGCAGGAAGTCCCAGCTGGCCATCAGGGTGTAGAACCGGTTCTCCCAGGTGGAGACCAGGCGGGCCGCCTCCGGCACCTTCTGTGCCGTCTTCTCCACGTTGGCGAGCAGGGCGAGGAAGTTCTTGTCCCGGTCGCCGGCCTCGGCGAGCCCCTCGTGGAAGAGGGTCATGGAGGTGGGCTTGGAGTCGGGGGTCGGGGCGGCCGAGGAGCGCACTGTGCGGCGCACGCCCTCGAAGACGCCCCACTTCTCGGCGCTCGGGTGCAGCAGGACCTCGGCCAAAGCGATGTTGTGCGCGACGCCCTCCAGCCATTCCTCGGTCGTGGGCGTGTCTCGGAGGTACTTATCCTTAATAACCTTCAGTTGGTTCTCGGTGACGACCGGCTTAAGGGTCTTCTTGGCGGCTTCTTTGGACAGGGTCTTCGTAGGCTTCACAATCCCTCACCTCTGGTGTCCGGCCTTGGGCCCAAAGTCCTACCTTCGTAACCCCTGACTCGGCGCATGTTTTGCTCGTCGTGGAAATCGTTCCTGACGCGGCAATGAAGTTTAACACCGGTCATTTTTTTTGTCAACACGCTCCGTCGAGAAACGCCCTCCCGCGGGAACAATTCGCCGCGGCGCGGATTTAAATCCAAGCCGGATAAGCTCTAATAATAAATACTGGATGGCAAAATATGGAATATGCTCAGTCGAAGCTCCGACGAAGGAACGGCGAAAATTCCCGGGTTCTCGGCATCCCGGAAACGGGGCCGAAGGGCCTAAGGGGGCATTTTACCGTCTGAGAAGTTCCGCGGGCGGTGGTCGGGAGGGCCGGGATGACTTTTGTCATACAGCAACAAATGACACTATCCGGTATTGAATGCTTGTAAAAATGCACTAAACAGACTCGATTTTATGATTCGTCCTTTACCTTAATAGGGGGGTCCGAAGGGGGGAAGCGGCGCCCTTTCGGCGCGCGTTGCCAAGGCCGCCGCCATTTGTTATACTGACCCACCTATGTACGCCATCATCGAGACGGGCGGGAAGCAGTATTGGGTAGTGCCCGGGGAAACCCTCCGGGTCGAGAAGCTGACCGCCGACGCAGGCGAGACGGTGACGCTCAAGGCTTTGTGGGCCGCAGAAGAGGGACAGGAGGGCAAGTCCTCGCAGAAGGCCACGGTGACCGCCGAGATCGTTCGCCAGCTCAAGGACCGCAAGATCATCGTGTTCAAGAAGCGGCCGAAGTCCAAGTACAGCCGCAAGGCGGGGCACCGCCAGAACCTCACCGAGATCCGCATCAAGCAGATCTCCCTCAACTGAGACGGTAACCAATGGCACACACAAAAGCTCAAGGCTCAAGCTCCAACGGGCGCGACTCCAACGGTCAGCGCCTGGGCGTCAAGAACTACGGCGGCCAGGTCGTGAAGGCCGGCATGGTCCTCGTCCGCCAGCGCGGGACGAAGTTCCTCCCGGGCGTCAACGTCGGGCGCGGCAAGGACGACACGCTCTTCTCCAAGGTCGACGGCGTCGTCACCTTCGAGTGGGCGAAGAAAGACAAGAAGTGCATCAGCGTCTACCCGCCTAAGGCCGCGAAGAAGTAATCCTCCGACCGGGGACGAAAGACAGGACGCGGTCTCCGCGTCCTGTTTTTCATTGAAAACCATGAGGTTCATCGACCGAGTCCGCATCGTCGCGCGCGGGGGCAAGGGAGGCAACGGCTGCCTCTCCTTCCTGCGCGAGAAATACCGCGAGTTCGGCGGTCCCAACGGCGGCGACGGCGGCCGCGGCGGCGACGTCATCCTCCAGGCGGACCCCAACCTCTCCACCCTGCTCGACGTCTCGTTCCGGCCCCACCTCTACGCGGGCGAGGGAGCCAACGGCAAGTCGGGCATGAAGACCGGCTCCTCCGCCGAGGACCTGGTCCTCAAGGTCCCCACCGGCACCGTCGTTTACAGGGCCGGAGTCCTCATGGCGGACCTGGCGAAGGCGGGCCAGGTCTTCATCGCCGCCCGGGGCGGGCGGGGCGGGCGCGGCAACCAGTCGTTCAAGACCCACGACAACACCGCCCCCCGCCTCTACGAGAAGGGCGAGCCCGGAGAAGAGGCCGAGCTCGACCTCGAGCTCAAGCTCATCGCCGACGTCGGGTTGGCGGGCTTCCCCAACGCCGGCAAGTCCACCTTGTTGGCCCGCCTGTCCAACGCGCGGCCCAAAGTCGCCTCTTACCCCTTCACGACCCTGTCCCCGCACCTGGGCATCGTCTCCCACAAGGAGAGGAACTTCGTCATGGCCGACATCCCGGGCCTCATCGAGGGAGCCAGCGAAGGGAAGGGGCTGGGCGACGACTTCCTGAGGCACGTGGAGCGCACCCGGATACTCCTGCACCTGATCGACCCCGCCGGCTTCGGCGGACATTCGGCCCGGGACGGCGTCAAGGTCATCGAGGGCGAGCTCAAATCCTACAGCCGCCTGCTGGGGGGGAAGTCCCGCATCCTGGTCGTCACCAAGGCCGACCTCCCCGAGGCCCAGGAGGCCTACCGGCAGGTCAAGGCCCGCTACCGGACGCGCCAGGTCTTCCTGATATCCGCGGCGACGGGGGAAGGTCTCTCCGAGCTCCAGGACGCCGTGCTCAAGGAGCTCTCCAAGCACCCGCGCGACCCGGTGCTCTTCGTCCCCGAGGGCGGCCCCTCCCTCAAGGTGGCTAAGGGGTTCGAGGTCGTGCGCGACGAGGCGGGCGTCTTCCGCGTCCTGGGGCGCTTCGTGGAACGGGCCGCCTCGATGGCCGACATGGGCCTCGAAGAGTCCATCGAGCGACTGCAGAGCTCATTTAAGAAGATCGGTTTGGACAAGGCCCTGCGCAGCGCCGGGGTCCAGGACGGCGACGTGGTCCAGATCGGGCCCCTGGAGCTGACCTGGTCCAATTCCAAGGGCGAGCTCCCCAAGCTGGGCCGGCGGCGCAAGCCGCGCAAGACCGTGTTCCCCCGGGAGACGGCTTGAGCATCCGCTGGAACGACCGGTTCCCGTCGCGCCTGGGCTTCGCGGAGCCCGTCGTCCGCCGCGGGGTCCGGGAGCTCTACAAGCTGGCCCTGGCGGCCGAGGCGGCCTCGGCGGCGGGGGAGGGCAAGCGGCTGGAGGCCTGGCGGAAGTGGCTGGGCGGCGACGGGCTGGGCGAGCCTCCCGAAGCCGGACCGGCGGCCGCCCTGGCCGTCCTGCGCTCCGCGGGCCTTCCCGCCGCCCCGCTGGCGGGGCTGGTCGGCGCCTGGCGCGCGGATTGCGAGCGGCGGAGCGTGGCGACGCTGGGGGAGTTCGAGGCCCATGCGCGCGCGACCAGCGGGGCCGCCGGCCGCCTGGCGCTGAGGCTGGCGGGCATCGAGGACGAGCCCACCCTGGCTATGGCCGAGACGCTCTGGGCCGCCCGGGGGATGACGGCCGCCCTGCAGGACACGCGACAGTGGCTGGAGCGCGGCCGGGTCTATCTCCCCGCCGACGTCATGGCGGCGCACGGCTACAGCGAGGCGGACCTGCGCATGGGCGTCGTCAACGACCGCTTCCGCTCGGTCATGAAGGAGGTCTGGAAGGCGGTGCGCGGCCTCTATCAGGAAAGCCGCCCGCTCCCCCGCCGCCTGCGCTGGCCTCTGTCCGTGGAGCTGCGCTACGGCTGGTCGGCGGGCGCCGCCCTCCTCGGACGCATCTCCCGAGACGGCTTCGACGTCCTCCACGGCCGGCCGGTGCTGGCCCGCTGGGAGGCGCCGCGCCTGGCGGCCGGGGCGCTGCTGCCGCTATGAACGCCGTCCCCGCCCGCCCTCAGGCCGGGTCGAGCTTTTCGCTGGGGTTCCTCTTCCTCTCGAGGGAGCGCCGGGCCGCGCTCGAGGACGTCTACGCCTTCTGCCGCCTGGTCGACGACATCGTCGACGACGGGGCGCGGCCGAAGGACGAGGCGGCCAAGGAGCTGGACTTCTGGCGCTCCGAGGTCGGCCGTCTCTACGCGGGGCGGCCGACCCACGAGCTCTCCCGGCGCATGGCGCGCCATGTCGAGCGGTTCCGCCTCCCGAAAGAGGGGTTCGCGGAGCTCGTCGAGGGCGTGGCGATGGACCTGACGAAGACGCGCTACGCCACCTATGCCGAGCTGGAGAAGTACCTGTTCGGGGTGGCCGGGACGGTCGGGCTGCTGTGCGTGGAGGTGTTCGGCCACGCTCACACGCCGCCAACGGACCTGCGCGCCTACGCGGTGCACATGGGCAACGCCTTCCAGCTCACCAACATCATCCGGGACGTCGGGGTGGACCTGGAGAAGGGCCGGCTGTATGTCCCGCTGGAGGACCTGGCCGCCTCGGGCTGCCCTGTCGATTCGGTTCTGAGCCGCCAGCATACCCCGGCCTTCGCCGCCGCAATGACGCGCCTCTACGGCCGGGCCCGGGCGGCCTATGACGCGGCGCCCGGGCTGCTGCATCCTTCCGACCGCCCGGCCCAGCTGCCGGGCGCCGTGATGGCCGCCGTCTACGAGGACCTCCTCGAGGAGTTGCGCCGGCGGCAGTTCCGCGTCCTCTTCGAGAAGGTGTCCACGCCCAAGCCGCGCCGGCTGCTGCTGGCGGCGAAGGCTTGGGCGCGCGCGCACGGAATTTATTAGAATCGTCGAATGATTAAGCCCGACCTCTGGATCCGCGAGCGCTGCCTGAAGGACCGCATGATCGAGCCGTTCGTCGACCGGCTCGAGGCCAAGGGCCTCGTCTCCTACGGGCTGTCCTCCTACGGCTACGACATCCGCGTCTCCGACGAGTACAAGATCTTCACCAACGCCCTGGCCGGCCTCGTCGACCCGAAGAACTTCGACCAGCGCTCGTTCGTCGACTACAAGGGCGAATACTGCATCGTCCCCCCGAACTCGTTCGCGCTGGCCTGCTCCGTCGAGTACTTCCGCATCCCCAAGAACGTGCTGGCGGTCTGCCTAGGCAAGAGCACCTACGCGCGCTGCGGCATCATCGTCAACGTGACCCCGCTCGAGCCCGGCTGGGAGGGGATCCTGACGCTGGAGATCTCCAACACCACGCCCCTGCCGGCCAAGATCTACTCCAACGAGGGCATCGCCCAGCTCCTCTTCTTCCAATCGGACCAGGCCTGCGAGGTCAGCTACGCCGACCGCAAGGGGAAGTACCTCAACCAGCACGGCGTGGTCCTGCCCCGGATCCTCAGCGGAGCCCCCGTCTGAACGGTGTCAGACATTCGGAAGTTTCGGTTGTTCGAGGCGGCCGAAACTTCCGAATGTTCCGAATGTCTGACACCGTTTGACGGCCTTGCTCGACGGGCCCGGTATTTTGTAGATTAGAGCGCTCACCAGGAGAATCATGTCGCAGAAAACCACCCTCATCAATCCCAAGACCGCCCAGGCGCGCCGCCGCTGGGTCGTCCTCGACGCCAAGAACGCCGTGCTCGGCCGCCTGGCGTCCAAGGCCGCCGGCCTGCTGCGCGGCAAGCACCGGGCTTACTTCGACCCGTCCGTGGACTGCGGGGACTTCGTCGTCGTGACGAACGCCAAGCAGGTCCTCATCACCGGGGAGAAGGCCGAGTCCAAGTTCTACTTCCGCCATTCCGGCTACGCCGGCGGCGCGAAGACCGTGTCCTACAGGCTCCAGATGGAGAGGGACCCCCGCAAGGTGATCGAGCTGGCCGTCAAGCGCATGCTCCCCGACAACGCCTTGCGCCGCCACCAGATGCGGCGTCTGAAGATCTACCCGGGCGCCGTGCACCCGCACGCGGCCCAGATGGCGGAGGTCGCCCCGTGACTGAGAACAACATCCTATTCGCGACGGGGCGCCGCAAGACCTCCGTGGCGCAGGTCCGCCTCGTGCCCGGCACCGAGGGCAAGGTCGTCGTCAACGGCAAGCCCGCCGATGCCTTCTTCGGCGGCCATGGCCGCCACAAGGACGCCGCCCTCTCCCCGCTCGTGAAGGTGGAGCAGGCGAAGGGCTATGACGTCACCGTCAAGGTCACCGGCGGAGGCATCACCGGCCAAGCCGAGGCCATCCGGCACGGCCTGGCGCGCGCCCTCTCCAAGCTCGAAGTCGACATCAAGAAGGCCATGCGCAAGGAAGGCTACCTCACCCGGGACGCGCGCATGGTCGAGCGCAAGAAGCCCGGCCGTCCCAAGGCCCGCAAGCGCTTCCAGTACTCGAAGCGCTGAGTTCCGTGCGGAAGGTCAAGGTTCGCGGATTGGCCCGCCTTGCGGCGGGCCTTTTCGCCGTCTGGGGGGGGCTGGTGGCCCCCAAGGGCCTCTACGACCTCTGCCTCGGCCAGCCTGAGGCCAACCTCTACTCTCCCCAGCCCTGGCAGTTCGTCACGCGGGCGCAGTGGCAGCGCTACGCGGCCTTCGAACTGCTCTACGGGGCCGCCTGCCTGGGGCTGGCCGTCTATCTGTGGCGCTATGCCCGCTTCCTCCCGGAGTGGGTCGAGCGCGACGGCGCGGAAACCTGAAGTGGAGCCCCTGGTCGGCTGCCGCGGCTTCCCCGTGGCCCGCGAGCGCTACTTCGCCGAGCTGCGGGCGGTGGAGATCTCCGACACGCGCAAGCGCCTGCCCAAGCTCGAAACCGCTCGGCGTTGGCGCGCCGAGGCGCCTGAGGACTTCGAGTTCTCCCTCGTCGTCCCCGCGGCCATCACCCATCCCGCCGAGGGCTCTCCCCGCGCCTACCAGGCGGCCGGGCATTTCCGGGACGCGCCGCTGGTCAGGCGTGCCTGGGAGGCCTTCGAGGCCGTGGCCGAGGTCCTGCGGCCGGCCTTCATCGTCTTCGAGACGCCCCCTTCGTTCTACCCGCACCCCGGGCACCTGAAGGACATGTACGCGTTCTTCCGCGCCGCGCGCCGCGGGGGGGCCGCCTTCGTCTGGGCGCAGCACGGCGGGGGCTGGGACCCGCGCTTCCAGGAGAAGGTCGCCTCGGAGCTCAAGCTCGTGGTGGCCTGCGACCCCGTCAACGGGGAGGCCCCGGGCGGCCGGGTGCGCTATATCCGCGTGTCCGGGCGGGTCAAGGACCGCCGCGTCGACCGTTCGGTCTCCTTGAGCGATTCCGAGCTCCGGAACATCCTGCACGCCTGCGGGGCGGGCAAGGCGCGGGTATTCCTCGGCAACGCCGACTCCTGGCGCGACGCGCGCCGTCTGCGCGACCTGGCGTTCCCGGGGAGGCCGCGATGTGCGGCATAGTCGGTCAGATCCGGCTCGACGGCCTGCCGGCCGACCCGGCGGCGGTGCAGCGGGCGCGGGAGCGCCTCGCCCACCGAGGGCCGGACGACGCGGGGTTATGGTCCGAAGGGCCGGCCTCCCTGGGTTTCAGGCGCCTGTCCATCCTGGACCTGGAGCTCGGACACCAGCCGATGCGCACCGAGGACGGCCGGTTCGCCATCGTCTTCAACGGGGAGATCTACAACCATCCGGCCCTCAAGGAGCAGCTCGAGGCGGCAGGGGCGCGCTTTAAGACGCGCTCCGACACGGAGACCATCCTGCGCCTCTTCGCCCGGGACGGGGCGGACGGGCTGCGTCGGCTGGAGGGGATGTTCGGCCTGGCCGTCTGGGATTCCCATAAGCGGGAACTGACCCTGGCCCGGGACCCGATGGGGGTCAAGCCGCTCTACTACCACTTCGACGGCGTAAGGCTCTCCTTCGCGTCCGAGCTGCGCGCGCTGACCACCTTCCTGCCCAGGCTGGAGATGGACCCGGCCGGGGTGATGGACTACCTGTCCTACGGGTTCGTCCACGCCCCGCGCACGGCGCTGAGCGCCGCGCTCAAGCTGCCGCCCGGACACCGGCTGGTCCTCAACGCCCACGGCCTGCGCGTGGAGCCGTTCTGGGAGATCCCCGGCCGTCCGGTCTGGGAGGCTCACGGGCGCCACGCCGACGGCCGCGACCCGACCCTGCCGGAGGCGGAGGCCGAGGTCGAGCGCCTGCTCATCGCCTCGGTGCGCGGCCAACTGCTCAGCGACGTGCCGGTGGGGGCGTTCCTGTCGGGCGGCGTGGATTCCTCGCTGGTGGCGGCCTTGATGGCGCGGGCTTCCTCGAGCAAGGTCAAGACCTTCTGCATCGGCTTCTCCGGGGCCCGGGCGGGCCTCGACGAGTCGGCCCACGCGCGCACCGCCGCGCGCTACATCGGCACCGACCACCACGAGCTTGTCCTGCCCGCCGACGTCCTCTCCCGGGTGGAGGACCTTGCGGAGGCCCTCGACGAGCCCATCGCCGACTCCGCCATCCTGCCGACCCTGCTCTTGGCGCGCTTCGCGCGCAAGGAGGTCAAGGTCGTGTTGACCGGGGAAGGCGCCGACGAGCTCTTCGCCGGCTACGGCCGCTACAAGGCGGCCTACCTCTCCGAGGCCGTCGGGCGGATGCCGGGCTGGGGCCAGGGCCTGGCGGCGGCCGCGGCGCGGCGCATGGGGAAGGGCCCGCTCTTCCGCCGGCTGCCGCACGCCGGCCTGGCGGAGTGGGCTCGGGCGAACGCCCACACGATGCCGGCCGACGCCGAGCCCCTGCTCTTGAAGGACTTCTTCTTCCGCAGCGAGAAGGCGGACCCCTTCGGGTGGCTCAAGGACTTCGAGGCGCCGCACTCCCTCAACGGGGCGCTCTCCTTCGACCTGCGCACCGTGCTGGGGGACTGCCTGCTGATGAAGGCCGACAAGGCCACGATGAGCGCCGGGCTCGAGGCGCGGGTGCCTTTCCTCGACAGGAAGCTCGTCGAATACTCCCTGCACCTGCCGGCTTCGGCGAAGATCCGCCGCCTCAAGGGCAAGTACATCCTGCGCCGCATCGCCGCCAAGTACCTGCCCCGCCCCCTGGTCTGGCGGCGCAAGCACGGCTTCCTCGTCCCTTGGGAGGAGTGGGTCCGCGCCCCGAAGAACGACACCCTCGATGCGCTCTTGAGCGACGCTTCCTGGAAGGAATGGGGGGTATTCGACGCTTCGCGCCTGCGTTCCCTGCGCGCCGCCGTGGCCTCCAACACCCCGGGCGCCGACCCCGGCATCCTCTTCCGCGCCGCCGTCCTCTCCCTCTGGGCGCAACATCTCAGGGGCTGACCCCGTATGGGCGCAAAACCTGAGGGTCAGACCCTAACTAACCACACTTTTGGGCGCGGTTTCTGGGTTTTATGGCGGTATTCCGAGAAAAGCTCCGTTTCCGAGTTGGGTGTCTGAGTCGAATTCGAAGAGTTGAAGCATTTAAGCAGCCAATCCCGTACCATAAGTGCGGTTAGTGAGGGTCTGACCCTCGTATAATGACCATGATGGAGCATTCGACGGAGAAGCTGCTCAGGCATTACGAGCAGGGGGAGCGGGCGGCCCTCGAGGCGCTCGGGCGCCGGCTCGATGAGACCGAGGCCAGGCTCGTCGAGCAGGCGGCCCAGGCGCCGGAGCGCCTGCGCCACCGCTTCGACGAGCTGAGCCAGCGCCTGCGCGCGGCCAAGGAGGAGACCGACCGCCGGGCCGAGTCCTTCCGCGAGGAGCTGCTCTCGGCTGAGCCCTCCCCCGACGCCTTCCGGGCCCGGCTGGTGATGCTCGAGATGGAGCATGCCAGCCGCATCCGGGTGGCCGAGGAGGGGATGCGCCTCATCGCCGGCGAGATCGAGGAGGCCCTGGCCGCCGCGCGGACCCGGGTGAAGTCCTTCTGCGACGAAGCGCGCGCAGGGCTGTCGGTGCAGGTCCAGCCCGAGCGCATGCGCCTCATCGAAGCCCTGGCCGAATCCTCCCGGCGGCTGGCGGCCGCGGAGAAGGAGCTCGCCGTCCTGCGCGAGAAGACCTCGCGCGGGTCCACCGAGCTCGAGGACAGGGTCGAGCACCTCGAACGCGAGCTGGCGGCCTCGCGCGCCCAGGACGCCGAGGACGCCAAGGCGCGCCGCGCCGCTGAGGAGACCCTGGCGGCCGTGCGCGAGGACCTGGAGAAGGCCGAGCGCGCCTCGGCCGCCGCCCACGCCCGGACGGTGGAGGAGTCCCATGCCCGCCGCGCCGCCGAAGCGAGCCTGGCGCTGGCGCGCAACGCCGCGGAGGCCATCGAGCGCTCCGCGCAGGGCCGCATCGAGGAGGCCGAGGCGGGCGGGCTCAAGGAGCGCGAGGAGCTGCGCCGGAGGCTCCAGGAGACCCTTCACGAGCTCGAAGCGGCGCGCTCCGCGTCCCGCGCCGCCGCCGAGTCCACCGACCAGCGCCGCGCGGCCCACGCCGAGCACGAGCGTGTGCTCGCCGCCGCCCGCGGCGAGGCCGACCGGGCGGTGGACACGGCGCTGACCCTGCGCCGCGAGCTCGAGAAGCGCGAGAGCGCCATGGAGGAGCTGCGCCGCCGCCTGGCGACGGCCGAAGGAGGCGAGAAGGCCATGCGCCGCGAGGGCGAGGAGGCCCAGGCCGAGCTGCGCAGGCTCCGCGCCGAGCATTCCTCCCTCGTCGAGCGCCTCAACGGGGCCGTGGAAGAGGCCCGCGCGGCGCGCGCGGCCCTCGAGGACGGCCGCAAGGAGCTGCGCGAGGCCCTGGAGAAGGCCCGTGCAGCGGTGGCCCGCGTCCGGGACCATGAGTTGGAGCCCCGGCCCCCGCGCGCTCCCGCCGCCGCCGGGCCCGAGCCCGAGGACTACCGCGCAAAGCTGGAGGCCCTCAGGGCCGAGCTCGAAGCCCAGCGCGCCGAGACCCGCGCCTGGCAGAGGCGCCTGCTCGAGGCGGACGCGGCCCGCGACCGCTCCCTGGCCGAGACGCGGGCGGGCTGGAGCGCTGAGAAGGAGGGCTTCGAAGAGGCCCTGGCCGCCAAGACCCGGGAGACCTCCCTGCTGCGCGCCCAGCTCGAGACGACCGAGCGGACCTGGGGCGAGACGCTGGCCCGCCAGGACGCGGCCCGCATGCAGGAGATATTCAAACTCCGGGCCGAGGTCCAGCAGCTGCGCTGGAAGGTCAAGGACCTCGAGGGCAAGGGGCCGGGAGCCGCTCAGGGGCCGGGGCAGTGATCTGGCTCACCGCCGGGGCGGTGATGGCCTTCTCTCTGCTCAACGGCGCCATCGACGCGGGGACTCTGGCCGGCTCCGTCGTCAGCTCCCGGGCGCTGAGCCCGCGCCAGGCGCTCGTCATCGCGGCGCTGGGGACCTTCGCCGGCTCGATGCTGCTGGGCTCGGCCGTCGTCAATACGCTGGGCCGGGGCCTGGTCGTCTTCGAGGCGCTCCCCCCCGGGGTGCAGCCGCTGACGGCCAGCGCCGCGGCCGCGGTCGCCGCCCTCATCTGGGTCGTCCTGGGGGCCCTCTTCGGCCTGCCCGGCTCCTTCACCCATGCCCTGCTAGGCGGCTGGCTGGGTTCTTTCCTCCCCCTGGGGGGGATGGGAGCGGTGCGCTGGGGGGGCGCGGCCGTGGTCCTTCTGGGCGTCCTGCTGGTCCCGCTGCTGGGGCTGGGCGCGGCGCTCCTGGCCCTGCGGGTCTTCTACGCCAACGCTCAGTTGGTCTCCCGGCGCTCCCAGGAGGGGTTGGCCGGCCTCGAGACGCTGCTGTTCATCGCCTTGTCCGTCGCCCACGGGGCGAACGCCTCCCAGAAGAGCATGGCCCTGCTGGCCGTCGGAGCGCTGGACCTCTCGGCCGGGGTCCCCTCAGGCATCACGGTGCCGGCCTGGGTGCGCCTCATCTGCTCTTTCACCTTCGCGCTGGGCATCCTCCTGGGGGCCACGCGCACGCTCAAGACCGTTGGGTTCCGCATCTTCCGCGTGGGCACCGTCCACAGCTTCATGGCCCTGGGCGTCTCGGGCTCGCTGGTCTTCGCCTCCACCCTGGCCGGCCTGCCGCTCTCGCCCGGGCAGCTCAACTCGGCCTGCCTGCTCGGGGTGGGAGCCGGGCATAACCCCAAGACCGTGCGCTGGGGGGTGGCCAGGGACCTGCTCGCCAATTGGGCGCTGACCTTCCCTTCGGCGGCCGTCATCGGGTTCGCGCTGACGAAGCTCCTGTAACGGGATAGGCCCCCTCGACGGATCGAGAGCCCTCCCCGCGGGGGAGGGCTCTCGGGGTCGACGCTCCAACGGTCGCGCCGACCGGGTCCGGCACAATGTGATGCAATTTTGTTTTTGGAAAGACCTGATAAACCGGCATTTCATAGGGCATTCCAATAAATAGATTGCAGCATGATATTCTGTACCCGGTCAGCGCGACCGTCGAGCGCTGACCCCGAGCGGACCCCCACGGGGTCCGCTCGATCCGTTGGGGGCATGTCCGGCCGTAAATTGTTATAGAATCCGTCGAATGCTTTTCTTCAAGCGCAGCAAACATGATTTCTACAAGCTCCTGCGCGACCAGGCCGACCTGACCCTGGAGGGCCTGGCCGCCCTGCGCGAGTTCATCGACGCCCCTGACCCCGCCAAGGGGATGCGCGTGCAGGAGCTCGAGAAGCAGGCCGACGAGCAGCGCCGCATCCTCATCGACGCGCTCAACCAGTCCCTGGTCACGCCCTTCGACCGCGAGGACATCTTCGGGCTCTCGCGCGCCATCGACGACATGATCGACTACGCGCGCTCCACCGTCGAGGAGATGATGCTCTTCGAGGTGGCCACCGACGAGCACTTAAAGAAGATGGCCCGGGCCATCCACGAGGCCGGCGAGGAGATCGCCGCCGCCGTGCGCCTGCTCCACGAGCACCCCTCCGTCGTCCAGGAGCACATCATCCGGGCCAAGAAGCACGAGAACGAGGTCGAGCACCTCTACCGCGAGGCCCTGGTCGAGCTGTTCAAGAACCCGAATGTCGTGACCATCCTCAAGACCCGCGAGCTCTACCGCCACCTGTCGAACTCCGCCGACCGCGGCGACGAGGCCGCCGACATCATCGGCGACATCCTGGTCAAGTCGGCATGAGGAGGCTCTCCCTCTTCGTCGCGGGGCTGCTCCTCGCGGCGCCGGCGGGCGCCAAGGTCGTGCGCCTGCGGGTCGTCCACACCAACGACGTCCACGGCTGGATCCTGCCCCGCCCCGACCGCCGTCACGGCGGGCGCATGGTGGGCGGCGCGGCCGCCCTGGGCGCCTTCGTGAAGAAGGTCCGGGCCCAGGGCCCGACCTTGCTGCTCGACGCGGGCGATTGGTGGCAGGGGACCCCGGAGGGCAGCATCCCCGAGGGCAGGGCGGTGGCCGAGCTCTTCGACGCCATCGGCTACGACGCGACCACGCCGGGGAACCACGATTACGACGCCGGGGAGGCCTCTCTGGCCGACCTTTCGGGGCGGATGAAGACGCCGGTCATCGCCTCGAACATCGCCTCCAAGGCCACCGGAGCCCCGGTCCCCTACGTGAAGCCCTTCATGGTCAAGAAGGTGGGCGGGGTCAAGGTCGGCATCTTCGGCCTGCTCACCACCCAGATGCGCCGGCTCTCCTTCGAGAAGAACATCGCCGGCATCGAGTTCCAGCCCGAGGTGGAGGCGGCCCGCAAGGCTGTGGCCGCCCTCAAGGCCCAGGGGGCCGAGGTCGTCATCATGCTCTCCCACGTGGGGCAGGAGCGGGCCGACGGCCCCGCCGGGCTCGGCGACCAGACCGTGGCCCGCGAGGTCCCCGGCATCGACATGGTGGTGGGCGGCCACGCCCACATCCCGCTGGCGCCGGCGCTGAAGGTGGGGGGCGCCCTCATCGTCAACACGGGCTGCTACCTGGACCGCGCGGGCTTGGCCGTCCTCGACTACGACACCAAGGCCGCCAAGGTCGTCTCCTCCGACGACTCCCTCCACATGCTCTGGATAGACGAGGTCGGCCAGGACCCGGCGGTGAAGGCCATCACCGACCGCTGGGAGGCGCAGGTGGGGCGGGCGCTCGACGTCGTCGTCGCCACGGCCGCCGTAGCGCTGACCAAGGACCGCTCCTCCGACTCCCCGATGGGCAACTGGATGACCGACTGCCTGCGCAAGTGGGCCAAGACCGACATCGCCTTCCAGAACTCCGGCGGCATCCGCACCGAGTTCGCCCCCGGCCCCGTGCGCCTGCGCGACGTCTTCTCCCTGATGCCCTTCGACAACCGCGTCACCACCGTCTATGTGAAGGGGGCCGACCTCAAGGCCCTCTTCGAGCACTCCGTGGGGAAGGCGCCGGGCGTCATGCAGGTCTCCGGGGCCGCGGTGACCTTCGACCCGTCCCAGCCCGAGGGTTCGCGCGTCGCCGGCATCGAGGTGCGCGGGCGCGCCCTCGAGCCCGAGGCGCTCTACTCGGTGACGGCCGCCGATTTC
The DNA here is from genome assembly GCA_016218495.1 of Elusimicrobiota bacterium. Taxonomy (GTDB): domain Bacteria; phylum Elusimicrobiota; class Elusimicrobia; order UBA1565; family UBA1565; genus SCTT01. The sequence continues at coordinate 55,294 of JACRDU010000144.1, forward strand.
ATCGTCCAGGGCGGCGACGGCTTCGGAGCCTTCGCCAACGCCCAGGACCGTGCCGACCACGACACCCTCATCCGCGACGTCCTGGGCTGGTGCGCCAAGGGCGCCGGGGAGATCAAGGCGCCGGTCGGCGGGAGGCTCAAGAAGCTATGAGCCTGGTCAAGACCGTCGCGGCGGACGTCAAGGCCAAGGCCGACAAGGCCTGGTCCTTCACCAAGAAGCTGGTCGTGTTCGGGGGCGTCTGGGGCCTGACCTTCAGCCTGGTCACCATCGGGCGCCTGGGCGTGGCCTTCGACTACGACGACACCTTGGTCTTCTCCACCCCGGCCTTCAAGAAGGCCTTCGATTCCGGCATCCAGCCATACTCCCCGGCCTTCTGGGAGGTCGTGAACAACTCCTACGAGCTCGAGGAGCGCAAGCCGCTGGTCTGGACGGCGGCCTGGCTGTTCCGCGTCTTCGGATTCAAGGTGGCCGTCATCTCCACGCGGCCGCCCCACGGGGGCGAGGCGCTCAAGAAGGAGTGGCGGAACCTGGCCACCAGCTTCTACTTCGCCGGCGGGGCCCTCAACAAGCACCGCCTGCTCAAGGACGGGCGCTACGTCCTCTATTTCGGGGATTCCGACTCCGACATCTCCGAGGGGCGCATGGCCAAGGTCCTGACCCTGAGGGTCAAGCGCAGCCCGAAGTCGACCTACAAGGAAGACTACAACCCCGGCAAGATGGGGGAGCTGGTCATCCCCTTTACCGAGCTATAGCCGGGGTCCGTGCTATACTCCGCGAATATCAGAGGGAGGGGAAATATGATCCATGGCAGGCTCATTCTAGCGGTCCAACTTGGATTGTTGCCCATGACGGCTGATGCCGCTCAGAAGGCAGATCAGACTCCCGCATTCGACGAACTCTACTCCCATCCAGAGCATGCCTTGGCCGAGCGGCATGGGAAGGCCAGGGCTATCTCGAATGCCGCTTCAATAACTACGACTGAGGTGTCTCGCGTTAAGCTCGTCAAAATCTCCGAACTTCTGGCGGACATTCCAACGCCTGACAAGGTGAGGTTTCTCGACGATCTGCGCTTTTTTGACGGAGAAATCGTATCGGCCAACACCGAGCCGCTTAAGAAGACCCTTAGCCGGGAGCAGATTAAAGGGATTCTAGCCGCTCTTAGCTCGCCAGCGGGGACACCGGAAAAGGCGCGCAAGGGCCGTCCGCGCCTGACCGTCTTCTCGGACGCTCTTAAGGGCGTGCCGGACAATGTTCGTGCCGAATTCTACGAAAGCCTCGTCTTCCGTGGGGACGAAATCGTCTCTTTCTACGCGAGCGGGCTTCGGGGCGCCCTCGGTGAAGCCGGGTTCAAGTCGCTCCTCGGCTCCCTGAACCCCGCCCCCTCGGCCGACGAGAAGAGTCTTTGCGGTGATGGTTGGTGTGACGACTCCTACTGCGACCTTCCTCCGGATCCTGCGGACGATCCGAGTTGCCAGACCAAGAAGGATCATGTCTGCAAGTCGAATTGCAAGTAGCCGCCATCCGACCGCCTGAGGCGAAGGCGGGCGGCCTATTGCTGTGCGCCCTCACGGCCCTGCTGGCCGCGGCGGGTTGCGCTGGCCGTGAAGCCCGGTTGCTTAGGGCAGCTCGCGGGATTGAGGCTCCGGAGGTCGTGCGCATCCCCGATGAAGTGCTTGCTCCCGCCCGTGGCCTCACTCCCACGGATTTTTCCCCGTGTGCTCTCGGCCGATATTCCGACAAGACTTTGAGGGACATCTATGGTGCCCTGGCGCGCGTGACCTTCCTGGCGGGTGACGAACTGCGCTACGTTGACTTCCAGCAGCGGGTGTTCACGGAGATGGTCCGCCGCAGGATTATGGGAGAGTCGGAGGTCCGGGACATGTTCCTGGCGTTCGTGGGCGCTCGGCGGTTCGAGGAAGCGCGGGGGCTCCGTTCCCGCTACCCTTCCTTCAAGCTCCCTTCCATCCCGGACACCGTAGTGCCCGCCCCCCTGGGGGAACACAGGCCTTGGGGGGCCTATGCCATCTCGGACGAAGGTCGACGCGCAGAAGCCGTCACACTGCCTTTGGGAAAGGGCCCGCACATCGTGGTCGCCATGTGGACCGGCTGCTCGGTGACAGAGCACGCGATAGAAGACATCCTGGGAGACCCGGAGGTCTCTGACAGGTTCCGGCAGAATGGGATGCTCCTAACGACGCGCTTTGACGCCGTCGGGGTGGAGAAGTGGAAGACCCGTTTCGGATTGCGGGACGTCTATGTCGCTGAACGGGCGGGAGGATTCCCCGGCATCGGGTTCCTCTCATCGCCAGGATTCTATTTCCTACAGGACGGGAAGATCGTATACGAATTCAAGGGTTGGGGCCGACGCCCGGAGTCCTCATCGCGGGCCCGGCTCCAAAAGGGATTTGAAGCGCTCGGCCTCTGAGGCGAGCCCGTTCGGGAAACAGGAGGATGGGGAGGAGGCGGTGGACCCGAGGGGCGCTGTCGTGCTATAATTGTGGCCAACTTGGCCACACCTGGAGGGTTATAGTGAACTCCCTGCGCCGTCCCCTCATCGCCGGCAACTGGAAGATGTACCTGGACCTGGCCTCTTCCGTCTCCCTGGCCAAGTCCGTGGCGGCGGGCCTGCCCGCCGACGCCCCCGAAGTCATGGTCGCCACCCCCTTCACGGCCCTGGCCGTGGTGGGCGAAGCCCTCAAGGGGACCAAGGTGAAGCTGGCCGCCCAGGACTGCTACTGGGAGAAGGAAGGCGCCTTCACCGGCCAGGTCTCGGCCTTCCAGCTCAAGGACGCCGGCTGCCAGGGCGTGCTCATCGGCCACTCCGAGCGCCGCCAGTTCTTCGGGGAGACCGACGAGACGGTCAAGAAGAAGCTGACCGCCGCCCTCGAGAACGGCCTTCTGCCGATCGTCTGCGTGGGTGAGACCTTGGCCGAGCGCGAGGACGGGCGCACATTCAAGGTGCTGGAGACCCAGCTCACCGGGGCCCTCTCCGGCTTCGGGCCGTCCCAGCTGGCCACGCTCGTCATCGCCTACGAGCCGGTCTGGGCCATCGGCACCGGCAAGACGGCCACCCCGGCCCAGGCCCAGGAAGCCCACCTCTTCATCCGCAAGACCTGCCAGCGCCTGCACGGCGACGGCTTCGCCGCCGGCCTGCGCATCCTCTACGGCGGCTCGGTCAAGCCCGACAACGTGGATTCCCTCATGTCCGAGCCGGACCTCGACGGGGCGCTCGTGGGCGGGGCCAGCCTCAAGGCCGACTCCTTCCTGCGCATCGTGAAGTTCTCGGCGGCGGTGGCGAAGTAGCCATGGCCTTCGCGCCGGACCTGGCGTCGCAGGTCGCCGGGGAGCTGGCGCTGGCCCTGCACCGGGCGGCCTTCCCCGTGCCGGTGGGGGTGTCCGTCCGGCACTTCCACATCACCGAAGCCGACTGGGGCACCATCTTCGGCTCCGCCGAGCCCATGAAGAAGCGCGGCCTGCTCCAGCCCGGGTTCTGGGCGGCCGAGGAGACCGTCACGGTATCCGGCCCCAAGGGCAAGCTCGAGCGCGTGCGCCTGGTGGCCCCCTGGCGTCCCAAGACCCAGGTCGAGGTGTCGCGCTCCGACGCCCAGGTGCTGGGCATCGACGCGCCGGTGCGGGGCTCGGGCAAGCTCTCCGGCGCGGCGCCGGTCACCATCACCGGCCCGGCCGGCTCCATCGAGGTCCCCGACGCCCTCATCGTGGCCCAGCGCCATGTGCATTTCTCCCCGGCCGACGCCGAGCGCATGAAGGTGCGTGACGGCGAGATGCTGCGCGTGCGCTGCGGCACGGGCGGCCCGCGCGAGACGGTGTTCGAAGGCTGCCTGGCCCGGGTGTCGGACAAGTTCGCCCTCGAGTTCCACGTGGACACCGACGAGGCGAACGCGGCCTGGCTCAAGAACGGCGATTTGTCGCAGCTGGTATAGACCTGGAGGAACCATGGATGCGCTGGGAATGATCGAGACGCGCGGGCTCGTCGCCTGCATCGAGGCCGCGGACGCGGCGGTGAAGGCGGCCAACGTACGCATCGTCGGCTACGAGAAGGTCGGGACGGGGCTGGTCACGGTGCTGTTCCGCGGGGAAGTGGCGGCCTGCCGCGCCTCCTGCGACGCCGGCGGCGCGGCCGCTCAGAAGGTCGGGGAGCTGCTGTCGGTGCACGTCATCCCGCAGCCGCACCCGGACCTCGAGGGCAAGATGCCCATCTCGCTGCCCGAGACCCTCAACCGCGGCAAGAAGTAAGGCCGTGGTCTTCGCCCGAATCGTCGGGACCGTCGTCTCGACCAACAAAGAGCCCAAGCTCGTCGGCAAGAAGCTGCTCCTGGTCCAGCCCGTGGAGCCCACGGGCCAGGCCAAGGGCGCGCCGCTGGTGGCCGTCGATTCCGTGGGGGCCGGCGAGGGGGAGTTCGTCCTCCTCGTGCAGGGCTCCTCGGCGCGCCAGACCGGCATGACCGAGGGCACGCCCGTCGACTGCACCATCGTGGCCATCGTAGACACGGTGGAGCAGGGCGGCAAGGCCGTCTTCGAGAAGGCCAAGGACCACGCGGGGCGCTGACATGGACAAGGCCGAGCTGGAAGCCGTCGTCGCCGAAGTCCTCAAGCGCCTGGAGTCCGTCCCGACGGGGCCCGTCCGGGCCCCGTCGGACGGCTTCGTCTTCACGGACCTCGACGCCTGCGTGAAGGCGGCGGCCGAGGCGCAGGAAGAATTCCAGGCCCTGGGCCTGGCCAAGCGCCGGGCCATCATCGACGCGATGCGCAAGACGGCAATCCAAAACGCCGAGCCGCTGGCCCGCATGGCGCGCGAAGAGACCGGCATGGGGCGCTTCGAAGACAAGGTGAAGAAGAATCTCGTCGTCGCCACCAAGACGCCGGGAGTCGAATGCCTCGAGACCCGGGCCTACACCGGCGACGACGGCCTGACCTTGGTGGAGTGGGCGCCCTTCGGCGTGGTGGCCGCCATCATCCCGTCGACCAACCCGACGGCCACCGTCATCAACAACTCCATCTCCATCCTATCCGCCGGCAATTCCGTGGTCTTCTCGCCGCATCCCGCCGCCGTGAAATGCTCGCGCGAGGCCATGCGGCTCTTAAACGAGGCCATCGTGGCCAACGGCGGCCCGCGCAACCTCATCACCACGGCCGACCCGGCCTCGCAGGAGATGACCAAGTCCCTCTTGGCCCATCCCGGCGTGTCGGTCAACCTCGTCACCGGCGGCCCGGCCATCGTGAAGGTGGCCATGACGGTGGGCAAGACCTGCAAGACCATCGCCGCCGGCCCGGGCAACCCGCCCGTCGTCGTAGACGAGACGGCCGACATCGAGAAGGCCGCCAAGGGCGTGGTCTCCGGCTGCTCCTTCGACAACAACGTGCTCTGCACGGCCGAGAAGGAAGTCATCGTGGTCGAGGCCGTCCACGCGCGCTTTTTGGAGGCCCTGCGCCGCGCCCCGCGCGCCTTCGAGCTGACGGGCTCCAACATCGACGCCGTCACCAAGAAGATCATCATCGAGGGCGGCCGGGGCTGCAAGGACCCGAAGCTCGACCGGAAGTTCGTCGGCAAGGACGCCTCCGTCATCGCGGCGGGCTGCGGCATCTCGGTGCCCTCCGACGTGCGGCTGCTCTGGGCCGATGTCCCCAACGACCATCCCTTCGTCTGGACCGAGCAGCTCATGCCGGTGCTGCCGATTACGAAGGTCAAGTGCGTGGACGCGGCCATCGACCTGGCCTATCACGCCGAGGGCTACAACCACCACACCTCCTCGATGTACTCGATGGACGTGGGCAACCTCACCAAGATGGCGCGCAAGATGGCCTGTTCCATCTTCGTCAAGAACGCCCCGAACTACTTCGGGCTGGGGATGGGGGAGGGCTACGCCTCCATGTCCATCGGCACGCCCACCGGCGACGGCCTGACCCGGGCCACGCACTTCGTACGGCCGCTGCACTGCAGCCTGGTCGGATTTTTCAGGATTGCGTGAGGATGGGAGCGTAACCATGCGCCGAAGAGACGTTGCCAGCGATGTCGTGGACGGCGACGACGTAGGGCGTCGTGGAATTCGCGGTGAGGCTGGAGAAGGTGTGGGTGGCAGTCAGCCCGCTGACCGGCTGCGTTGCCGACGCGGGCCCGAACAAAACGAACTTTTGGAGGCCGTAGGTGTCGGTCGCCGACACTGGGGCTTGGGAGCACGGAAATCCCAATGAAGTTCCAAGAGGTTGTGCGCGGTGCGCAGGGCGTCCTGCTCGCCTGCATGATGTCGATTGCCGTCTTTGCAGCGGGACCATCGAACGCTCTGAAGGAATTCCAATCTCGGAAGTCCTACAGGTCGCAATCGTCGTTCTTGAATGCGAGGGCTCAGGAGCGGGCTGAGGTCTCTGGAAATGCTCTTGAGTTCGTATCGAAGAGAGGCCGAACAACTCGGGAGGTGCCTCTCGGCAAGGATGCCTCCGGATACGTGTCCAAGCCTTGGCTGACCGAAAATGGGGCTGTGGTCATTAAATCGACTGGCGGCAAGGAGTGGGAGAAGCTTTCACTTCAGTTCTTCTCCTTGACCGGGGAATCTGTCGGTGCGGTCCCGTCCGCCTCCGGGATGTTCACAGTCTCCCCTGTGGGCGATTTGGTTGCGATTCCAGAGCGTCACCCTGAGTCGTCCCTCCACTATAGTGGTCTCGTTCGCCTCTATTCCTCGTCTGGGGCGCTTCTCGGAGAATTCAGGACCCCGGAGAGCGGCATGACGGCGCCGCTGACCGTGTTCTCCGATCAAGGCGACGTCGGTGCGATTCTCTACCGCGCGCGGAGCCATACGCGTGCGAATAGCGGAATTCTTGTGTTTTCAAGACGCGGGCGTGAGATCGGCCGATATGAGAGTCCCGATTGGTCCCCGGCTTCGCAGGACATCCAGAATCCGCAGGGCGCCGTGCTGGTGCCTCTGGCTCGCGTCGATTCGAGAAACGGAGTGGTAGTGGCCGAAGGATACGCCGTGGAGGGCAGCAGCAGCGTTCGACGCCAAATCCTTGCCATCGATGATACCGGACGTCTTCTCTGGCGCTGGCACCACAGCGTCGACCCTAGGGCGTGTGGGTCTACCTTGCTGGTCAAGCCACAGTCCCAGAGGCTCGGAGTTTTCGACTTCTGTGGTCCAGACGCTCGCGTGACGGAACTGGACCTGCGAACAGGAGCGGAAGTTCGGTCGAGAGAGTTTCGCATTCCTGACGGGCGCACGATCGCAGTCGTAGTCTCAGTGGCCCCAGATGAGGCGGAGACTCTACTGAACCTCAAGCAGGAGGTTCCGGGCGGGCGTGTCAGCCAGTCGGCCCTCTTGCTGGATTCTAGTCTGAATTTGCGTTGGAGAGAGACCTTCGCCGCAAATCTCGGCGGGAGTGCGCGTTTTGACAAGGACGGTTCCGTGATTTTGAGACGAGGAGCACGAGTCTATGTGGGCGCCTTCTCGAAATAGGGTCGCCGCGACCAGCTCGGTCGCGATGCTCCTGATCGCTCTGTCGCCCGGCGTGGGACTTGCCGCAGCGGTGTGGCCGATTTCCAGCGGGACGGTGAATTACCAGGCGATCAGTGATACCTTCGGCGCCTGTCGGTCCGACGATGACACGGTATGCGACCAGTTTCACACCGCCGTGGATATACTTCCGACCCCGCACTGCGGGACGACGGTATATGCGGCAATTTCCGGGCTCGCTGAGTTTGGAATTGACTCGGCTGGAGGATACTTCGTTAACCTCAACGACTACTATGAGTATGCCCACCTGGCGACGCATACCATTCAAACACAATTCGTCGTTTCCGGTGCGAGTATCGGACTCACCAGCAACTCCGGGACTCCGCCGGGGACCGAATGCCACTTGCACTTTACGACGCTGGATCTCCTTCCGAACGTGTGGTCTTCAGGGTTCGTTTTCTTCAATCCTCTTCTGAAGTTCCCGATTCCAGACACGACGAATGGCGTCATCCAAGAGGTCCTATTCAGGAAGGGAGGTTCCACGGTTGCGGTAACGGAAGGAGTGATAACGAACTTCGCGCCCCCTCTGGAGGTACTTGCAAGAGGCTCGGATGGCTCGAACTTTCTCTTCTCGGGCGCTACGCAGCCAGTAAACTGGGCGCGTTTCCGAGCCGTGATTGACACCACGAGCTTCTTGAACGACTACTACTTCAATGCTCTGGAGACAAACAAGCTACGCTTGGAGTACCCGGACGCATTCTCGGACGTCTACTCCGTCTCAAATCCAACCTCCACTTTCACGCCGAACAGGCCGTACTACCGAATGGGCGAGACCGGTCTGCTTTCTGAGGGTTCGCACTATCTTTGCCTCTATGGCTATGACTTGAATGACTACTCTCCGCTATCGCCTGGGACTCGGCTGAGCGCGACGAACTGTCTTAACTTTTTCTTGGACTTTGCGGCGCCGACCAAGGGGCTGAAGAAGACGGATGGGACCCCAATTCTAAACGGCGGGACCAATGAGACCGCTGTAGTAGTGTCGGCGACCGACACCTACGGCCTCCAAAAGTTCGTTTTGTCCGGGCCCACGTCGGCAACGCAGCCGGTCAGCGGGCTGACTGCCACCCACACCTTTTCCAGCCTCGCCGCGAATTCCACGACGCCCTACGTCGTCGCCGTCCACGACCTCGCCGGCAACGTCTCTTCGGCGCAATTCAATATCGACACAGATCCCGCCGATGACCTCCCCGCAGTCCCAAGCGGCGGCGGCTCCTTCTCGGGTGGCTGGATCACCAACGACAAATGCGCCGTTTTCCGCGCCCGCGACACCGGCTCCGGCGTCAAGTCCATGTGCGTCAGTTGTTCCCCCCAGAAGTGCGCCGAATATTCCGTCGGCCCGTCCACCGCGCTTTTTGCGGGGGCCTTCTGCAACCTCGGGCTCGGGACGTGCACGCAGACCATCACCGACTTGGCCGGCAACACCACGAACTACTACCGGACGGTCTCCTCGACGACAATCCAGTTCGTCCACTCTGTGAGCTCGCCGGGCTGGAGCAGCGGGGATGTGGCTGTCACCGTCACGACCACGGCTGTGGCCAGCCAAGCCCTGAGCGTCCACGCCGTCATCGTCGGCCTGGGCGCCGGGACGTGCAACGGCTCGACGCAGGACGCCTGGTGTGCCAAGATACGGACCACGGGCAACGGGGCCGTCTGGCCATGCGCGTGCGCTTCTGACGGCGCCTCCGTCGCTTCTTCGATGACATTCTCCGCCCCCGCGACCTCGGTGTCGTATCATGCGGAGAACGCGGGGTCCACGAGTGGAGGGGACCACTTGCGCTTTACCACCGGCGGACTCGGGGTTGCGCAGATCGAGTACAACAACTTCGGCTGGGAGCCCGGCCATTACGTCGACGGCGTGGTGACCGTTCCCGAAGTGGCCGGAACGACCTGGACCAGCGTCAACTCGGACCCCCTCTACGTCTACGCTCCTCTAGGCAACATCGACATCCATGACAGCGCGGCCCTGACGGCGCCGCAAGAGGGGGCGCGCCTCAAGCAGGTCCTCCGACTCTCCTCGCCTCGGGTCTACACCCTCGACCCGGACGGCCAGACCGTCGTGACGACGACGTTCACCGTCAAATTCCAATACCCTGACGGTGTCGGGACCGATACCGATACCCTGCGCGTCTATTGGTTCGACGGGTCGTCCTGGTCGACAGACTTGTTTTCCGGGCTGAGCATAGCGAAGGACACATCGAATTATGTTACGGCCATCGTGCAGAGCACGTTTACCGGGGTCTATGCGGCCTTCTTCGACGGGGTCGATTCATCCGCCCCTGTGACCTCCTGGGCCGTCGAGGGCTCCTCCTCCGGCTTCCAGGGTATCGTCATCCTCTCCACCTATTCCTATTTCGTCCTCTCCTCGACGGACCCCTCCGTCAACGGTTACGCATCGGGAGCGGCCACCACCTACTACCGCATAGACGGCCTCCCGGGTGAGCCCTACTCGGCATACTCTTCCTCCCTGAGCGTCCTCCCAGGCACTCATTGGGTGGACTACTACGCCGTCGACTGGGCCGGCAACTCCGAATCCGTCTCCCGCGCCACCATCACCGTCACCGCCGGCTCCGTCACCAAGCTCTCCTCCGATTTGCAGGTCGACGGCAACCTCCTCGTTGGCTTCCTGGGCTCGGGCGCCAAAGCCGAGGTCGTCGCCCGCTCCGAATACGACTATGCCCTCAAGGTCTCGAGCCCCGACGGCCGGGCCATGCTGGCCGTCGACAACGCCAACTTCGTCTCCATCGGCACCGCCCCGGCGTCGGGCCGCCTGACCTTGCAGGGCGTATCCGGCGATGCGGCCCTGGCCCTGCGCACGGGGAACTCGACGGCCTCCCTCACGGGCGCCCAAATCGCCCTGGGCTACGACGGCTCGGGCCAGTTGCGCCATGCCCTCGTGACCCAGCACGGCTCGGCCGCCTATAACAACCGCCTCGAGTTCGACCTGTGGAGCCCCGACTCGAGCTCGGGTTCGCTGGCGGGCGTCCGGGGCCTGTCCTTGCAGGGCAGCACCAAGACGGCGGCCGGGGCGCTGGTGGAGGTGCGCCCTGTGGACATCACGGGCGACCCCGCCGATGCGGAGTTGGAGGTCTCAAACGGGGTGGCGCACGGGGCGGGCTATGTGCTGCGCGCCGACGTCATCACTTTGAGCTCGCGCGGCTTCAAGCGGGACATCCACCGCCTCACGAGGAAGGACGAAGAGCAGGCCTACAAGGACATCGCTGCCCTCATGCCTGCGGTATTCAGGAGGAAGCGCCGGGGCATGGACGGCTCCCTCCATTCCGACCCCTCGGCCGCCCTGGAGCGCGGCCTCATCTATGAAGAGACCCCGCAGAGCATCCGCGGGCGGCCGGGGGAGATTATCTACGACGAGCGGCTGGTCAACGCGGAGCTGGCCCTCAAGGCCGCCATGCGCCGGATTGAGGAGCTCTCCGCGAGATTGAAGAGATTGAAGGAGCAAGGCCGATGAAAGCTCTGCTCGTCCTCCTCATCGTGGTCGCCCCGGCGGGGGCCCAGACCGTCTTCGATTCCGAGGCCTGGGCGCCCGGCAAGACCGGGGTGGGGACGGACAGCCCCGGGGCCCGGTTCGAGAGCCGGGCCTCTTCGACTACGGCGGCCGCCTTCCAGGTCTCGGGGGTGGACCTGTCCCCGGCCTTGCGCGTCGGGGCGGACGGGACCTTGGGGCTATCCACGGCCTCGGCGGCGCGGGCGACGGTGTCGGGGGCGGGGGAGGCGGGGGACCTGGCCCTGGAACTTCGCGGCCCCGAGCTCCAGTCCGGTACTTCGAGCTATCAGCTGACCTTGGGCTACGCGGGGGGGGCGCTCTACCGGCACGCCGTCCAGAGCGGCCACGGGGTGGCGCCGTCCTCTTCCAGCCTGAGCTTCCTGGTCTGGACCCCCGCAGCCGCCTCGGGCCAGATCGCCTCCCGGCGTGTCCTCCAGCTCATGACCCACTCCACCGGGGTCCTCGTCCACGTCCTGCCCCCGAATTCGGGGGTGGGACCGCTGGGGCAACTGGTCGTCTCGGACGGCTCGTCCTGGGGGACCGGGACCATGCACGACGCGGGGGAAGGCTCGGTTTCTTCGGCGCGGCTCAAAGACGACATCGAGTACCTGGGACCCGACGCTGAAAGGGAAGCCTATGCCGAGGCGGCCGCCCTGCGCCATGTGAGCTTTCGCTTCAAGGCGAGAGGGGCCAGGGTCCAGCGCGGAATCCTCTACGAGGAGGCCCCCGAGAGCGTGCGCTACCCGGGCGGCGGCGTGTCCTTCGACCGCCGGCTCCTCAACGCCGAGCTGGCCGCCAAGGAGCTCCTGCGCCGACTGGGCGACCTGGAGAGGGAGGCGCCATGAAGGCTCTGGCCCTGCTCGTGCTCCTGCCCCTGGCCGCCTCGGCCGGGACCCGCACCTCGGGCGACCTGACCGTCACCGGCGCTATGGGGGCGGGGACGCTGGTCCCGCGCGCGGCCCTTGAGGTGGGGATGCAGCCGGAGGACGCCTATGCCCTCAAGGCCTCGAGCCCTGACGGCACGGCCCTCTTCTTATTCGACCGCTCGGCCAAGGCCGGGTTGGGCCTGACGCCTACAGGCTCGCGCCTCACCGTCTCGGGCCAAGCCGACGCTGGGGAGGTGGGCCTCGAGCTGCGCGCGGGAAACTCGTCTTCTTCCGTGACGAGCGCGCAAATCGCCTTGGGCGATGAAACAGGTGCCTACCGCCACGACATCCGGACCCGGGCGGCGGGCGGACAGCGCGAAGGCAACGCCGTGGACTTCTACCTCTGGAATTCCGCCGACGCTGTCTACGGATTGGGCTCGGAAGAGGCCATGAGCGTGCAACTGGGGACCGAGTCCGGCATGTCCGGCTGGCATGTGGACCCCTCCAGCGACCCGGTGACGGTCGAGCTCGTCGTCTCCAGCGGCGGGGTCTACGCCGGCGGCGTCATCGTGCGCGGCTTCTGGGCGACCCACTCCTGCTTCGCGGCCATGAAGGAGGGGGTGAGGCGCCTCGGCGAGGTGGAGCGGGTCCGGGCGGCAGCCGACCTGGCTTCGCTCAGGCCGGTGCGCTTTCGCTACAAGGGCGACCCGCGCGGGACGCGGCGCACCGGGCTGAGTTATGAAGAGGCGCCCGAGAGCGTCCATGGTCCGGGCGGCTCGGTGTCGGTCAAGGAGCGGCTGATGAACCTGGAACTGGCCCTGCAGGCGGCCCAATCTAGGATAGTGACGCTTCAGGCCGAGGTGGAACGGCGGGAGAAGGGGAGGGCAAGATGAGGAATTTCCTGGCGGCGGTCCTGTTGGCGGCGCTGGCGCTGCCGGCGGAGGCGGACGTGGTCGACAGCGGGAGCCTCATCATCGGCCAGCAGGGCATCATCGGCGGGACGATGACCGTGCAGGGGAACGCCTTCAGCGTGGGAGGCAGCGTTTCGGCTTCCAGCGCGACGTTAACGGCGACCGGCGCGACCATCTATTCCCTCACGACTTCCTCGAGCATCCATCTTCTGGCGGGAGGACTTAGATGGGCCGACGGGACGCTCAGCACCTCCGCGTCGCAAGCGTCTGGAACGGGATTGGCCTCCAGCAGCGCGACGACGAACATGACGTCGACAAGATTCACGGGGCCCGCCTTGCTAGGGGCGTGCGTGACAGGCTCAACGATCACCTTGACCAGTTCCGGCGCAAACGTGGCCGTTTGGTTTACGGGCACCTGGCAGACCGACTCGTATTACTTTACTCGGTTGGGATTCTTGGTCGACGGCCAAATCCCGGCGGGGATGACAAATGACCTGGGAGTCGTAACCGGCCAGCCGATTTCCCTCAACAACCCGACCCCCATCTCCTTCTACTTCGCCACCCAAGTCACCGCAGGATCGCACACGTACTGCCTGACTGCTTCATCGAAGGGCACCGGCCCCCTTCTCGATGTGCCGGCGCCCACCAACCAGATTACGACCCTCTCCCAGTTTGGAGTCATGGAACTAAAGTGACCGCCGCTTTCCGCCCAGTCCCAGCTACAATAGCGTCAGAACCCTAGGAGACCTATGCTCGCCAATATCGCCATCGGAATGCTCGAGACCAGCTCCATCGCCAAGGGCGTGGAGGCCTCCGACGCCATGTGCAAGATGGCCCAGGTGGAGCTCGTGAAGACCGCCGTCGTCGCGCGCGGCAAGTACACCATCCTCATCAAGGGTCCCGTCGGCGAGGTGGAGATGTCGCTGCGCGCCGGCATCAACATGGCCGGCAAGAGCGTGGTCGACCAGTTCATCCTGCGCAATGTGCACCAGCAGGTGCTCGATTCCCTCGATAAGCGCCTTCCTGTCGCCAAGCTCGACGCCTACGGCCTCATCGAGACCAAGGAGGCCATAGCCGCCGTGCGCGCCGCCGACGCCGCGGCCAAGTCCGCCAAGGTCCACCTCATAGAGGTGAAGACCGCCATCGGGGGCGGCAAGGGCTATGTGGCGATGACCGGAGAGGTCGGCGCCGTGCGCACCGCCGTCGGCGCCGGCATCGCCGAGGTCCCGGAGGGGATGCTCGTCAGCCACATCGTCATCCCCCAGCCCGACTCCCAGCTCCTCAAGACGGTGGGCGCGTGAGGCTGGTCATCGGCTCGGACCACGGCGGCTTCGAGGCCAAGGAAGAGCTCAAGGAATTTCTCCAGAAGCTCGGCCACGAGGTCACCGACTTCGGCTGCCACTCGCTCGAGGCCGTGGACTACCCCGACATCGCCCAGCTCGTCGCCGAAGCGGCGGCGGGCGGTCAGTTCGAGAAGGGCATCCTCTTGGACGGCTTCGGCGGGGCGGTCTGCATGGTGGCCAACAAGGTCAAGGGCTGCCGGGCCGTGTCCTGCTACGACGTGACGGCCGCCAAGCTGGCCGCCGCCCACGACGACGCCAATGTCATGTGCCTGGGCGGCAAGACCCACGGCGAGCTCGCTCTGCAGGAAATCTCCAAGGCGTTTCTGGAGACGAAGTTCGAAGGCGGGCGTCACGAAAGGCGGCTCGCCAAGGTCGCGGCGCTGGAGGCGCGCAGATGAGAGGCTTAGGACTTCGCTTCGAGAGAGGTGAGGCGCCGTCCGTGGTCGCGGAGCGCGTCAGTGTGCTCCACGAGCATGGCGCCGTGAGTGACGGCCTTCCGGTCGTAGGTCTCGCCCTTCTTCGCGAAGGCGTCGATGGAATCGAGGATACGGCTGGTGTGGCGCTCCATCATCGCCAGAAGTTCCGCTTTCACCCGGTCGGCCTTGGCGTCTGCTCGCACGACGGCTGCGGCAAGTTTGGAGATGTCGCCTTTGAGCTCGGACTTGACGGCAGAGATATCGCCTTTGAGCTCGGACTTGACGGCAGAGATATCGCCTTTGAGCTCGGACTTGACGGCAGAGATATCGCTTTTGAGCTCGGACTTGACGGTGGCGATGTCGCCTTTGAGCTCGGACTTGACGGCAGAGATATCGCTTTTGAGCTCGGACTTGACGGTGGCGATGTCGCCGGTCAGGACCTTCTGGAGGGAATCCAGGTCGTCCTTGGCCACCGAGCCGTCTTTCCTCTGCGCCATGGGGACATGATACCATCGCTCAGGGCGGACGACACGGGCCCAAAGGCCCAGAGGATGACGACATGAAAGCCGCCCGGGTCGTCGGCCGCGTCTTCTGCACCCGCCAATATCCCACGCTGGCCGGCAAGAAGCTGCTGCTCATCCAGCCCATGGACTGGGAGACCAAGGAGGACAAAGGCGGGCCCATCGTGGCGGCCGACGCCTGCGGCTCCGGATCCTCCGAGTTCGTCTACTGGGTGGCCTCGCGCGAGGCCGCCGTGGCCTTCGACGACCTGCCGCCCGTCGACGCCGCCGTCATCGGCATCATCGAGGGGCACCAGGTGAAGGATTTTAGAGGCAAGGCCTGATGTTCATCGCCGAGGTCGTGGGCAACGTCTGGGGGCAGTACAAGCACAAGAGCCTCGACAGCAAGAGGCTGCTCCTGGTGCGCCCCATCGACCCCATGACGGAGAAGCCCACCGGCGAGGCCATGATGGCCGTCGAGGGCGGCGTGGGCGCCGGCCCGGGCTCCATCGTGCTCGTCATAGACGAGGGCACCGGGGCCAGACAGATTCTAAACGACAAGGCGGCGCCGGTCCGGACCGTCGTCTGCGGCATCATCGACCGCGTCTGCATGAACGGCAAGGAGAAAGGATATGACTGAGGCAGAGTTGCGCGTCATCGTCGAGGCCGTGGTGAAGGAGCTGGCGTCCCGCGGCGTCCTCAAGTCCTGCTCCTGCTCGGACGCGCCCAAGCGCGAGGTGAAGGTCACCATCGGCACCGCCGGCAAGGTGTTCGGCCCCTCCGAGTTCTCCTTCAAGAAGCAGACGGCCGTCCCCACCAAGCCCGTCTCGGCCGACGCCGAGAAGGACCACACCCACGGCCCCGACTGCCCGCACTGCCAGCCGCTCTCGCCCAAGGCCGCCCAGGCCTTAAAGGATTTGGGCGCCGACCGCATCGGGGTCTGCCATCCCATGAAGGGCTGCAACGCCATCGCCCCGGTCGTCGACCATACCTTGCTCAAGCCCAACGCCACCCAGGAGGAGGTCGCCAAGCTCTGCCAGGAGGCGCGCACCTACTGCTTCGCGTCGGTGTGTGTGAACCCGACCTATGTGGGCCTGTCCGCCCAGCTCCTCAAGGGCTCGGGGGTCAAGGTCTGCACCGTCATCGGCTTCCCGTTGGGCTCCACCACGCCGACGGTCAAGGCCATCGAGGCCCGCGACGCCATCGCCAACGGGGCGGATGAAATCGACATGGTCATCAACGTCGGGGCCCTCAAGAGCGGCAACGACGCCCTGGTGAAGGGCGACATCCAGGCCGTGCGCGACGCCACGCGCGGCAAGGTGCTGAAAGTCATCATCGAGACCTCGCTCCTGTCCGACGACGAGAAGGTGCGCGCCTGCAAGATGTCCAAGGAGGTGGGGGCCGACTTCGTGAAGACCTCCACCGGCTTCGGCCCGGGCGGGGCCACGGCGGCCGACGTGGCCCTCATGCGCAAGACCGTGGGGCCGCTCATGGGCGTGAAGGCCTCGGGCGGCATCCGCGACACCGCCACGGCCCAGGCCATGATCGAGGCCGGGGCCACGCGCCTGGGCACCTCGGCCTCGGTGGGCATCGTCACCGACGCCAAGCCCGCGGGGAAGGGCTACTGATGAAGAAGCACGAGATCCTGCTGCGCATCGACCTGCAGTGCGGCACTTGCGGGGCGCTGACCCACCGGGGGGAGACCGTCGACTCCTCCGAGAAGAAGCCCAAGGACAAGCCCTTCAACCCGGCCGAAGGCGTGAAGTTCTGCCCCTGCTGCGGGGCGGGCTACGAGCGCTACTGCATGCGCTGCCACAAGAAAGCGGACATGTTCTTCGAGGAGTACTGGCCCGAGGAGGACGAGTGCGTGCGCACCTACGTCCCGGCCAAGCGCTGTTCGTCGTGCAACGCCGGTCTCGAAGTGGATCATCGCGGTAAGGACAAACCCGAGGAGTGACAATGGCAGAAATCAAAGAAGCGCTGGGGCTGGTCGAGACGAAGGGGTTCGTGGGCATGATCGAGGCCACCGACGCCATGGGCAAGGCCGCCAAGGTCAAGATGCTCGGCTACGAGCGCATCGGCTCAGGCCTGGTCACCACCCTGTGCCGGGGCGAGGTCGGCGCCGTGCGCGCCGCCGTCGAGGCCGGTGCCGCCGCCGCGCAGCGCGTGGGGGAGCTGGTCGCCGTCCATGTCATCCCACGCCCGCACGATGACCTCGAGAAGTACCTCGACAAGATCTCCATCAAGGTCTAGACCGTGAGGCCGGAGGACATCCGGGACGCCCTGCTGCGCCGCCTTGCCCCCTGGGGCAAGGCGGCGCAGCCCGCGCCCCAGGCCCCCGCGCCGCCTCCCATCCCCCAAACGCCCCCGGGCCCGCGCGCGCGTACGACAGCGGGCCGTCCGTTCCTCACGGACCGAGACGTGCGAAGGTCGTTGACACCCGGGGCTAGGACCCTTACAATAGAGAAAGACGCCATCGTCAGCCCGCTGGCATTGGAGTGGCTGGCGCTCAAGGGCGTCCGTATAGTCCGCTCGTCCTGAAAAATAGCGGTTTTATAAGCACAAAACCGCATCAGGGGGCGAGGGGCCGTTTGTCTATTTTGCAGAGGGGCTAGACATGGCGATGGACCTGACGAACCTGCTGAAGCTGATGGTGGAGAAGGGCATCTCCGACATCCATTTCAAGGCCAACGCGGCCCCGGCCGTGCGCATCCACGGCCGGCTGGTGGCGGCCGTGAACATCCAGAAGATGTCGGCCCCCGACATCGAGGGCATGGCCAAGACCATCATGACCCCCGAGCAGCTCCAGCACTTCGAGGGCGCCCAGGAGATGGACCTGGCCTACAGCCTCGACGGGGTCTCGCGCTTCCGCGTCAACGTGTTCCGCCAGCGCGGCACGGTGGCGCTGTCCTTGCGCGTCGTGCCCATCAAGCTCAAGGGCTTCGCCGACCTCAACCTCCCCCAGCAGGCCTTCGACAAGCTCTCCGGGGAGTCGCGCGGGCTCATCCTCTTCGCCGGCATCACCGGCGCCGGCAAGACCACCTCGATGAACTCCTTCGTGCACCAGCTCAACGAATCCCACAACGTGCGCATCATCACCATCGAGGACCCCATCGAGTTCTTCCACGAGGACGTCAAGGCCACCATCGTCCAGCGCGAGGTGGGGCGCGACACAGCCTCCTTCGCGGGAGCCCTCAAGCACGTGCTGCGCCAGGACCCCGACGTCGTCGTCATCGGCGAGATGCGCGACGCCGAGACCATGCAGGCCGCCCTGACCGCCGCCGAGACCGGGCACCTGGTGCTCTCCACCGTGCACACCCTCGACGCGGTGCAGACCATCGACCGCATCGTCGACAGCTTCCCGTCCGCGCACGCCTCCCAGGTCCGCCAGCAGCTGGGGCTGGTGCTCAAGGGCGTCGTCGCCCAGCGCCTGGTGCCGTCCAAGGACGGGCGCGGGCGCTTCCCCGCCACCGAGGTCCTCATCGTCAACTCGCTGGTGCGCCGCCACATCATGGAGGGGAAGAACGCCGACATCTACAAGACCATGGAGGCCGGCGGCTACTACGGCATGCACACCTTCGACCAGGACCTGGTGCGCCTGGTCACCGAGGGCAAGATCACCGACAAGGAAGCCCTGGAGAACGCCACCAACACCGAGGACATCCAGCTCAAGCTCCGGGGCGTCGGAGGCATCGTCCAGCAATGAGCCCGGACGGCGGGCCCGGCGGGGGGGACCAGGACATCAACGACGTCCTGGCCGACCTCGACGGCATCCTGCAGGACATCACCTCCGGGGTCGCCAAACCGCCGCCCGCGGACGCGGCCGCTCGGGCCGCGGCGGAGGAGGCCGCGCGGCGGACCGCGGAGGCACGGAGGCAGGCTGAAGAGGTCCGCCGCCTCGCCGAGCAGCGCCAGGCCGAGGAGGCCCTGCTCAAGGCCCAGCGGGACACGGCCGCGAAGCGCGAGGCCGAGGCCGCGGCGACGGCCGCCGCCCAAGCCGAGGCGAAGCGGCGGGCCGAGGAAGCCGCCGCCGCGAAGGCCGCGGCGGAGGCGGAGGCGAAGCGCCAGGCCGAAGAGCGGGCCGCCGTGGTGGCCGCCATGGAGGCCGAAGCCCAGCGCCAGGCCCAGGCCGACGCCGCCCGGAAGGCCGAACAGGAGGCCGCGGCGAAGGCCGCCGCCCACGCCGAGGCGAAGCGCCGGGCGGAGGAAGAGGCCGTCGCGAAGGCCGCCGCCCAGGCGGCCCGCCCCAAGGCGGCAGGGACGGAGCAGGCCGACGCCACCGAGGCGGCCCTGCTGGCGGCCGAGGCGAAGTTCAAGCTCCAGGACGCCGCGAAGGCCGCCGTGTTGCCCGCGGCGGGAATCGAGCTGGCCCCCCGCGGCGGCGTGATGCCCCCGCCGAAGAAGGCGGAGGAGCCGAAGGCCCCGGAACCCGCCCCGAAGCGCGGCCTCCCCACTCCCCAGCCCATCGAGATAACCGCCGCGCCGCCGGCGCCCGCCGAGCCGCCGCCCGCCTCCGCGCCGCCGCCCGGCGCCGGTTCCTCGGGCACGTTGGCGCTCGACCCCGACCCCATCCCGCCCAAGACGCCCAAGGAGCAGGTGCGCCGCATCGTCTTCGTCGGAGCGGCCGGCGGGGGCGAGCCCTTGGCCAAGTTCTGTAAGTTCGTCATCGGCGTGGCCGCCACCGTCTCCAAGAAGCCCCTCTATGTTCATAAGGCGGCCGTCATGACCGTGAACGCCGCGACCACGGCCTTCGAAGTGCTCGACGCCGTCAAGAAGACGAACGCCGCCGGCATCCTCGTCCTCTGCGAGGGGGTCCCGGCCGGTCTGCTGGACCAGGTCGAGAAGATGTGCGAGGACCAGGAGATATTCTTCCACAGGGTCGCGGCCGAGGATTCCGCGAAGCGGACCGCCGCCATCGACCTCGTCGTGGACATGATGCTCATCAGGGCGGGCTAAGACCATGCTGACACGCTGGAAGATCAAGGACGCCTCCACCGCCAAGGACAAGAACCGCCGCACCTTGCTGGTCAAGGCGACTTGGAACGACGTCCAGTCCCTGGTCAAGAAGCTGGGGCCGGTCTGCGGGCGCCCCAAGAAGGAGGCCAGCGACCCGGAATTCAACTACAGCATCGTGCTGCACAAGCTCACCGACGAGGCCTTGAAGGGCGTCGAGGCCGTGCTGAAGTCCGTGGTGCCGGGGCGCTCGACGACGACCATGACGCGGGTCACGCGTACGACGCAGAGCATGCCGCTGCCCGCCCGGGCCCCGACGCCGCTGCCCGCGCAGGCCCCGACGCCGCTGCCCGTGCAGCCCCCCACGCCGTTGCCGGCCCCGGCCCCGGCCCCGCTGCCCGCGCCCCAGCCCGAAGCTCCTTTCGCCGGCATGGGCGCCGTCCCTCCCCCGGACCAGCAGGCCAAGGCGGCTCCGCCGCCCGCCGGCGGGCCGACGCCGGACAACCCCTTCGCCGGGTTCGGCACCCAGCCGCTCCAGTTCCCCCGGCCCACGGCCCATGAGCCGCTGTCGCCCCCCTTCGTCGCGGCCCCGGGCGGCGGACTGCTCCCCGACCTGATGGCGGCCGCCCACACCCCCGACCCCGTCCCGCTCGGAGACGAGCCCCCGCCCGCGGGCCTCTCCCTGAGCAAGCCTCCGGCTCCCGAGCCGCCTGCTCCCGCCGCTCCGGCCGTCCCGGCCATAGCGGCGCCCGCCCCCGAGCCCGTGCCCGCGCCTCCGAAGCCGCGTCCCGGCGGGACGACGTCGTTGCCGAGCGTCCCGCCGGCCGCAGGTCCCGCCGGCGGGAGCTCCGAGCCCCTCTTCGGCGCGCTGCGCGGCCTCGACACGGAGCGCACGCTCGACAACATGCTGGTCGGCTCCTACAACCGCTTCTCCCATGCCGCGGCGATGTCCCTCTTGACGAGCCCCGGCACGCTCTACAACCCGCTCCTGGTCTGGGGCGGGAGCGGGACGGGGAAGACCCACCTGCTCAACGCCGTGGCGCTGCGCCTGCAGGAACAGACGCCGCACGAGACGGTCTGGCTGACCTCCGGCTCGGCGCTGGCGCGCGCCGCGGGCCAGGCTCAGGCCTCGGGGCGGGCGGCGGAGCTCATCGAGTTCGCGGCCAAGGCCCGGGCGCTGGTCATCGACGACCTGCACATGACCGGGATGGCGGAGCACAACGCCGACACCCTGGTGAAGGTCATCGGGGCCGTGCTCCACGCCTCCAGGCAGATTGTGCTCTCGTCGCTCTACGCGCCCCGGCACCTGGGTTCCCTCGAAGCCTCGCTGGGGCTCAAGACCGACAAGGGGCACGTGGTGGAGCTCAAGACCCCCAACGACGCGGCGCAGCAGGCCATCGGAGAGGCCGCCCTGACGCGCATGGGCCTGGCCCCCGCCGGGGAGGACAAGGACGTCTTCGCGCGCGGCCTGCTCAAGGACTTCACCATGCTCGACGACCATCTGCGGCGGATTTCCGCGCTGGGCTCCCTCGGCCCGACCGGCGCGCCGCTCGGGCAGTTCCTGCGCGAGGTCTTCGCCCCGGACGCGGAGGCGGCCCCGATGAGCGCCGAGCAGGTGAAGGGGGCCATGCCTGCCGCGCCGAAGGCCGGCAAGACGGCCCTCGTGCTCTGCCACCCCGCCGGCGCCGAGGCGCACGCCGACTTCCTCTTCGCCCGGCTCGGCGAGACCGCCAAGGCCCGAGGCTGGCCGTTCCTCTGGAAGCCGGCCGCCAAGGTCGCCTATCCGGTAGACCCGCCCCACGCGGCGCCCTATCTCCTCGCCGAGGAGTGCCTGCGTTCCGGCGCCGCCGCCGCCCTGGTCGTCGGGCCGCCGCCCGGCTGCGACCTGGCGGGACAGGAGCGGCCGTTCAGGACGGCGGCCCTGCGCCTGCTCTCCGAAGCCCAGATGGCCTGCGCGCTGGTCCCCTTCGCGCGGGTGCAGGACCCTAAGCAGGCCCTCTTCGCCTACCTGGACCTCACGCCCCGCGTCGGGGGGCGCGCATGAACGGCTGGTGGGCGGCCGCCGGTCTGGGGGCCTGCGCCGCTCTGGGCTCCTGGTGGGCCGTGTTCCGGCGCCTGCTCCCCGCCGAGCGCGAGCTGGCCCGCCAGACCCGGCTGGCCGAGTGCCGGGCGGCCTTCGCGCTCGAGCTCCTCAAGTCGCGGCGCGCCCCTTCGAGCCCCGGGGCCTTGGACGAGGCGCTCCAGGCCGCGGTCGACGCCTTCCTCGGCCGCTTCGGCGGCGTCGCGCTCTTCGTCTGGGTCAGCCGTTCGTCGGTCGGCGTCCACTCGTCCTCGGACGCGGAACTGGCCGTGCGCAGCGGCCCCCTCGAGGCCCGCGCCCCGTCCGACCTCGCCGCGCCCGCGGCCCTGTGGGACGAGGCTTTCTCCACTGCGGGCGTCCTGCCCTGGCCGGACCGGTCCCTCGGCGGACCCGCTTCGATACGGCCCTGGGGCTCGCGCGGACGGGTCTGGGGCCTGCTCGGGGCCGTGCAGACCGCGCCGGGGGAGGACCTGCTCGCCGTCCACGAGCCGGCCGTGGCCGAGCTCTGCGCCTACCTCGACGCCCTGGCCGAGCGGGCGGCCCAGCTCTGGGAGCTGGAGAAGGACCGGGTCGAGCTGGAGGGCGGCCTCGACGTGACGATGCGGCGCCTCGACGAGACCAACCTGCAGCTCATCCGGCGCGCCAAGGAGGTCCGGACCTTCCAGGAGGTGACCGACGCCATCACGCGCAACCCCGGCGGCGGCGTGCTCGAGGCCATCGTCTCCATCGTGGCGCGCGCCCTGGAGGCGGACCTCTGCGCCTTCCTGCTGCTCGACGACGAGACCGGCGAGCTGGTCACCCAGCCCGGCGCGTTCGGCATCGCCAGCGACGAAGGGGCCCTCTACCGCATCTCGCTGGCCAACGAGCAGTCCTCCTCCGTGCGGGTCTTCAAGACCGGGGAGCCGTTCCTCACGGCCGACGCGCAGACCGACCCGGCCGTCATCGCCCGCTACGCCCGGCTGTGGCGCTGCCATTCCCTGCTGGTGGTGCCGCTGGTGCTCGAAGGACGGCGCATCGGGGTGCTGCGCGTGGGGTCCTTCAAGAAGGCCTTCTTCACCCCCGAGCACACGCAGTTCGTGTCGCTGATCGCCGAGGAGGCCGCCGTGCTCGTGGAGAGCGCCGTGCTCTCCAAGAGGCTGGCCGCCACCAACAAGCGCCTCGCCGAGATGCACCGCATCAAGGACGACTTCGTCTCCACGGTCAGCCATGAGTTCAAGACCCCGCTGACCTCCATCCTGGGCTTCCTGGCCGTGCTGCTCGACGGCGACGCCGGCCCGCTGGCGCCCGAGCAGCGCCGGTTCCTGGGCATCGTGCGCTCCGCGGCGCAGCGCCTCTCCGAGCTGGTGAGCGACATCTTGGACATCTCCAAGCTCGAGACCGGCGTCGAGATGGAGGCCGAGTCGGTCGACCTCGGCGCCGCCGCGCGCCGGGTCCTCGACGAGACGCGCTGGCGCGGCGAGGAGAAGAAGCTCTCCTTCGAGACCGACATACCGGCCGGCCTGCCCGCCGTCACCGGCTCCGAGCGCTGGCTGAGCCAGGTCCTCGAGAACCTGCTCTCCAACGCCATCAAGTTCAGCCGCCCCGAAGGCCGGGTCCGGATGTCCCTCTCCCACAAAGGCGAGGGCATGCAGGCCACGGTGGAGGACGCGGGCGTCGGCATCCCCGAGGCCGACCAGCCCCGCATCTTCGAGAAATTCTTCCGGGCCTCCAACCGCGACGCCACCGGGGCGTCCGGCACGGGGCTCGGCCTGGCCATCTGCCGGCGCATCATCGACCGGCACTGCGGGCGCATCTGGTTCGAGTCGGTCGAGGGGAAGGGGACCAAGTTCCATTTCGTCGTGCCGGTCGCGCGGGCCGTGGAGCCCGCCGCGGGCCGGCCGAAAGACGCTCATGTCGCACCGGAGGGACGATGAACAGCAGCAGACTCACGGGCCTGGCGTTGTGCGCGCTCGCAGCCGCGTTGGCGGCGGGGTGCCGCGGAGGCACGTTCGTGAAGGGCGGCCGGGTGCAGGACACCCTGAGCCAGGAAGCGGACAAGGGCAAGTACATCGAGTCGATCGGCATCGGAGCCGCCGACCCGACCCTGCCGACCGAGACGCAGCGCCGCGCGCTGTCGCGCGACGCGGCCATCGTGAAGTCTCAGTACGAGATGCTCTCGATGGTGAAGGGCGTGGAGATCGAAGGAGGCATCACGGTCTCGCGCGCGATGGAGAAGGACTCGACCCTGGAGGCGCGCCTCAAGGAGACCATCCGCGGCGCCGAGATCACCAAGACCGAGTTCACCAAGGACGACGGCGCCGTCGTCACGCTGAGGCTCCTCAAGAAGCGCCTCGAGCAGATGATGGGAGTGAAGTTCAAGTAAGAGGCGGACCCGTCCCGATCCGTGCGCCGGCCGCCCCCCGGAGCCTCAGGCTCCGGGGGCGTGCCCGGCGGGAGAACCCATGACACGCACGCGCATACTTGTCGCGGTGGCCGCCGCGTTGGCCCTGGCCGGCTGTTCCCATCAGCGCATGAAGGTGGGCAAGACCGAAGACGGAGAGGTCATCGAGGCCGAGGGCTGGTCGCCCATCGACGCCGCGGACCTGCTCGCCACCAAGAAGCGTTCCCTGGCCGAGGCCCAGAAGAAGGCCGTCGAGCGGGTGGTGGGGGTGTACATCTCGGCCAAGACGCGCGTGGCCCAGGCCGTGTCGCTGGACCAGAACATCCTGGCCAACGTGGGCGGCTACATCAAGAAGTACGACGTGCTCTCCGAGAAGCAGGAAGACGGCTTCTACAAGACCGTCATCCGCGCCCATGTCCTCTACAAGAAGGTGGGCGACGACCTCAACGGGCTGGGCCTCATCAGGCCCGACGCCCCGCCCGGAAACCCGAAGGTGATGGTCGTGCTGGCCGGGGAGGCCGGGGCGGACCGGGCGGAGAGTCCGGCGGCCGGCGCCGTACGCAAGGTCCTGGTCGACCGCGGCTTCCAGGTCGTCGACCCGGCCGAGCTCGAGCGCAAGGGCCTGGTCAGAGGAGCCGATGCGAAGGCATTGCTCGGCGCGGGCAAGGCGCTGGGGGCCGACCTGGTCGTCACCGGGCTGTCCTCGGCCCGCGAGCTGACCGACGTCCGGCTCGGGGGCTTCCGGTCCTGGCGCTCGCGCGTCGAGATCCAGGCCATGCGCGCCGCCACCGCCGAGGTGGTCTCGCGGCGCACCCAGGAGGCCTCCGGGCTCGACCCCGACGGGGACATCGCCCGGGCCAAGGCCCTGGAGAACGCGGGGACTCTGGCCGCCGAATCGCTGGCGGCCGAGCTCTCCCAGGTCCTCTCCAAGCGCGTCACCGTCAGCCTGCGCGTGTCCGGGCTCAAGGGCGGTCTGGCCACCGTCCAGCGTCTGGCCGAGGAGCTCCGGCTGCAGCCCGACATCGCCCAGGCCGTCCTCGAAGGCTACGGAGACGGGGTCGCCGAGATCAAGGTGACGACGGAAGGGTTCACCGGCGACGAACTGGCCGCCCTCCTGGTGCGCCTGAAGAAGTACTCCTTCACGATGAAGAGCGTGACCCCGTATCTCGTCGAAGCGGATATTGACTAAACAGAGCCTCCTCCTGGCCGCAGCGCTGACCGGCTGCGCGGGGCCCGGGCTGCGCTATGCGGCGCCGGACCTGGCCGCGCGCATGCCGAGGACGGCGGCGCTGCTCCCCTTCGACAACGAGAGCGTCAACCTGCGCGGGCCGGATATCCTGAGGGGGCTGGTGTCGGAGTCCCTGCGCGCCAGAGGCTGGACCCTGGCCGACCAGGACGCCGTCGACGAGACCCTCCATCGTCTTGGGGTGACGGAGGGCGGACAGCTGGGCGCCCTCGACCCCAAGCGCCTGGGCGCCGCGCTGGGCGTGCCGGCCCTGATGTTCGGCACGGTGGAGGAGTTCACCTATCAAAACGTCGGCTTCGTGCGGCGGCGGGCCGTCCGGCTCTCGCTCAAGCTCGTCGACTCCGCTACCGGCGAGAGGCTCTGGGAGGCCGGGGGGGAGGAGACCTCCGGCAAGCTCGCCATCAAGGAAGGCGCCGCCGGGCGTTCGTTCATCGAGGGCCTGGCCGAGCAGGCGGCGGAGACGGCCTTGGGGGTCCCGCTGGCCCAGGAGTCGCGGGCGGCCGTGGAAAAGGTAATCTCATATCTGTCGGCAGGAGGTCTGTGATGAGGAAGGCACTGGTGTTGGTCGCGGCGCTCGGCGCCCTGGCGGCGTGCGCGCCGCGCGAGACGGTCCAGAGGGAGTCGCCGATGACGGCGACGGAGACGAAGGGGAAGCCCTCCAAGTACTTCGGGCCCAAGCGGCGCATCGGCGTCGTCGATTTCGAGAACAAGACCGCCTACGGCTCTCGCCTGGGCGAGGCCACCTCGGACATCCTCATCACCGAGCTGGCCAAGACCAACCGCTTCGTCGTCGTGGAGCGCTCCAAGCTCAACAAGATCCTCGACGAGCAGAAGCTCCAGGCCTCCGGCGCCATCGACCCGCGCACCGTCGTGCAGGTGGGCAAGGTGCTGGGCCTCAACGCCATCGTGACCGGCTCGGTGACCGAGTTCGGCGTGAAGACGGAGGGCTCGGAGTACCTGCTGGTCCAGTCCAAGCGCCAGACCGCCGAGGCCTCGGTGGACATCCGGCTCGTGGACGCGGAGACCGGCCAGGTCCTCTACGCCGATTCCGGCAAGGGCACGGCCAAGAGCGGCAAGGGCTCGGTGCTGGGCCTGGGCACGCGCGGGGGCTACGACGAGACCCTCGAGGGCAAGGCCCTGCGCGCCGCCATCGTGCAGTTCACCGACAACATCGTCAAGCAGGTCTCGAAGAAGCCCTGGTCCTGCCGCGTCGCGGCGGTCAAGGGGGACCTGGTCTACCTCAACGCCGGCACCTCGATGGGCGTGGAGAGCGGGATGGAGCTCAAGTGCTACCACCTGGGCAAGGCCATCATCGATCCGACCACGGGCCTGTCTTTGGGCAACGAGGAGTCCGAGGTGGGCACGGTGGAGGTCACCGGGGCGCTGGGCGACACCGGCGAGGGCTCCACGGCCAAGATCACCCGCCGCACCGGCCCGGCCCCCGAGCCCAAGGACATCTGCCGGATGGCGGACTAAAGCGGGTTCTTGAGGGCTGGTCTGGAGGGGTCTATCGCCAGCGCCCGCACCATCTCGCGCTCGGCGTAGGCCTGGGCCCCCGCCTTCTCGTACAACCGGGCCAGGCGCGCATGGGCGTCGGCGTCGGCCGTCACGTCGTAGACGAAGATGGAGTTCCCCAGCACGGCCTCGGGCTTGCGCGCGTCCAGCCAGGCGAAGGGGTCCGGCCCCAGGAAGCGCCGCAGGTAGACCCCCGTGCGGTTCGTGGCGCTGAGCGCCAGCAGCTCCTTCTTGGGCGACGGGGCGCCGAGGCGCGTCTTCTCTCCCCAGACCCCGAACGACCAAAGGTCCTGGAACGGGAAGCCCACGGCGTCGACCAGAGTGGCGCCGTAGTAGGACAGGATGACTTCGTCGGCCCCTGAGCGGCGTACGTAGTCCCGCAGCAGCCAGAGGTCCTGTCCCCAATCGGCGTTGGCGTCGGAGAGGCGCCGCCACCCCTGGGTCGGCCCGCCGCCCAAGGCGTTGAAGTAGGTCAGGTAGTGGGGATGCAGGGCCAGGGAAGAAACGGCCGTCCAGGCCCCCAACGCCGCTCCCAGCCAGGGCCGCTTCGCCGCGGCGAGGGCGGCCGGCACGGCCAGCAAGGCGACCACGGGCAGGATGTAGCGCAGGCCGATTTGGATGGGGTTGCGCGAGGCGATGACGAGCAGGACGACGGCGGGCAGCAGGATGCCGGCCGTGAGGAAGGCCTCGCGGCGCGTCCAGACCCGGCGCGCCAGCCAAACAGGGGGCAGCAGCAGCAGGGCCGGGGAGAGCTTCAGCGCCAGGCAGGCCAGGAAGTAGCTCCGGAAGCCTTTGTACGACACCTGGCCGAACATATAGGTCGCCTGCCCCCGCGACTGATAGGCGAGGGTGTTCTTGACCGACAGCCAGTAGAAGCGGATGTCGGTGACGAGGTAGGCGGCGAGGAAGACGGCCGCGGCCGCGGCCGCTCCCGCCGCGAAGGAGAGCCCCAGACGCTTCCAGGCTTCACGCTCCCTCGGGACCACCCCGGAGGTCCCGGCCCAGGCCAAAATCAGGAGGAAGGCCGGCCCCATGGTCAGCGCATTGTGCTTGGACAACAGGGCCGCCGCCGTGAGGGCGCCGAGCAGAATCCCGCGCCTTGGGGAGGGTGCCTCCAGCGTCCAGAGCAGGGCCAGCGTGGAAAGCAGGCAGAGGAACGCCACCAGGCCGTCCTCTCCCACCAGGCCGGCGTAGGCCAGGAGGTTGGGCGACATGCTCAAGAAGAACGTCAGCCACAGGGCCGCCGTCGTGCCGAAGAGGAGGGCGCCCAGGGCGAAGGCCCCCAAGAGCGCAAGGGAGCAGGCCAAGATGAGGGTGGCCCGGGACCAATAGAGGAGGCGCTCCTCGGAGACCTTGTTGGTGTGGAGGTCTTTGAGGAAGAAGCGCCAACGGTGGTCGTGCAGGCCGTTCCAGGGCGTGTCCGCGTTCAGCCAGAGGTCGGCCTTCCTCCAATCCTCGTCCTCCCTGTCGAAGGACGCGCCCAAGGCCTTCGCGGGGGCGCCTGCTATCCAAGGCACGAGGGGGGGCTTGTCGATGGAGAGCCGGAAGTCCCCGGTCTCCCAGAGCGAATGGCCATAGACGAGGTAGAGCGCCTCGTCGTAGCAGGGGGATTCTATCGCCGCGCGGTGGAGCAGGCGCCCCGCGAATAGGGCGCAGAGCAGGAGGGCGGCGGCCCAATGGGCCGGAGAGGGTGCGGCGGGCGGATGCACTTCCCTGTCGCCGCGCTTGCCCTTGCCCACCGGGCGATTATAGGGAACTTCCCTCCCGGTCGAACGGCCCGCCCTAACGGCCCGGGCTGAAGAGGCGCTGCACGCCGACCAGGCGGCGGGTCTCGTCGGATTTCTGGATGTCGAAACCGCGCTGGCGCGCAGGGTGCTTCGTCCAGTGGCCGGGGGCTTTCTTGGGACCGGAGCGTTCGCTGAAATAGCGGAACCAAAGGGCTTTGTTCTTCATAGCACCTTCTGAGGGTCTGGGAGGCCCTCTGCACCCATTGTAGCCCCGGGGCGGGGGAAGTCAATTGTGGAATTGTGACTTCAATGCTCGAACCACTTCTTCCCGCCGACGCCCGCGTGCGTGCAGTCGAGGAAGAACCAGCCATGGCAGGGCGACTCCGGGGCGTAGACATACCCCCAGCGCCCGGTATCCCTGAGGCGGTTCCCCAGCAGGGCCTGGCCCGCCTCGCGGCGGCCCGAACACACCTGCGCCCCATAGACTTCGACTCCGGGGGCCGCGGGATGGTCGTCCGTCTCGGCCGGGGTCAGATAATCGTAGCGGGCCATGAACTGGTCGGAGTTCGCCGGGAGGTCCAGGCCTTTGGCGGCGGCACCGTCGATCGCGGCCCTCATGTGGCGCGGGATTTCCGCGTGGATTCCCGCCAAGGCCTGCGCCATCTCGTAAATGGCGAAGAGCGCGCCCGAGATTATCAGGAGGCCGGCTGCGGTGACCAGCGCCCTGCGCCATAAGGGAGGGCTGCCGACATAGACGACGCGCGTCCCCTCCGCGAAGTCGTGCAGGGCACGCTTGAAGGGCGTGACGGCGGCGCTCAGGAACCCCAGGCCCAGCAGAGCCAAAGACACCCACTGGAGCAGCGCGCGGGCGAGGGAGCGTCCGGGGCCGATCGGCGTGCCGTCCAGCGACACCACGGCGATGCCCGCCGCCAGCTTGCCGGGGGTCCTCCCCGAGCCCAGCCAATGGGAGAGGGTGAAGTAGACGATGAGGCCGAGGGCTCCGCAGACTTCGTAGCCTTCCCGGGAGAGCCTCAGGCTCGAGGTGAGTCCCAGGAGGATGGGCGCCCAAAGGACGGTCAGCGCGATGAGCCAGTCGAGCCCCAACGCTCCCGCCCTGATCCAGAATCCGGCCGGTTCCGGCTCGGAAAGGCCTTCGACGGCGGTCCCTGCTCCGGGATTTTCCATTGATGGGCTCCTTGCCCAAGTCTATCAAACCCCCTCGGCTCCTGGCGCGCCATGGGAAATAGGGAACCAAATCGCCCCCTCGCGCGTACTAGCATCGTGATAGCCCTGGTCTGGTCTGCGGTGGCGCGCGGCGCGCGCGGGTTCCTGGTGCGGGTGGAGGCCGACGTTTCCGGCGGCCTGCCGCGCATGTCGGTGGTGGGCCTGGCCGCCGGGGCGGTGCGCGAGGCCAAGGAGCGCATCGTGGCCGCCGTGCGCAACTCCGGGCGCGCGTTCCCGGACGGGAGGGTGACCGTGAACCTGGCCCCGGCCGAGCTCCCGAAGGACGGCTCGCAGCTCGACCTGCCGATGGCGCTGGGCGTGCTGGCCTCCTCGGGCCAGTTGCCCGCCGCCGCCTGGTCCTCGGCCTGCCTGGTCCTGGGCGAGCTGGGCCTGGACGGCAGCGTGCTCCCCGGGGCGGGGGTGCTGGTCCTGGCCGGGGCCGCACGCTCCCACGGCCTGCGCTACGCCGTCGTGCCGGCGGCCAACGCCGAGGAGGCCGAACTGGCGGGGCTCGTCCCCATCCCCGTTCGCACCCTGGCCGAGGCGGCCGTCCTGCTCTCGGGGCCGGAGCCCGGGGCCTGCCTGAGCGGGCCGCGGGGGGAGGCCTGCTCGCCGGAGGGCGAACCCGACCTGGCCGACGTCCGCGGCCAGCTCCTGGCCCGGCGCGCCCTCGAGGTGGCGGCGGCCGGGGGGCACAACCTGCTGCTCGTCGGCCCGCCGGGGACGGGGAAGTCCATGCTGGCCGCGCGCCTTCCCGGGCTGATGCCCCGGCTGGAGCCCGAGGAGTCCCTGGAGGTGACCACCCTCCATGCCGCGGCCGGCCTGCTCAGGCGGGGGGCCGGCCTCATGACGCGCCGCCCCTTCCGGGCCCCGCATTCCTCGGCCAAGCCGGCGGCGCTGCTCGGAGGCGGTCCCAACGCGCGGCCGGGGGAGCTGGTGCTCGCCCACCGGGGGGTGCTCTTCCTCGACGAGCTGCCGGAATTCCCGCGCGACTCGCTCGAATCCCTGCGCCAGCCCCTGGAGGACAGGGTGGTCCGCCTGGCGCGCGCGAAAGGCTTCGCCGAGTTCCCGGCCGACTGCGCCGTCGTCGGGGCCATGAATCCCTGCCAATGCGGGAGGGCGGGGCTGCTCAAGAATCCCTGCCGCTGTCCCGAGAGCGCCGTGACGCGCTACCGCGCCCGCCTCTCCGGGCCCCTGCTCGACCGCTTCGACCTCCGGGTGGAGCTGGCCCCCATCCCGTTCTCGGATTGGCTGGGGCGCGCCGGAGCCGCGGCCGAATCATCGTCGGCGGTGCGCGAGAGGGTCTTGGCCGCCCGGTCGGCGGCCGGGCGGCGCGCCGGCGTCCTCAACAGCCGGTTGGGCCCGGCGGAAGTGCGCCGGCATTGCGGGCTCGACCGGGCGGGCTGGAACCTCATCGCCTCCGTCGTGGAACGCGAACAGCTGTCCGCGCGCGGCATCGACCGCGTGCTGCGGGTGGCCAGGACGCTGGCCGACCTGGAGGGGGCGCGGGACATCGCGCGCGCCCATGTGGGCGAGGCCCTGCAATACAGGGGGGACGGGACAAGCGGGAGGAAACCTGCTATATAAGGAAAGCGTCTTCGGAGCGGAAGTAGCAATGGCCGCCAAGCCTATTGCACAATGGGCCCGGATGAAGGGAGGCTTATGTCCATCTTGACGCTTGCGTTGGCTGTCCTGTCGGTCGTCCCGGCCCTGGCTCAGGACGAGGGGACGGATGAGGCGGAGACGACGGTGGAGACCGTCGTCGAAAAACAGGAACGCGACGTGGTCAAAGCCGACACGCTCTGGGACCTCGCCCAGCATTTCTACAAGGACCCCTGGCAGTGGACGCGCATCTACGAGGCCAACAAAGACCAGATCCGCGACCCGCACTGGATCTATCCCAACCAGATCCTCGTCATCCCCGGCTTCGACCGGGAGGTGCAGGTGGTGAAGACCGGCGCCAAGCCGCCGCGGCCTCCCGCCCCGGAGCCCGCGCCCGAGGCCGCCCCCGAGCCGGCCGCTCCGCCGGTCGAGTTCGTCCCGGACCAAGGCTCCGGCGGAGCCGTCCTCGCCGCGGAGGGACTGTCGACGAAAATCCCCGTGGGGATGACGGCGGGCGAGCCGTCGGTCTACCGCATGAAGATGCCCGCGGGCTGGAAGGCACAGGGCCGCGTCGTCCCCTACGGCGGGCGGGAGGCCATCGCCGGCCAGGGCGACGAGGTCACCCTGGACCTCTATGGCGAGCTGACCGTTCGCCGCGGCACGCGCTTCACCGTCTGGCGGATGGCCGCCCCTACCGAGGCCGACGCCGACCAGAAGGCGACCTATGCCCAGAAGATCGGCCTCATCGAGGCCGTCAAGCGGATGGGCAAGACACGCTTCAGGGCCGTCGTGCTGCGCTCGGGAAGCCCCGTCATCGTCGACGACCTGGTCGTCCTGGGGGAGTGAGATGTTCGACGACTTCAGCTTCAGGAAGCTCTTCTTCGTGCTGGCCGTCATCGGCGGCGGGATCTGGTACGTCAACAACAAGGTCTCCCTCGACGACGCCTTCCGGTGGTCCTTGGCCGTCAAAGAGCACGACAGCCGGGCTCGCGCCATCTATTACGTCGGGATGGTCTCCTACATGAAGGACGACAACGCGAAGGCCGCCGAGGTGTTCAGCCGCCTCCTGGCCGACCATCCCACCTGCCAGTACGCCCCCAAGACCCTCGTTCGGCTGGGCGGAGTCTACCGTCAGATGAACCAATGGGGGGAGGCGCGGACGGCCTATGAGCGCTACATGGAGGAGTTCCCCAACGGGCCGGACATCTCCATAGTCCAGAACAACTACGAGTACGTGAAGTTCCGGTGAGCACGGAGCCGCTTCCGTTCGCGGACCTCGTCCGCTCGCGCATGCTCGAGCGCGGCGTCGGCTTGCGCGAGCTCTGCCGCGAGGCGGGGCTGGACGCCTCCTTCTTCTCCAAGGTGCTGGCCGGCAAGCGCAGCCCGCCGGCCGAGGAGTCCGTCCTGCGGCGGCTGGCCGGGAGCCTGGGCTTGGACGCGGCCCGCCTCGTCGTCGCGGCGGGGCGCATCCCCGGCGAGTGGCGGGGCCTGTGGACCGACCCGGCCCTCTTCGAGGCCGTCGACGGCGTGCTGCGCGGCAGGACCGGCGCCCCCGGGCCTTCCCGGCCTTCCTCTTGGGACTCTCCCGCCCCGTTCTCCCGCCCCGCCGTGCGCTTGGAGGACGAGCTGCTCTGATGCGCCGCCTGTTGAGGAAGGCCGACGCCGAATACCCGGAGCTCCTGCGGGCGCTGTCCGGTTCCCCGGAGTCCCTCTGGGTGCGCGGCGGCCTGCTCCCGGCGGCGCCCGCCGTGGCGGTGGTCGGCTCGCGCCGGCCCACGCCCTACGGCCGGCGCATGGCGCGCGTCCTGGCGGCGGGGCTGGCCCGGGCCGGCGTCGTCGTGGTCAGCGGCTTGGCGCGCGGCATCGACGCCGAGGCCCACGAGGCGGCGCTGGAGGCCGGCGGACGGACCTGGGCGGTGCTCGGCTCCGGTCTCGACAAGGTCTACCCGGCCGAGCATGCCGCGTTGGCCGCGCGCATCGCGGCGGAGGGCGGCGCGGTCCTTTCGGAGCTCTCCCCGGACGCCCCGCCGCTGCGCTCCCATTTCCCGGCCCGCAACCGCATCGTCTCCGGCCTGTCGTGGGCCGTCGTGGTGGTGGAGGGGGATGTGAAGTCCGGCTCCCTCATCACCGCCCGCTGGGCGGCGGACCAGGGCCGAGAGGTCTTGGCCGTCCCGGGTCCCGCCGACAGCCCGCTCAGCGCCGGCCCCATCGAGCTGCTGCGCTCCGGGGCCCGCCCGGCGGCCGACATCGAGGACATCCTCGCCATCCTCCCTGGCTGGGCGCGCCCCGGGGGTGTCCCGGACGGCGAAAAAATCTTAGAATTGCTCTCCCCTCACGCCCTCAGCCTCGAAGAGCTGGCGGAGGGGACCGGGTGGGCCCTGCCGCGCGTGCTCGCGGCGCTGGCCGAACTCGAGGCTCAGGGCGCCGTGAGCGCCCTCCCAGGACAGCACTATGGCATCGAACAAAGAAGTCAAAGTTAAGGCCGAGCGGCGGCCCGCCTCCAAGGCCAAGAAGGGGGCCGGCAAGCCCAGCCTCGTCATCGTCGAGTCGCCCGCCAAGCAGCGGACGATCTCGCGCTTCCTCAAGCAGGGCTACGTCGTGGCCAGCTCCTACGGCCATGTGCGCGACCTGCCCGAGAAGAAGCTCGGCGTCGATGAAAAGAAGGATTTCGCCCCCAGCTATTCCCTCCTGGCGCGCACCAAGAAGCTCCTGCCCGACCTCAAGAAGCTGGCCAAGGACGCCGAGGCGGTCTACCTCGCCACCGACCATGACCGCGAAGGGGAGTCCATCGCCTGGCACCTGGCGCAGATCCTCGAGGCGGCTCCCGAGAAGATGCGCCGCATCACCTTCCACGAGATCACCCCCCAGGCCATCCAGGAGGCCCTCAAGAGCCCCCGCGAGGTGGACGTCAACCTCGTGCATGCCCAGCAGGCCCGCCGCGTCATCGACCGCCTGGTCGGCTACAAGCTCTCCCCCCTGCTCTGGCGCAAGATCAAGCGCGGCCTGTCGGCCGGCCGCGTGCAGTCCGTCGCCGCGCGGCTCCTCGTCGAACGCGACCGGGAGATCAAGGCCTTCAAATCCGAGCCCTACTGGACCCTCATCGCCACCTTGGCCAAGCCTGGCAGCCCGCCCTCCTTCGAGGCGCGCCTGACGCAATGGCAGGGGAAGAAGGTCGAGGAGAGCCTGACTTTCCCGCTCTTCTCGGAAGAATACCGGGTGAAGGCCTCCATCTTCCGCAAGGCCGAGGACGCCGCGGCGGCCGAGGCCGCGGTGAAGGCCGGGCCCTACAAGGTCGTCCGGGTGGAGCGCAAGGAGGTCCGGCGCCGTCCCACCCCGCCCTTCATCACCAGCACCCTGCAGCAGGCTGGCTCGCAGCGCCTGGGCTTCGCCGCCGAGCGCACGATGCGCATCGCCCAGAGCCTCTATGAAGGCGTCGATGTCGGCGCCGACGAGCCGGCCGGTCTCATCACCTACATGAGGACCGATTCGACCGCCGTCGCCCACGTGGCCCAGGACGAGGCGCGGGCGTTCTTGAAGGCCGAATACGGCGAGCTCTACCTGCCGGAGACCGCCCCGGTCTACGCCGGGAAGGTCAAAGGCGCGCAGGAAGCCCACGAGGCCATCAGGCCGACCAGCGTGAAGCGCACCCCGGAATCCCTGCGCAAGTGGCTGAGCCCCGAGCAGCTGAAGCTCTACACCCTCATCTGGCGCCGTTTCCTCGCCAGCCAGATGAAGGAGGCCGTGTTCGACACCGTCTCCGCCGACATTTCAGCGGGGGAAGGGCTGTTCCACGCCACCGGCCGCACCCTCAAGTTCGACGGATTCCTGCGCGTGCTGCAGGCCGAGAAGTCCGAGGAGGAGGTCGAGGCCGCCGAGGAGGACGAGGAGCAGGAAGGCCGGCTCCCCGAGCTGCGCGAGGGAGACGCCCTGAACCTCGAGAAGCTCGCCAATGACGAGCACCACACCAGCCCCCCGGCCCACTACAACGAGGCCAGCCTCATCCGGGCGCTGGAGCGGCACGGCATCGGGCGCCCGTCGACATACGCCCCCACCATCAAGACCATCATCGACCGCGGCTATGTGCGGCGCGGCCTCAAGGACCGCCGCCTGACGCCCACCGACCTCGGCATCCTGGTCGTCAACCAGCTCATCAAGCACTTCGCCGACCAGGTCAGCCTGTCGTACACGGCCCAGGTCGAGCTCGAGCTCGACGAGGTCGCCGAGGGGCGGGACCGCTGGCAGGACGTGGTGCGCGCTTTCTACGACCCCTTCGCGAAGGCCCTCGAGCTGGCCGTCGAGACGATGGAGGACTGCCGGGTCGAGCCTCAGAAGTCCGACGAGGTCTGCCCGACCTGCGGCGCGCCCATGCTCATCCGCGAGAGCCGCTTCGGCAAGTACCTGTCGTGCTCCTCGTTCCCCAAGTGCAAGGGCAAGATCCAGCTCGACGGCGAGGGCAAGAAGGTCCTGCCCGAGGCCACCGACAAGGTCTGCGACCGCGAGGGCTGCGGCAAGCCGATGGTCATCCGCACCGGGCGCAAGGGCCGCTTCCTGGCCTGCTCGGGCTACCCGGCATGCAAGAACACCTTCTCCATCGACGCCAACGGCAACATCGTCGAGGGCTCCCGTCCCATCGTCACCGAGCGCAAGTGCAACAAGTGCGGCAGCGCGATGTGGATGCGGCAGGGCAAGCGCGGGCATTTCCTGGCCTGCTCGGGCTTCCCGCGCTGCCGCAACCTCAAGCCGCTCTCGCGCGACGACGCCGAGACGCTCAAGCAGGAAGCCGAAGCCAAGGCCGGGGAAAAGAAGGCGTAGGCCTGTGGTGTGAAGCCCTGGGTCCAGCGCTTCCTGACCTCCCTGCGCGCGCGGCGCAACGCCTCGGACCATACCCTGCGCGCCTACGCCGCCGACCTGGGGGAGTTCGCCGACTTCTGGGAGAAGGGCCGGGGCGGCGCTCCCGGAGCCCTCGGGCGCAGCCAGGTGCGGGCCTACCTGGCCCATCTGCAGACCCGCACGCCGTCCCTGGGCCGCGCGTCGGTCCTGCGCAAGGTGGCCGCCCTGCGCTCCTTCTGCCGGTGGCTGCGCGAGGCCGGCGAGCTCAAGGCCGACCCCTTCCTGGGCATCCCGATGCCCAAGGGCGAGAAGCGCCTGCCCCGCTTCCTGTCCGGCTCCGAGGTCGAGACCTTGCTCGGCAAGGGCGCCGAGGGGGCGGAGTGGACCGCCCTGCGCGACCGGGCCCTCCTCGAGCTCCTGTATTCCTGCGGCATCCGCCGCAGCGAGGCCGCCGGCATGAGCGTGCCCGATGTGGACGCCATGTCCGGGACCATCAGGGTCTACGGCAAGGGCTCCCGCGAGCGCATCGTCCCCGTCGGTGGCTCGGCCCTCAAGGCCCTGCGCGCCTACCTCGGCGCACGCCCCCGGCCGGTGGGCGACGAGCCGGCTCCTCCGCTCTGGATCAACGCCCGCGGGCGACGGCTCTCCGGCGACGGGCTGGCTCTGGTGGTGCGCCGGGCCGCCAAGCGAGCGGGCCTGCTCAAGGGCCTCTCGCCCCACGGCCTGCGCCACAGCTTCGCCACCGAGCTGCTCGGGGCCGGCTGCGGCCTGCGGGAGCTCCAGGAGATGCTGGGGCACAAGAACATCGGCACCACCCAGGTCTATACCCACACCACCCTGGAGAAGCTGCGCGAGACCTATCAGAAGGCCCACCCGAGGGCCAAGTGAGCAAGGACAAGGTGGCCCTGCTGATGGAGGAGACCGGCTGCGACCGCTCCGAGGCGGAGCTGGCCCTGCAGCTGTGCGCCTACGACGTGGAGAGCTCGGTCCAGGCCGTGCCCCGGCTCTTCCAGCACGTGGTCATCTTCAAGGCCCGGGTCCGTGAGCCCGCCCAGTCCCTCTACGGCCTCTGGCTGGCCATCCTGAACCTCAAGGAGCGCCGGCTGCTCCGCGCCCGGGCCGTCGTCTCCTACAACCCGGCCGTCTTCGCCTCGGAGCTCGACATCCATTGGTTCGACTTCGAGGCCAGGCTCTATGCCTGCCGCCTCTGGGCCGGCACGGCCCAGGACCTCAGCCAGGACCTGGAGGCCGCCCTGGCCGCGTTCTTCGACTCCGCCGAGGCCCGCCCGTTCTATGAGGAAGGCCGCCGCTTCGGCTCGGAGGCCTTCGCCCCCGTGCGCGCGGCCATGGGCCGTGTGCTGGGGGCCGGCGTCGAGCTCGAGGCGCGCCAGGACGTGCTGGACCTGGGCGAGTTCCGCGAAGTGCGCCCGACCGAGCCCTATGGCGAGGAAGTGCCGCCTCCGAGGCCTTGGAAGCGGCCCCGCCGCGCCGCGCGCGGGGGCCTCTTGGTCCTGCACATCGCCATCGAGCCCGACCCGGCGGGGGTCGCCGCCGAGGAGCTCAAGGCCGGGGACCTGGTCTACGCCTCCATCAACGACCAGCGCGACATCGCGCAATACCTGGCCAAGCTGTTCGGGGGGGGCGGGGAGAAGGGGGCGGGGCCCGTCGTGGCACCCATCGAGGCCGTGGAGCGCACGGAAGGGCGCGTGGCGCTGCGCGTGCGCTTCTCGGCCGGGGTCTGCGGGG
The DNA here is from genome assembly GCA_016218495.1 of Elusimicrobiota bacterium. Lineage (GTDB taxonomy): Bacteria > Elusimicrobiota > Elusimicrobia > UBA1565 > UBA1565 > SCTT01. The sequence goes on from JACRDU010000144.1 coordinate 93,655, forward strand.
ACGTCGACCTGCCTGGCGCGCTGCGCGTGCGCACCGCGCGGCGCCCGGCCCGCTCGCCGTGGTGGAAGCGGTTCATAGGTTAGTCAGGAGGGGACATGCCGGCACTGGTGGTCGTGGGCGCGCAGTGGGGAGACGAGGGGAAGGGGAAGATCGTCGACCTCCTGAGCTCCGAGGCGCGCATGGTGGTGCGCTTCCAGGGCGGCGACAACGCCGGGCATACCGTCGTCTTCGGGGGGAAGTCCTATGCCCTCCATCTGGCCCCCTCCGGCATCCTGCACCCCCGGACCCGGGTCGTCATCGGCAACGGCGTGGTGGTGAACCCGCTCTCGCTCCTGGAAGAGACCCGGATGCTCGCCAAGCGCGGCGTCAGCGTCAAGGGGCGGCTCTTCCTCTCGCCGGCCGCCCATGTCATCTTGCCCACCCATCGCCTGCTCGACGCGCTGCGCGAGGAGGGGGGGCGCGGCATCGGCACGACCAAGAAGGGCATCGGCCCCTGCTACGAGGACAAGGTCGCCCGCATCGGCATCCGCGTGGCGGACTACCTCGACGCCAAGGCCTTCCCGGGCCTGCTCGACATCGCGCTGCGGGTGCGCTCGGCCGAGCTACAGCGCGTCAAGCCCATCCGCGAGATCCGCGCCGAGGTGATGCGCGACTGGCCGCGCCTGCGCCGCTTCCTGGCCCCGTTCGTCAGGGACACGGCGGCCCTGGTGGAGTCCGAGCTCAAGGCCGGGCGGCGCGTGCTCTTCGAGGGGGCGCAGGGGGCCATGCTGGACCTCGACTACGGCACCTACCCCTTCGTCACCTCGTCTAACACCCATGCCGGGTCCGCCGCCGCCGGCTCGGGGGTGGGGCCCATCTGGATCCGCTCGGTGCTGGGCATCACCAAGGCCTACACGACGCGCGTAGGCCGGGGGCCCTTCCCGACGGAAATCGAGGGCTCGGTGGCGCATTACGTCCGGGAGACCGGCCATGAGTACGGCACCACGACCGGGCGGCCGCGGCGCATCGGCTGGTTGGACCTGGTGCAGCTGCGCTGGGCGCTCAGGACCAACGGGGTGACGGCGCTGGGGATGATGAAGCTCGACACCCTGGCCAACATCCACCCGCTCAAGGTCTGCACGGCCTATAAGCTGCGCGGCAAGACCATCACCGAGTGGCCCTACTCGCGGCGCGACCTCTTCGAGCTGGAGCCCGTCTACGAGTCCTTCCCGGGCTTCGCCGGGGACCTGACCAAGGCGCGCTCCTGGGGCGAGCTACCTAAGGGTGCGCGGGACTATGCGGCTTGGGTGGAGAATAAGCTCGGGGTCCCCATCCCGCTCGTCTCGGTGGGCAAGGACCGCAAGCAGACCATCTGGCGCTCGCGCAAAGGCCTCTGGGGCTGACCGTCCCCGGGCGCGGGGTTCAGACCGCTGAGGCGGCCTGGTCCCAGGGGAGGAGTTCGACGCCATTGGGCCCGCGTGAGCGCAGCGGGCTCAAAGAGATGAGGAAGGAGGCCCTGGGCTTCAACTGCGCTCCCAGTCTGGCAAGGGCGGCGCAGTGCTCGGCGCGGGGGGTGGCGGTGGCCTTGACCTCGATGAGTTTGAGCGATGACCCGAAGTCCAGGACCAGGTCGACCTCGTTGCGGTTCGAGTCCTGATAGAAGGCCGGCTCGAAGTTGAGGTTGTGGTTGAGCTTCAGCTTCAAGACCTCGGTGACGACATGGCATTCGAGCAGGGCTCCCGCCTGAGGGCCCCGGCTCAGGGTTTCCGGGTTGGGATAGCGCAGTAGGTAGCACAGGAGCCCCGTGTCCGTGAAATAGACCTTCGGGCTCTTCACGACGCGCTTGGTGACGTTCTTGAAATAGGGACGGAGCAGATAGACGATGCGGGTCGCCTCCAACAAGGACAGCCAGCGCCGGGCCGTCGTGAACGAGACCCCGCACTCTTTGGCGACTTCGCTGAGGTTCAGGAGTGCGCCGACCCGGGCGGCCAGGAGTTCCAGGAAGGCTTGAAAGACCCGTAGGTCGTGGACCGAGGTTATCTGCCGTATGTCGCGTTCCAAGTAGGTCTGGACGTAGGACGCCAGGAACCGGTCGCGCGGCGCCCCTTGCGCGACGATTTCGGGGTAGGACCCTCGGAAGATCGTCGTGAACGGGTCCTTCACAGCCCCTTTCGAAAGCGCCTTCGCCGCTTCTTGCGTAGAGAATCCCAATAGCTCGAAGAGCGCCGCCCTCCCTGCCAGAGACTCCGAGAGGCCCGCCATGAGGGGGAAATATTGAGAGCCTGAGAGAAGGAAGCGCCCTTTCCTGGTTCGGTCCGAATCGACCGCGATCTTCACCTCAGGCAGGAGTTCCGGGAGATTCTGGACCTCGTCGATTATCAACGCTCGATCGCCGGCTAGGAAGCCCTTCGGGTCCTGCGCCGCGAACCGCCGGGTCAGCGGGTCGTCGAGCGTCGCATAGGCATGCTTCGGGAAGGTCTTGCGCAGGAGGGTGGACTTCCCGGTCTGCCGCGGGCCCGTCAAGACGACGACGGGGAAGCCGCTCGCGGCCGCCAGCAGCTCGGGCTCCATGGCGCGGGGGACATAGCGGTGCATGGAAGAAGTATAGCCTTGAATCTATGCAGATTCAATATTTAAAAGTTATATTACATGCGGTCGGACCTTGTCGAGCACCCGGGGCGGCGTTATACTGAGGTCATGTTCTTCGCGGACACCTTCCGGGCGCTGGACAAAGCCGAGGTGCGCTACCTCGTCGTGGGCGGCGTGGCCGTCGTGCTCCATGGCTTCCTGCGCGCCACGGCCGACTTGGACCTCATGGTGGACTTCGAGCGCTCGAATCTCGAGCGGTTCTTCGGGCTCTTGAAGAGCCGGGGGTATCTGCCGAAGGCGCCGGTCCCCATCGAGGCCTTCGCCGACGCCGAGAATCGGCGAGCGTGGCGTGAAGAGAAGGGGATGAAGGTCTTCACCGTCCACCATCCTGAGCGCGTCGGAGAGCTGCTGGATGTCTTCTCGTGGGAGCCCATCCCGTTCGCGGAGGCCTACTCGCGCCGCCTGATAGTCCCGATGGATGGATACTCCATTTTCGTAGCCTCCATGGAAGACCTCATCGCTCTCAAGCGCCCCGTGGGCCGCCCTCAGGACCTCGAAGACATACGCGCCATGGAGGCGCGCTTGGGGAAGGGCGGGTGAGCTCCGCGGAACCGGTTCGGGTCGTGCAGTACTACTCCCCCGAAAAAAATGCGGAGTTCTCCGCGATGGGCCCCGCCGAACGGCTGGCTTGGCTCGATGAAATCCGCTACCTGCATGCTTATGCCGCTTCGCTCGTCTGCGACGGGAAGCCGGTCGCCCTTGACGCCAAGGAGAAGCGCCCTTAGACTTGGGGCATGTGCCAAGGGGGACCCGCGCCGCGGGCGTTCTCTGCTGTTGTCAACCCCTCCCCCCTTGACAAAACAAGCCTCCCGGTTATACTGCTAGGGTCGCAGAGTTCGCAACGAAACGGCAAACCCGGCGCAAGCCGGGGGCGCAAAGCCACGGGCCCCGCGTGCGGGGCGGCCAGGCTACCGAAACGGGGAATGGCGACTACGACGCACCGATTCCGCCCGGCCGCTGCTGACTATCTTCGGGATAGAGGGGTAAGATAGCCATGGGGGCCGGGCGCCTCTTTTGCCTGCTGGCCGTCCTGACGGCCGCCGCCGGGATGAACCCGGCAAGTGCCGCCTCCGAGGACTTGGGGGCGGCCCCGGCCGGGGCCGTGGTCTCGCCTTTCGAGGCCCTGGAGCAGGGCCCGGGCCTGGAGCTGCGCGACGCGTCCAACCGCCTCATCTCGCGCGGCGACATCGCCCGCACGCTCAAGGACGCCCAGCGCGCCGAATCCGCCGTCCTGGCGGCCCCGGCGGCGAAGGCCTGGGCGGACTTCGTGGAGCGGGCCGATTCGCTGGCGCGTTCCATCCGCGTCGAGGGCTCGTCTTCCGGCGCCGCCGCGGTCACGCCGTGCACGGCCTCGCGCGAACCCAAGGTCTCCTGTCCCACCGTTCTGGTCCGGCTCGGCGACACCGGCCCGGCCCTCCGCTCTCAGGCGCGGGGGCCGGCTCCGGCCAGCGCGCCGGACCGCGCTTTGAACCTGCCTCTGCGCTGCTGAGAGCCGCCGTACTCCCCGTACGGCTCCCCCCTGGGGAGCGTCCCGCCCCCCCGTCTTGACGGGGACTGGGACGGCGGAAGACGCAACAAAAGCTAAATCCGGACCCGGAGAGACCCGGGGATACTTGCTGACGGACCCCTTTGACGGGGCTTGGCCGGACTCTGTGCCATGAACGAGAACGCTATAAAGAACTTCTCCTTCCCGCGCGCGCGCGCCTTCTTCGCCTGCGCGCTGGCGCTCGCCCTGGTCGCGGCCGTCCTCTTGCCCCTGGCCGCCTTCGGCGCGGGGGAGTGGGACAGGGCTTTCACCGATTTGCGCTCCAGCGACGAGAAGGTCCGGACGGCGGCGGTGAAGGCCTTGGCCTCGAACGGGGAGGCTGTGCTTCCCGCCTTGCTGGAGTGGATGAATTCCGCCGGCCGGTACGGTTTGGCCGCTCAGGTGGGGGCGGCCTTGGGCCGCCCTGCCGTCCCCGCTCTGGTTCGGCTGCTCAAGGACCCGGACCTGGGGGGGCGGGCGGGAGAGTTGCTCTTTCGGATTTCCAGGCCGGAGGTCTCCGCCGAACTGCCCGCCATCCTAGCCTGCGTCAGGGACCCCGAAGTCCGGGATAACTGCGGCCGGGCCCTGGTCCAGATGATGAGTCCCAAGGGCGGCCGCCATCGCTCCGCCCTGGAGGAGGCCCTGAAGGACGGCAATCCCATCGTCCGCGCCTATGCCGCGACGGCCCTGGGGCAGCTGACGGGCAAAGGCCGTGGGGCGGTGGCGGCCTTGGTTGAAGCACTCAAAGACCCCGAGCCTATCGTGCGTCGGAGCGCGGCGTTGGCGCTCGGGAAAATCGGCAAGAAGGCTTCGGCGGCGGTGCCGGCGCTGGAAACCGCCGCCAAGGACCCGGACGGCGAGGTCTCGCGTCTGGCGGCCCAAGCCCTGAAGGGGATTCGTGGCTAGCCCTCGCGCCCCTGGCCATGCCGGGACCGGGTTCCGGTTCCGTGCCCTCTCGCTGGCTCTGCTGGCCGCTTATCTGGCTTTGCCCCACAATGCGCTCTCCGCCCAGCGAAAAATGACGACGGGAGCCGGGGCGAGCACCGGCTGGGGGGGGCAGAGGAACATCATCTCCATCCCGGGGCTGGGGACTTGGGCCTTCTTCAAGTCAGCCAACCCTGACCGGCTGACGGTGCGCTACTCGGCGGACGGCATGGATTGGACGGCGGCGGAGGACGTGTTCCCATACCTCCAGATGGCTCCCGACGCGGCGGCGGGCTATGTCAGCGTCTGGCTGCGCGACGAAGGCGCGCTGAAGTACATCTACATCGCGGCACCCGACGCCGGTCTTGACTACTGGGGCTCCGCCAACAGGAAGGCTACTACGCCCGATTGGACGGACGCCAACGGCAACAAGATTTTCCTGCGCATGGGGAAACTCAACCCCACCAACGCGGCTTGCGGCGTCGGGGAGGTCGCCGTGGCGCGGATGTGTCTGCAGCCCATCGCTTCTCAGCGCTCCACCTTCGGCCTCGCGAAAGGGCGGTGCCAATACGTCCCAGCCAAGACAAAGGATACGATCCATGACTGGATTTCGCTGCATTCGGTCTCCATAACCTACGCCAGCTCGACGACCGGGGGATTCGTCTCCCTGTTCGGCACCGGCCGGGGCCTTGAAATCAACGCCGGCATCCTGTCGGCCCATGGCGTCCTTAACCTGGCGCCGGACTTGAGCGACTACAACAACGGCGCTTGGAAGATGTTCGGCGACTGCATCGACAACGACAACACGCAGGCCCCTTTCCTCGACGCCACCCTGGACGAGACCTCGACCCCGGTGCTCGTGCCGGTCCGCGAGAGCGCCGGGACGTCGAAGGTGCTGCTGGCGGACAGGATTCCTAATGCCGATGCCCCCGCCAGTTCGCTCGCCGCGCACGGCCTGCACATCCTGCGCCTTACCGAGAACACCGTCGACCTCACCCCCGACGCCACCGAGCTCGGGAGTCTAAACCAGACCGCGCGAATCGCCACCCTCCTTGACAACAACTACGGCAATGCCGGCCTCAATGAGGAAGGGAGCGGAAACGCCCATTTCGCCTATATCGGGAGCGTGGGACAATTGGTCTATTGGAGGCGGGCCGCGGACGGGACCAGCCTTGTCAGCGGAACCCTGAACGGCAGCGGCGCCACCAATGCGACCCTTTCGTCGGGGTTCAGCGCCCCGTTGGGACATCCCAGCGTCTCCATCGTCGACGGCGCCCCGGGCGGGGCGAAGTACGTGTATGTAGCCTATGCGAGCACGATCGGAATCCACTACGACTATACCGCGTCCACCAATACCGTCTTCAATGGGACGACCGTCAAGCATGCGACGAACTGGCGCCTAGCCAAGACGCCGGGCGGCTCGGGGACCGGGGATCTCGGCAGCGCCGATTACCCGAAATTGGGGCTGTGGACCCGATATCCCAACCCCCTGCCCATCATCTGGACGGACGGGAACGATGTCTTCTTCGACAAAATCATCACCTCGACCTTCCCGACGGTCACGGCCACCAATGTGACGACGGCGCCGGCGGCGGCCTATCTGAGCGGACCGAACTACGACCTCATAGTGACCGGCAACAACTTCGGCTATGGGGTGACCGGCTCGACTAAGCCCTGGTTCCGCGTCCTGCGCGCCAGCGAGACCCAGAGCGAAATCCGGGTCACCTCGGTGACCTATCTCTCCGACACGCAGCTGAGGGCCTCCATCGTCCTCTCCACCTATGCCTTCGCCGGCTATGACTACGACCTGCGCGTCGAGATGCCCGACGGGCAGGACTATCCGAAGCGCTTCGACAGGCTCGGCGGCTCAAGCGTGGACAAGCCCTTCTCGGTCTTCATCCCGTCCCCCACCGTCACGACCGTGTCCGATGAAGATGGCGGGAGCCACGCGTCGGCCGGCGCCGTGATGTCGAGCAACGGCACCGGCCTGTTCAGCCGCGCGCTAACCCTGACCGGGGCCAACTTCATGAACTGGTCCAATTCCGGGGCGTCCTCGGTCATCCCGAGCTCGACGACGGTCAAGGTCGAGTTCCTGCGCGACTCCGACGGCCTGCCGGAGCCGGAGATTCATGTGGCCTCCCTGACTTATTCCGGCTCCGGCAAGGTGACCCTATTCACGAAGGTCTCCACCGCGGCCTATGTCGGCACCTATCAGCTGAGCCTGCGCAATCCGGCGGGCGGCAGCGCGCTGAGCGCGACCAGCACCTTCTATGTCACCCTTCCGACGGCCACCATCAGTTGGCCCTCGCCCGGGCTGCAGCTGGGCTTCTCGTCGGTGACGGGCCGGGCCTCCTTCAACAATTTCGGCCAGACTTCCATATCGGCCGTCCAGGTGCGCATCAAGCACCTGGCCACGGGGAAGATGTGGAGCGGCGCCGTCATGGCCATCCCGCCGGCCGACGAGGAGGCGCGCTGGCAGGACGCCTCCCTCGACGTTCACCAGGCCTCCGTCACCTACTCCTACAATTTCCCGGCGGCCAACACGGGCCTGGTCCCGGACGACGGAGAATACGAGTTCGCCGTGCGGGCCAAGACCTCCGACGGGGGGTGGGGGGACCCCTACTTCCCCGGCTTCATCAGCACGCACTCGGTGACCTTGGACCGTTTCAACCCCACGATATCCTTGGTCGAGCCGGTGGCGGGGGCCACGAACACGGCCTCGGCCGTGGAATTCACCTTCGCGGATAACGGCTCCGGCCTGACCACGGCCAAGCTCCTCGTCCAGGACATCACCACGAACCAGAGCGACCCTACCACCTGGCTAGCCTTCAATGTGGAAGGGACCTTGGGCGCGGTGAACCAGCAGATGTTCCTGACCATGTCCTCGACGGGCACTCCCCAGACCCTGTTCTCGCCTCCCTTCGTCGGTCCCCGCTCCGTGCGCGTCGAGTCCGGGACCACCATCAAGCTCCCCGCCTGGGAGAACGGCCATAAGTACCGGGTCTTCGGCCATGTCGAAGACGCCTCGGGGCGCGTGGTCGACCAGTCGACGAGTTCGCTCAATACGGGCGTGACCTTCCTTTATGACGTCCACCGGCCGACCTTGGCCCTGACCTCGCCCGCGGGATTGGCTACGACCAAGGCCGCGGCGACCTGGCTCACCGCCTTCAATACCTTGGCCGGGACCATCCGCGACAACACGGCCGACGGGCTCAACCCCATGCACATCTATCTGCGCGTGGGCGAACTCGTCGACGCCGACGACACCCCGGACCGCTGGGTCGACCCCAACTCGAGCCCCCTCATCCTGACCAACGCCATCACGCCCGCCCAGGCCTGGAAGGAGGTCACCTATACCCCCACGACGGCGGACGCCGTGGAAGCCTTCCCCTCCTGGGATGTTTCCGCCGCCCCGTTCATCGACGGCCTGGTCTACAAGATCGAGGCCTACGCCTCCGACACGGCCGGGAACTCCACGGGGACGGCCAGCACCCCGCGCTTCACCTATTACCTGCGCCTCGACCGCACCGCGCCCGTCATCAGCAAGGTGGCCTTCAGCACGGCCGGGGCGACGGGGTTCTCCGGCGACACCCTGCGGGACCCGACCTCCTTCGTGGGCCTCGACAGCACCTCTAGCCCGCTGACCAGCATCCGCTTCTATTTGAGCGACGGCACGGGCTCGGGCATCGCCCAATCCAGCTATTCGCTGCGCTACAACGGCCCGACCGGCCCCACGCATTTCGACGCGCTGGCGCCGTCCTCATGGACGGCGGGCTCCCAGGTCTGGAACATCGCCCAATCCACGACGGCGGTGCCCTACGCCGTCTCCCTGGCCTCCGCCGTCCCCTGGCGCGAAGGCAAGGACTACTATCTGGTCTTCCAGACCAGCGACGTGGCCGGAAATCTCACCCAGTATTCGCTGTCGTTCGTCTACGACTTTACCCCGCCGCTGCTGAGCAACCTGACCATCTCCAGCGGTGCCACCTTCGGCGGGTCCCCCCTGGTCCTGCCGTCGAGCATCGGGGGGACGGTGCGCGACAAGCCCGAGGGCGGAGGCATCTTCAACGCCGATGTGGCCCAGGTCGGCATCGGCATCCGGCGGCAGTCCGACGGGAAGTGGTACCGCGAGGACCCGGGCGTGACGGGCGCGCCGGACTTCTGCGCGGCGGGGGCCGGGAACCTCAACTGGTGCGATTTGCGCCTCGACCCGGTGGACAACCCTCCATTCAGCGGCAACAATTGGTCCTACCCGTTGGCCGACGTCGCCGATCCCTTCTGGAACTCCAGGGGGGTGGAGACCTATCATGTCTATACCTGGGCCAAGGACAACGTGCCCTCGCCCTACACCAACTCCAACAGCTCCCTGACCTTGGCCGCGGTCTTCAACTGGGAGACCCAGGCTCCGGTGACGACGGTGGAGGCGCCTCTGCAGGATGTCTGGTATTCGACCTATCCTTTGGTGAGCCTGGGCATCATCCGCGGCACCGCCATCGACCTGCCCAGCTCCGGGGTCGGCTACGGCCAGAACGACGCCTGCGACGGGGCGGGCGGGGCCGGGCTCCTGAACATCTGCGTCATGGAGGTGGAAATCCAGGACTCCGACGGCAGCGGGCAGTGCTGGGGCGGTACGGCCTTCAACGCCACCTGCAACTCGGCGGCGGCCTGGCGCACCATGTCGGTCAACGGGGCGGGCTACGATTTCCCCACCGATAACGCCGCCCCGGCCGGATTGTGGGCCAGCCTGACCAACGGGGCGCGCTACCGGGTGCGCCTGCGCTCGAAGGACGCGGCCCTGGACGGCGGCGGGACGGCCAAGCCCAATATCGAAGTCCCGCCCGACACCACCCTGGCGGGGTGGAACGCAGGGCATACCGGCGTCCGCTTCTTCCGCGTGGACAAGGTCGCCCCGACCAGCGCCATCGTCGCCCCCGCCCACTCGGCCAATGTGGCGGGCCTTTCCGAGATCACCGGCACCGTGACGGACAACGAATCCAGTCCCAGCCAGACCTTCGTGGCCATCTGCGGCGACAACGCCGGAAACATCGATGATACCAAGTGTCTGAGCGGGCTGAGCGCGCTCGGCACCTTCACGAGCACCCGCGTCTACTACGAGGCTACGGTCACCGGGGCGGGGGCGACCAAGAACTGGACCCTGGACGTCTCGAACGTGGCGGATTTCCAGACCGGGAGCTTCTACCACGCCCTCGTCTACTCCTCCGACGCGGTGAAGAACTTCGGCACCATCGGGGCGGCGGCGTCGAACTCCAACCACCACCGCTTCCGCTTCATCTCGGCCACCCCGTTCTCGAGCATCTCGGTCCCGGACACCAACGACCACTTCTACCGCTACTCTGCGGGGGCGAACCGCCTGACCGAGCTCACCGGCACGGCCTCGGACAGCGCCTCCAATGTGCGCATCGAAATCATGGTGTCGGCCTCCGACGACAAGTTCCCGGAGGACGCCGGGGACGCCTCCGACAACAAATGCTGGGACGCCGCCGCCGTCTGGGTGGATTGTAACGCCGTGGGCTTCAGCAAGGTGACCTCGACCTATACCATACTGTCTCTGATTGGAACCAGCCCCAAGGTTTGGAACTTCCCGGTCAGCGGGGCCTTCCCGGGCATCTACACGAACCACCGCTTCCGGGCCCGGGTCTCGGCCTTCGCCGGGGGCAACGACGAGGCGCCTCCCCAGTCGCGCGCCTTCTATTTCGACGAGAACGGGCCGACCCTTTCCCTTATAAGGCCCAAGGTCGGCGGCGAGAACCTCCTCACCGTCCTCACCGGGACGGCGGTCGACCAGGTGCCCGGGGGCGGGGCCACCAAGTCCGACATCGACGGCGGCACCGTCAAGTTCCGCATCGAGTTCGCCAGCTCGGCGACGACGGAGTACAGCCCCTCGGCCGACAAGTTCGTCACCAACGCCCCGGGCGACACCGACCTGTTGGGCGTCCCCAGCGGCATCAGCTTTTCCACGGCCCCCGGCAAGGTGGCGACCAGCGCCCTCTGGCAGGAGGGCTACCGCTACCGCGTGCTGATGAACGCCTCCGACAACGCCCAGAACGCGGCCAACCCCGCCAACGTGGTGTTCCGCTACGACACCAACAGGCCGACCGCCACGATGTCGGCGCCGTTCGTCGGGGTCAGCACGATGTCCTCCTTGTCGCTCATCTCGGGGACGGTCTATGAGTTGGATCCAGACGGCAGCCAGAACGGGGCTACCGGCGTGAACCCCTCGGGCATCGACCCCGTCCTGGCGTCCAGCGGGGTCGAGGTGGCCATCCAGGCGCGCAGCGGCCCCGACAACGGCAAGTACCTGTTCTGCGACCCGTCCTGCGCCTGGTCCTCCAGCGAGAAATGGATGCCGGCCGACGTCCAGTCGGACGCCAACTGGGACAGCATCGACAATGCGACCTGGTCGTTCACGGCGGCCGGGCTCTCCTCTTTCCTGGCCGACAATACCGTCTATGTGATCCGTTCGCGCGCCCGCGACAAGGCGCTCAACCTGCAGGGCGTCTGGCTCGACACCAACGCGTCTTCCATCACGGTGCGCTTCGACAAGACCCCGCCCCAGGCCTGGGTCAGCTTCCCCGGGACGGCCGACCCGCTCAACGGTATGACCAGCATCGAGGCCGCCTACGCGGTGGCCGCCCTCAACGCCCAGGGCATAGCCGGGACGGCCGCGGACGGCCCGGCCTTGACCGCCGCCGGCTTCAAGGTGACAGACGACGACGACGTCGACATCCAGCTGGCCTACCTCAACGCCGGGGTCAGCACCTACTGGCGCACCTCGCCGGCCGGCTGGACGACGACCCCCTCGGACATCAAGGTCGGCGTGTCAGGCGGCGTTAACTGGTCGTTCAACACCACGCCGGTGGACTGGGCCTCGCGCGGCGACCAGCGCTACTACGCCCGGGTGAGGACCCGGGACGCGGCCGTGGCCGGAAACGGAGCCGACCTGCGCAACACCTCGGTCTACATGTCCACCGTCAGCTTCGTGGTGGATGACTCCCTGCCGGTGTCCAGCGTGACCTGGCCCATCGACGGGCGCTTCTTCAACGCCGTCTCCTCCATCACCGGCACGGCCAACGGGGACCTGGCCGGCATCTCCCGCATCGAGGTGCGCCTGGAGCGCTTCGCAGGGGCTTCCGTCGCGGACTGGACGGGCTCTTCCTGGACCGCCCTGAACGCCCATTGGTTCCCGGTCTCGGGCAGCGGGTCGGGCGTGGTCAACTGGAGCACTACGACCTTCATCGCCCCGGCTTTCGCCAACGACCAGAAGTTCCGGGTCCATGTCCGCGTCACCGACCGGGCGGGCAACCAGCGCGTGTCGGGGGCCGGGGGCGACGTGGCCTTCACCTTCGACAACCAGCCCCCGGTCCTGGACATGCAGTTCCCCTATCCGCCCCCCGCCCATGACCATTACGCCAACGGGTCGAACGCGAACCTGGAATGGGAGCTGCACCGGGCCTCCGGGTCCGTCGCGGACAACGGCGCCTTCGCCTCGGGAGTGGCCGAGGTCTGGGTGGCGATATCCACCGGGACGACAGCCGCTTCGTCTTGGGACTGGTGGAACGAGGCGACGGAAGACTTCACTTTGCTCAACAACGCCCAGATACAGTGGACGACCCAGGTCTATACCTCCGGCTCGTCTTGGCAGTATCAGCCGGCGAACCTCTTCAACACCCCGCTCGAGGACGGCCTGAACTACACCTTCTTCATCAAAGCCAAGGACCGGGCCGGCAACTGGACCAACGACGTGACGGCGCCCAGCGGCTCGGGGGCCGCCTACACCCGCGAGGTCCTCTACGACGTCACCAAGCCCACTTCCAGCGTCGCCAGCCCTCCCAGCGGAGCCCCGCGCAACGCCCTGGGCCAGCTCTCCGGGACGGCCACCGACCTCGGCACGGGCGCCGGCGTGCGCGCGCTCTATCTGGCCGTCCAGCAGACCTCGCACAACCAGCTGCGCTGGTGGGACTGGGGCACCCCGGGCTTCTCCAAGAGCAACCCGCCCTTCTGGCCGCTGGACGGCAGCGAGCCCGACTCGGCCTGGGTCATGGTGGCCTCGGTGAGCGCGCCCGGCACCTACTCCCTGCCCTGGTCCACCCCGGTCCCCGTCGGCATGCTGGTCAGCTCCGAGACCTACCGCGTGGTGACGGCGGTCTGGGACTGGACGAGCAACAAGACCGACAACCCGCCGGCGGCGGGCAAGGGCATCGAGTTCCGCTACGACACCCAGCCCCCGGTGGTGAAATCCACCTTCCCGGCGCAAAACCAGGCCTACAACGCCGCCGGCCTCACGCCGTTGGCGGGCACCGCCGACGACCGCCTCAACGGCAACTCCGGCGTGACCACGGTGGAAATCCTGCTCAAGGACAAGCTGCTCAACGCCTATTGGACGGGCAGCGGCTTCGGCGCCCTGACCTGGATCCCCGCCTCCTACAGCGTCGTGGCGGGGACGGTGCAGTGGAGCTTCTCCTGGCCGGCGCTCGACGACAACAAGCCGTACGTCGTCTGGATTCGCGCCTCCGACCCGGCCGGGAACACCTCCCAATACCCGACCTTGGCGGCGGACCTCACCAACGACCGCTACCCCGACCTCAGCCCGGCGCTGAGCTTCACCTACGACAACTCCCTGCCGGTGTCTCGGATGAACCAGCCCTCGGCGGCCTACCTGAAGGACACGACCTCCCTGGCCAGCATCACCGGGACGGCGTACACGGACGTGAACGACACCCCTACGGGTTCCGCGGTCAACGAGGTGCGCGTCAACCTGTGGTGCTCGGGCTGCGCCAGCGATGCCCCCGGCTGGTGGGGCGGCACGACCTGGGCGCCGGGGGCCGAACCCTCCCCGCCCCAGTTCAACACCGCTTTGGCGGCCCCCATCTGGAGCCAGACCTTCACCAACACCTGGGGCGACGGCTACCAGTTCAAGCTCTATTCACGCGCCCGCGACGGGGCCGTCAACATCGAGGCCCCGGAGGCGGTGGGCACCTTCGTCATGGACCGCACCACCCCGGTGGCCAGGGTCTCCTTCCCGCCCGACGCGGGCTTCGCCGGGTCCGGTTCGGTCCTCATCACCGGCACCGCCAACGACCGCTTCTGCGACATCGTCGACCAGGCCCAGCCGGGCGGCGGGAACCCGCTGTGCCGTACGCCCGGCATCCGCGACTTCCAGTCGGGCATCAAGGCCTCCAGCGTGGTGGTCTCCGTCGAGGACATCAGCGGCACCTGCGGACTCATCCCGACCGTGAACAAGTGCTGGTGGACCGGCACGGCCTGGACGGACCAGGTCCCGGCCATGTTCTCCACCGCCACCTTCGTGGGCGACTCCAGCGGCACCTGGAGCTACAACCTGGTGGCGGGCGCGCTGACCGACCTTCGCCAGTACAAGGTCTCGGCGTATGCGGCGCGCGACGCGGCCGGCAACGTCCAGACCCTGGTCTCCACGAACACCTTCTCGGCCGACTTCTCTCCGCCCACCTCGCGCGTCATCGTCCCGGTCGACGGTTCCAGCCCGGAGTCCCTGGCCCAGGTCACCGGCACGGCCCAGGACGTCGGCGCCTCGGGCCTGCGCCGGGTCTATCTGGCCTACTACCAGGCCTCCGGAGCCAAGGGCTGGTGGAACAGCGCCACCAAGTCCTTCGGCGTCCACCCCGACATCCCTACGCCGCCCCTGCCCAGCGTGGACCCCACCTATTGGGTGCAGGCCGCCACGAACAACGCCGTCCCGGTCCAGTGGATCGCCACGGGGGCGTCGACCCCGACCTGGGTCTCGGGCGTCACCTATCAGGTGGTGGCGGTGGCCGAGGACTTCGGTCTGAACCTGCAAACCATACCGGGGGCGGTCAACGGGGTGAACCGCATCCAGTTCGTCTTCACCGAGCCCACCCCGCGCTCGGACTTCATCAGCCCGGCGTCGGACGCCCACTTCCAGCCGGCCGGGGTCTCCATCACCGGCACCGCCAACGACCCGGCCACCAGCCTGGAAGTGCGCGTCCAGGACATCACGGACCCGGGCAGCATCATCGTCTGGGACCCGACCCCCAGCATCGGCGGCTGGAAGCCCATCGGGTCGTACAACTCTTTCAGCCCGCTGGGCGTCACCTTCACCGACAACGGCTCGGGCAACGAGAATAGCTGGGTGTACAACCTGGGGGCCTCTACCTGGACCGCTTACGGGCCTTTCCGGAAGTTCCAGGTCCACATCCAGGCCCGCAGCGCCACCCTCACCGAGGTCGCCCATACGGCCGGCGGCACCTTCGTCGACAACGCCCCGCCGCAGACCGCGGTGTCCTTTCCGGTGCTGGGCTTCACCAACTCGGTGGCCAGCCTGCGCGGCACGGCCTCGGACGACTCCACCGACGGGCCCCTGCCCGCTCCCTTGGTGGCCCCGGTCAGCAACGCCGCCAAGACCGTCTATCTGCGCCTCAAGCGCAACGACAACGGGCAGTATTTCAACTTCATCTCATCGGCCTTCGTCGCCAGCGCGGCGAACTGCAACGTGGCTCCGGACAACACCTGCGCCGTCGCCCAGCCGGCGGGAGGCATCACCTATCAGATCGTCCACGGCAGCTTCACCAACGCCGAGGCCTTCACCCCGAACGTGCAGTACGCCGTCGAACTGCTCGTGAAGGACCGCGCCGGGAACGGGACGGCCGCCACCCCCAAGCAGTTCACCTGGGACGTCACCGCGCCGGAGGCCGGCATCCTGCGGCCGTCCACCGTGAAGCCCATCAACACCCTGACGACGGTGACCGGCACGGCCTCCGACTTCCACTCGATGAGCGCTTCGAGCTTCTCCGTGCGCTCGATGCGCACCGGCAAGTGCTTCCAGCTGGCCGGCAACTTCGAGGCGGCCTGTCCGAATTGGGTGGACGGGTCCTACGGCGGCGGGAACTGGATTTTCAACCAGCCCAGCATCGAGGCCGCCTTCCTGCTCTACCCGAACACCTGGTACGTCCTGCAGTCGCGCGCCATCGACACCGCGGGCAACCTGCAGTCGGTCTTCACCGACGACGTTTCCTCGCGGACCTTCCTGTTCGACAACACCTCGCCGCTGGCGGGGGTGACCTTCCCGGCGCATAACGGCAACTACAAGGCCGCCGACCTGGGCGGCGTCGGCGGGAAGTTCCTGGGTACGGTCAACGACCCCGGGGCCCCATGGAACTCGGCCATCCGCCGCGCCCAGCTGCGCATCTCCTATACCTCGGCCGACACCTACTACTGGCGCACCGGCGTGGGCTGGACCTCGGGCACAGCCGTCGTAAACGGCGGCTTTTTCGACGCCTCGGGGCTCAGCGCGCCGACCTGGGAGGACATCACCCAGCCCAACTGGGCTTCCGTGGGGCCGGAACGGGCCTTCCGCATCGAGGCGCGCGGCGAGGACGACTCGAACCAGTGGGACGGGACCGTGGTCGGGAACATCGGCACCCCGGGGACCGTCGGGACCGACATCCGGGACTTCGTCGTCGACGATGCCGCGCCGGTCTTCGCCCTCCAGTCCCCCGTGGGGGCGGAATTCGTCTCCGTGGCCGCCATCAGCGGCACGGCCGACGGCGGGCTCTCGGGCCTGACCCAGGACCCGGGCGCCGTCGCCGTGCGCATCCAGCGCATCGTGGGCGCGGGCGGCGACCAGGACTGGACGGGTTCGTCCTGGACGGCGCTCAACGACCACTACTCCACCGCGACGCTCTCCGGCATCCTCGGCAGCGTGAACTGGACCTACGACGACCTGGCGGGAGCCTTCGTGGACGGCGAGCAGTACCGGGTCTATGTGCGCATCAGGGACCGCTCGGGCAACGAGCGCACTCCGCCCGTGGGAGGGGACCTGACCTTCAAGGTCGACCAGACCCAGCCCACCCTGGACGTGCGCTTCCCGTTCTCCCCGCCCACCCCGCCCCCCTACTCCCATAACGGGGAGTCGGCGCGGCTCGTCACGCTGGCCTCCGGCGCGGTATCCGACGCCTGGGCGGGCGTGTCCGAAGTCTGGGTGGCCGTCTCCTCGGGCATCGACAACGCCGTGTGGTACGACCACCTGACGGGGAATTTCGACCATCCCGACGCCAACAACATCTTCTGGACCACCCGTGCCTGGTCCGGGGGCGGCCAATGGACCTTTGAGCCGAGCAGCTGGACGCAGGCCAACCAGGTCACCCGCTTCTCGGACGGCATCACCTACACGGTCTTCGTGAAGGCCAAGGACGCGGCCGGGAACTGGGCCAACGACAACACGGTTCCGGCCTCCGTGCCGGCCGCCTACAAGCAGCAGTTCAAGTACGACCTGAGCCGTCCAACCGGCACCGTGACCGTTCCCGTGAACAATTCCAGCACGAACGCCCTGACCCAGCTGCAGGGCTCCTGGAAGGAGACCAACGCCGCCGAAGCCTCCGGCCTGGCGAAGGTCTACGTGGCCGTGGAGCACCTCGACGGGCCGCAGGCCGTGGCCAACAAGTGGTGGGACTGGACGACGCCGGGCTTCTCGCTCAACACGCCCCCGAACGACCCCACCCTCTCCAACGCATGGGTCCTCGTGGCCACGCAGTCCTACTCCCCCGTCGAGACGAACCTCTCTTGGTCGACCCCCGTCCCGGCCGGGATGATGGCTTCGTCGAACACCTACCGCGTGGTGACCTTGGTGGTGGACCAGGCCACGAACCGGCAGGCCAATCCGACGGCGGCCGGCGCCGGAGCCTCGTTCCGCTACGACAACCAAGCGCCCACCGTGGGGGCGACCTTCCCGTCGGCCAACCAGTCCTATAACGGGGCGGCCTTGGTCAACATGTCGGGCATCGCCGACGACGGCCTGACCGGGGCGGCGGGGCTGACGGGCGTGGAAATCCTGCTCAAGTCCAACCAGCTCAACGGGTATTGGAACGGCAACCCGGCCAACGACCTGGCCTCCTGGGACCAGGCCGGCACGAAGTACGGGCGCTGGCAGCCTGCCTCGGGCCTTAAGAACTGGACCAAAGCCTTCCCGGCGATGACCTTCCTCGACTCGACGAAGTTCACGCTCTGGGTCCGGGCCTCGGACGCCGCCGGCAACCGTTCGGCGACCCCATCGGACGCCCAGTTGGACGCCAACAACAACGCCGACGACACTCCGGGCCTGCAGTTCACCTTCGACGATTCCAAGCCCCTGTCGAAGGTCTTCTTCCCCGCGCAGTACGAGAACAACCCCACCTTGACCGCCATCTCGGGCACCTCGGCCGACGTCGGCCTGCAGCCGGCCGGGGTGCAGAGCGTCCAGTTCAAGCTCAAGTCCAGCAAGCTGACGGGCGGCCAGAACGAATGGTGGCAGCCGCTCAACAGCTGGGGGGTTGGGGAACCCGCCTTCTCTCCGGTGACCTCGGGCATCGCCAACTGGACCAAGGCCGACGGCATCACCTACCAGGACGGCTACCGTTACGAGGCCACCGGCCGCGCCTCCGACTACGCCGGAAACGTCGAGACGGCGCTGAGCACCCATACCTTCATCATCGACCTCTCCAGCCCCATCAGCCGCATCGCCTCCCCGCCGAGCAACGGGTTCGTCAACGCCTCCCTCACGCAGATCCTGGGCACGGCCGACGACCGCTACTGCTACCTCATAGCCGAGAGCGAGGCCAACTGTCCCGGAACCAACGGGCGCGACTACCAGGCCGGCCTTTCCTCGGCCGTGGTGGAGGTGGCCATCCAGGAGATATTCGGAGCCAATAACTACTGGAACGGCTCGACCTTCCTGTCGGGGACCCCGGTCTGGTCCTCGGCCACCTTGGTCGGCGTGACCTCAGGGAGCTGGAGCTGGAACTTCGCTGCGGCCAACCTGACCAGCCCGCGGCAGTACAAGGTCTCCACCCGCATCACCCAGGACCGGGCCGGGAACTACCGGACCGTCTACACCACCAACACCTTCATCTTCGATACCACCAAGCCCCTGTCCCTCTCCACCGGCCCCACGGGCTCGGTGGGCGCGGCGGACTTCATCTTCGGCACGGCCAGCGACCCGGCGCCGGGCGCGCTCGACGTGGTCCTGCTGAGCATCCAGGAAGACCAGTGCGGCGGATCGCAGTGCCACTCCGGGGCGTTCTGGCACGGCAACATCCCTGGCTGGCAGAGCGGCGAGGTCTTCCTGGCCTCGGGGACGGTGACGGGCGACCCGGCGGTGGGGAACCTCGATTCCGTCTGCGACGCCGGCGAGACCTGCCCCTGGACGTTCGACGCCTCCGGGGTGGCCTGGGACAACAAGTCGACCTATACCGTGGTCGCCCGCGCCCGCGACGTGGCCGGCAACATCAAGGACATCCCGGGAATCCGCGAGCTGACCTTCTACCTGGAGACGCCGGCACCCGTCATCACGGTCGTCGCCCCGCCGGCGGCGGGAGGCCTGCCCCACTACAAGGGCGGCGACTCCGCCGTCACCGCCTTGACCGGCACGGGCAACAACCTGCGCCTGACCGAGGGCGTGCGCATCAAGCTGCGCCGCCTGACCGAACCGACCAGCTACTGGTCCGACGCCACGGCGAGCTGGATCAACGACGTATCGACCTACACGCCCGTCAACGTCATCAACACGGTCCCTCAGACCTGGAACAAGAACCTGAGCGCGCCCTACCTGGTGACGAACGCCTCCTATTCGATGACCCTGGTGGGCGTCAACAGCGCCAATCAGGAATCGAATCCGCCCACCTCGAGGAACTTCATCATCGACGACGTGAAGCCGACCGGGCTCTATACCAGCCCTCCCACGACGGTGTGCCCCGGGGAGCCGGGGGCCGACGCCTGTCTGACCGCCCTCCCGGCCATCATCGGCACGGCCATCGACCCCGGCAACCCGGCTGGCGTGGCGGCGTCCATCACCGACGTCTGGGTGCGCCTGCAGGACAATCAGGCGATTCCGGCGAACAAATTCTGGAACAACACGGCGTTCGGCCCGATCGGTTCGGAGAGCGACATCGTCACCTCCACGAACTCCGCGGGGGTGATCAACTGGAGCACGGCCACCTTGGCCGAGCCGGCCCTCCTGGACGGCGTCGACTACACCCTGTTCATGTTCGGGCGCGACCGGGCTGGCAACAAGGAGAGCGACCCCGCGCAGATGCGCCAGTTCACCTTCGTCTGGGACCGCATGCCGCCCGAGGCAGGCTTCGTCTTCCCCTCCTCGGGGACGGTCTACATGAACCTGGACTCCATCACCGGCACGGCGAACGACCCGCCCGGCGCCTCGGCTCCGAAGCGTTCCGGCGTGACGGGCTCCACCTTGCGCATCTACCGGCCTTCCAACAACACCTGCTTCAACGGCGGCGGCTTCGGCGGCTGCGCGTCCGGCACCAGCGACCTGGCGGTGACCGGGACCGACAACTGGCTTTATCAGAACGCCGGCCTCTCTCCTTCCTTGGCCAACGGCACCACCTACGTCATCTGGGTCCAGGCCACCGACGCCGCCGGCAACCCCCAGGGGACGCCTGTCGCCCCGGTCTCCAGCCGCGCCATCCACATCGACAAGAACCCGCCGACGGCGGGCTTCACCCTCCCCGTGGACGGGGTGGCCTACAAGCCCTCCGTCCTCGACGGCGGCAGCGCCATCGCCGGTACCGCCGCCGATGCCGAAGCGCCCCTCTATCCCGGCGACCCCATCCGCTCCGACGGCATCCACTCGCTGATTTGGTACATGCAGGGCAACACCAGCTTCTACTTCAACCCCATCGCCTGCGCGCCCTCCAAGTTCTGCTCCACCACCGACGCCGCCGCCAGCTGGGCTACCGCGACCTGGAACGGCTCGGCCTGGGCGGTGTTCGTCGACCAGACCTTCTGGGTCTCGGACAAGCCCTACAAGGCCATGGTCCGGGCCCGCGACAAGGCGCGGGTCTCGACCGGCACGGTGGTGGGCAACCTGTCCCAGCCGGGCGTGCAGGGCCGGGACATGCTGGACTTCATCGTGGACGGCACGCCTCCCACGGAGGTCATCGAGTCGCATCTCAACGGGACCTTCATCCAGGACCTGACCGAGGTGCGGGGCACGGCCAACGCCGACCTGTCGGGGGCGACGAGCTACTACCTGCGCATCTCGACCAAGGCCGCGGGCTCTCCGGAGTCCTTCTGGAACGGCACCCTCTGGACGACGAACCCGACCAACCTGCCGGTGGAGCTGACCGGCTCCACCGGGGCCGTGGCCTGGCGCTATCCCGGCAACATCATCAACCATGCGGCGCCGAGCATCATCGAGGCCGACGGCACGCAATACGCCCTCTCCTTCCAGGTCCTCGACATGGCGGGGCAGATGTCGTCCCCGTCGACCAACACGGTGACGCTGGACCGCCTCGGCCCTTCCGTGACGATCTCGACCCCGATGGCGGCGCCGCACGACGCGTACGGCCCCGCCCGGGTGCTGGCCACGCTGCGCGGGAACTCGAACGACACCCCGGCGGGCGTCACGCGCGTGGAGGTCCAGGTCCGCAACGACGACGACGTCAGCTACTGGCACGTCGGGTTCGGCGGCTCGGGCGGCTGGGTCGTGGGCGTCTCCAGCTTCGCCATCGCCAACGCCACGAACCCCTGGACGATGCCGGCCCCGGCCTGGGTGAACAACAAGAAGTACACCATCACCGTGCGCGGCATCGACGCCGCCGGGAACCAGACGGCCGTTCCCGCGGATCGGGTCTTCTACTACGACGCCAACAGGGCGTCCTCGACCATCATCGTGCCCAGCGTGGCCCTCTATCCCAGCGGGAAGCCCTCCGTCATCTCGGGGACGGCCTTGGATGTGGTGAACCTGCCGGCCGAGACGCCCACGGGGGTGCGCCGCGTCGAGGTGGCCATCCAAGAGACCGTTTCGAGCAACTACTGGAAGGGAACGGTGGGGGGCGGCGGTTTCGCCCCCGGAGAGACCTGGCGCGTCGCTTCGTCCACTCCTTCGGGGAGCCCGGTGCCCTGGAGCTATCCCGCCTTCGGCGACACCATCCCGCCCTGGGTCGACGGCACGAACTACACGGTCAAGTCCCGCGTGGTGGACAACGCCCTGGCCGTCGAGTCGCCCGAGCAGTCCTACGCCTTCACCTACGACCAGACGGCGCCGACGACGACGGTGTCGGCCCCGTCCTTCGCGGCCTATATCCAGCCGGTCTCGACCGTGGGGGGCTCCTATGCGGAGGCGTTCGGGGCCGCGCCGCGCATCCAAGTCGCCCTCCAGCAGCAGGACGGCCTCTATTGGGACGGCGTGAACTTCACCGCCGGCATCAAGTGGTTCGACGCCACGATCGGAGGGGGGAACACCTGGAGCTATACCGACGCCGACCTGACGCCGTACTTCCTGAGCAACCTCGAAGCCCCGGCCGAGTACAAGGTCCGCGTGGCCGGCACCGACGAGGCCGGCAACATCAACCGCTCGACGACGACGGCCTGGGTCTACAACGACTGGGAGGAAGGGCGGTTCACCATCGACTTCTTCCGCCCCGTCTCGCTGGCCACCCACCCCGCCTCCGCCTACATGACGGGAGCCATCGCCCCCATCGTCGGCACGGCCAACGACGTGCTGACTTCCGGCGGCTCGGCCGGCTCGTCGGGCGGCGCCGGCATGCTGGGCAACGGGCTCATCGGGATGAAGGTGTCCCGCGAAGACACCGCCGGAACCCTGCAGTACCGGACCGGCCTGGGAGCCTGGGCGACCATCCCTGACCCCGGCTTCAACCTGACGGCGGACAAGTACACCGACCCCTACCCGGGCGGAACGGCGGGCAACTGGGGCAGCAACCAGACCATCGTCCCGGAGGGCGCCTTCCTCGAAGGCTACCGCTACCGGGTGGTCACCCAGGCGCGCGACCTGGCCACTCCCCCGAACTACGAGAAGGACGTGACGACCCTGACCTTCGTCGTCGACCGGAGCACCCCCACCGTCCAGATCAGCTCGCCCACCCTGACGGTTTACGTGAGCACGGCCAACCTGCCCTTCTCCTCCGGCACCTGGAGCGACCAGTTCGGCCTGGGCGGCGGAATCGTGTCGAGCGCGACGGCCGTTGAGCTCCAGCTCGAGGACGTGTCGGGCGGGGCCCATGCATTGGGGGCGAACATCTACTGGACCGGCCATGCCGGGAGCTGGCAGGCGGCCAGCACGGCGACGACCGCATCCCTCTTCACGAGCTCCTGGTCGCTCTCCTCCCTTCCGACGGACTGGACCCATGGCGAGGCCTGCGGCGGCGGGGTGTGTCCCGACGGTCGGCGCTACAAGCTGCGCGTCCGGGCCCGCGACCGGGCGGGCAACCAGGGGGCCTTCCCGACCTCGGCGCAGACCGCCGAAGCCCAGGTCATCGTCGACGTTACCCCGCCGGTCTCCTGGGTGGCCTTCCCGTCCGTGGCCGACGGAGGGGTCGCCACCAGCCTCACCAGCATCACCGGCACGGCGCGCGACGTCCAGGTGCAGGCCTCCTCGTCGGGGGTCGTCGGGGTCGCTGTCAGCATCCAGGGCAAGACGGCCGGACTGCTCTGCCACAACAACGACTTCTGGGACGCAAGCATCGGGGAATTCGTCAACAACCTCGCCGTGCCCATCTACAACGACGCCGCCTTCGACCCGGTGACGGGAATCTGGACCTACTCCGCCCCGACCATCGACACGCGGCTCGGGGTCAACTGCCAGTACGCCGTCATAGCCTGGGCGAAGGACAAGGCCGGAAACCTCCAGACCGCCCAGGTCGGCACGGGAGAGGCGGGCCGGCGGCAGTGGATCTTCCAGCCTCCGCCAGCAGTCACCGACATCGACTACCCTCTCGGCGCGCATTACCGCCAGATGACGCCCTTCAGCGGCTCGGCCAACGCCGACACCTTCAAGGTCGAGCTGCAGATAAGCCGCGCGGACACCGCGCAGTGCTGGGGCGGCGACCCGGCCATGGGCTGGGTCAATTGTCTGGTCGACGCGTCCACCGCCGTGCGGCGCGCCGGCGTCGGCGGCCTGGCCTGGACCTATCCCACCGGGCCGGATTCCCTGCCGCCCCTGATCGCCAACACCACCTTCACCCTGAGCATCCGCGGCCGGAACATCGCCGACATCCCCGAGGTGGGCTCGGGCTTCGCTCATACGGTCCAGTACAAGGTCGACCGCGCGTCGCCTACGAGCACGGTGGGTTTCCCGACCGGGGGATTCGTCAACGTCTACCCGACCCTGACCGGCAGCATCCTCGACCCCTTGAGCAACGGCGTGCAGGCCGGCATCAAGCCGGCGGTGGGCGCCAAGGTCCGCATCCAGCGCTCCAACGGCGATTCTTGGGATGAAACGCTGGGCAAATGGGGCGGAGCGGTCTTCAATACGGCTTCCTATAACCAGGGATTGAACTCCTGGAGCTTCACGGCCTCCCCGGCCAGCATGACGTGGCTGACCAACGAGACCTACACGATCTACACGCGCGGCGAGGACGCCTCCGAGGGGACCATCGACGGGAACGTCGAGGACGCCTCCACCCCCAAAGCCACCTTCATCTACGACACGGCCATCCCGACCGCGACCATCACCTCGTTCGTGCGCGGCAGCACCTACTCCGCCGTCACCGTCTCCGGTACGGTGGCCGAAGCCGCGCCGGGCATCCTCGACCGCATCGACCTGGTCATCAAGGACCATGGGACGCCGTCCAACTTCTTCATCCAATATTGGACCGACATCGGCTGGGACGCCGTGGGTTCCACCCGCCCCTCGGTGACGGGGACGAACTGGGTCTATGGGAATCCCCCGGCCTTCCTGGACCAGCACCTCTACAGCGTCTACGCGGCGGCGGTGGACCAGGCCGGCAACACCCAGACGCAGGCGCAGTATGTCCAGAACGGCTCTTCGTTCACGTTCTATGTCGACAAGGCGACGCCTGTCGTCACCTTCAGCAACCCCCCGAACTCCAATTACTTCTCCAAGAGCCTGGGCGTGCCGTCCGGACGGGTCGTCGACCCGGCCGCCGGCATCAACGCCGGCGTCTCCGGCGTCGCCAACGTCAAGGTCCAGGTCAAATTCGACTTCGGCGGCGACACCTACTACTACAACAACGGCGGCGCCTTCTCCTCTTCCACCCTGAACGACACCAACTCCTGGTTCAGCCCTTCCGTCGGCAACTGGACGGTGGAGGGGCCATCGTCGGGCACCTGGAACTACAACAGCGGCAACATCGGCAGCGCCTGGGTCCCGGACCGCACCTATACCATCTCGGCGCGCGGCATCGACGACGCCAAGCCCGCCAACGAGGCGGTGGGGGACCCCGCGCGCCTGCTCAACGTCGTCTACGACATCACCCCGCCGGGCGTGGACGCCTCCGGGCCGGCGGACAAGGCCCCGCGCAAGACGGTGAGCGTGGTGTCGGGCACGGTGACGGACGCGTACGCGGGCGTCCAGACCGTCCGCCTGGTCCTGAGCTACCTGGACGGCGGCGCGACCTACTATTGGAACGACGACGCCATTCCGTCCACCTTCACCGTGGCTTATGACGACGTCCCCGGGGTCGTGGCCGTCCCGGGGGCGCTGTCGACGACCTGGAGCTTCGACAGCTCGGCCATCGCCCAACTCAACGACGGCACCGTCCTCGCCAGGGAGTTCCGGGTCTTCCCCTTCGCCTCCGACCGCTCGGGCAACTGGCAGGCGGGCGCCTCCACGCGCACCTTCAGCATCGACAACACCGCGCCCACGGCGCGGGCGACGCGGCCGCCGGCTGCCGCGGTCAACCGGGCCGGCAACAAGTACTACGGCCCGTTCCTCGGCGGGGCCGAATCGTGGGGGAACCCCCTGGACCCCATCCGCGGCACGGCGGCCGACAGCGCCTATCCGGCCGGCTACCAGGCGGCGCGGCCCTCCGCCGTCGAGCTGCGAGTGCGGCGCAGCTTCGACGGCAACTACTGGACGGGCTCGAGCTGGACGGCCACGGCCAACACCTGGATGGTCATGGACGGCACGACGACGTGGTCCTGGAACGCCCCGCCCGCGGTCTCGACTCCCACGGCTTGGGACGACAACCAGCGCATGACGGTGGATGTGCGGGCCGTGGACCTGGTCGGCAACGTCTCGGCGACGGCCAGCGACAACTTCGTCTGGGACGCCTCGCCGCCCACCGTCTCCATCGCCACGCCGAGCGCCTCCCATGTGGCCTCCATGCCGTCCATCACCGGCACAGCCGACGACCCGCTGGACACCTCGGAGCCCTCCGGGCTCTCCGCGTCAGTCGAGAAGGTCCAGGTCTCCATCCGCAACAACAACACGAACCTGTGGTGGGACGGCTCGGACTTCCTGGGCCTGGCCGCCGACCATGACACGGGTTCGTTCTGGTTCGAATCGGCGGTGGGAGCGGAGACCCTGACGGCGGGCTGGGCGCTGGCCTCGGGGGGCATCCAGGCCAAGCTCCTGACCGGCAGCCAGTATTCCGTCAACGCCCGGGCGGTCGACTACGCGAAGAACGTCACCCCCGTCGCTTCCACCTTCACCTTCGTCTACGACGCCATGGCGCCCACCGCCACCGTGACGGTGCCGCGCATCGACCCCAACCTGGTCGTCAGCCAGCTCGGCGTCCTGCAGGGCACGGCGCAGGACGGCGTGTTGCTCGACCATATCGATGTCCGCATCGGCCGCAACGACGGCTTCAACGACTTCTGGGACCCGGGGGACTACGATTCCAACTACGACTTCCGTTGGGGGCTCCTGGCCGACAACCCCGTCTCCTGGTTCCCAGTCACCGGTACCCTCAACTGGTCGACCGGGACCTTCCCGTCGGACTTCTTCCGCAACGGGAAGAGCTACCAGGTGCAGGCCCGCGCGGTGGACAAGGCCGGCAACACCTCCGTCGTTTCGGTCTCCAGCTTCAGCTTCACGACCCTGCTCCCGCGCAGCTTCGTGGTCACCCCCAGCACGCGGGCGCTGTCGGCCTTCCCGGGAATCGCCGGCACGGCCATCGACGACAACGCCGCGGTGAGCACCGTCAGCGTGGCGATCAAGCGCGTGGGGAGCTCGGAGTGGTGGAACGACGCCACCTGGGTCACGGCGGGGTCCCCGTTCTGGCGGCAGGTCACCGTCCCGGGCTCCAACTGCAGCGCGGGGGCGGGGGTCTCCTGCGCCTGGACCTATGTGCTGATGAACCCGGCCCTGCTGGTCTCGGGCAACCAGTACCAGGTCATGAGCATCTCGTCGAACACGGCCGGGAAGGTCGAGGAGTTCGGGGTAGGGAACGCCGGCACGGGCCGCGACTTCACCTTCACCTGGGACATACAGGAGCCGGATTCCAAGGTGCTGGTGCCGGCGGCGGGGGTGACCTTGCCCTCGGTGGCGGCCATCTCGGGCACGGTGGGGGACCAGAACCCGGGCGCCGGCCTGCACGATCCGCTGACCCTGGTCACCTATCCTTCGAGCATGACGCTGTCCATTAGGGAAATCGGGCCGTCTTTGGGCGCTTACTGGAACGGCGGCAGCACCTTCACGCTGTCGACCGAGCAGTTCTACCCCGTGACCACCCTCGTGCACACCGGCGGGAACCAGTACGCCTGGAGCCTGACCTCGGCGGGGAACCTCCCGACCTTCGCCAGCGGCAAGTCCTACCGCATCCGCACGCGCGGGGTCGACATCGCCCTGCCCACGGCAAACAGCGAAACCACGCCCGACCAGCGGGACTTCAACTTCGAGACCTCCGAGGCCTCGGCCACCATCATGGTGCCGGTCAACTTCGGAGCCTACAACCTGCTCAACACGCTGTCCGGGACGGCCGCCGACCAGTTCGGAGTGAAGGTCGTCTCGGTGACGGTCCAGGTCAAGAACGGCAACTTCTGGAGCGGCACGAACTACGACTCCGTCCCGGCGGTCTGGCACACGGCCGGGCTGACCGACTCAGGCGACGGGAAGAACTTCACCTGGAGCTTCTCGTCGAACACCTTCAATTTCGCCGACGACGTCGTCTACACCATCGGCGTCCGTGTCGAGAACCGCGCCGGGGTCCTGAAGGTCGGCCAGAGCTCCGAATTCACCTTCGACACGGCCGCGCCGGCCGCCGGCATCACCGCCCCGACGCGGCAATCCAACCCGGCCAACGCCAACACCGTGGGGTTCTATCTGAACTCCCTGCCCCTCGTCGCCGGGACGGCCTCGGACACCGTTCCGCCCAAGACGAACCCGGCCAACGTCAACGACGTGCAGGTCAAGATACAGTCGCTCTCGGGCACCGATGACCAGAAATTCTGGAACGGCTCGGGCTTTGACGACACCGTGACGGTCTGGCTGCCCACGCTCCTGAGCGGGGCGCCGCCGAACGCCTTCGACAAGACGACCCAACTGCCGCCCGGGGCCAAGATGTCCACCGGCAGCGTCTACGAGATCGAAGCGCGCGCGGTGGACCGGGCCACGAACCAGCAGACCATCCTGCTCAAGAGCACGACCTTCACTTACGACCCGGTGCCTCCGACGGTGTCGCTGAGCACCCCGTCCAACGACGTCTCGGTAGCCACCTCGGCGGCCAACCCCTTCAAGTATTGCTCACCCAACAACAACTGCGGCGGTCTGGCCCTGCTCTACGGCACGGCCAACGACAACTTCAACGTGCGCCGCGTCGAGTATCGCGTGCAGAACCAGTTCGGGGACTATTGGAACCAGGCGAACGGCCTCTTCGAGACCAACGCCGGGCTGTGGGTGCTGGCCCGCGACAGCGCCAGCGTGACCGGGACGTTCCAGTGGCAGGCGTCGACCCTGCCGGCGTTCAATGTCGAGTCGGAGCAGCTCTGGACCATCAACGCGCGCGCCCTGGACGCCGCCGGCAACGTCCAGAGCTTCTCCACCGCCACGTTCGTATACGACAAGACCGAGCCGGTCTCGATCGCCACCAGCGTCGTGCACGGCTCGACCATCTCCACCCTGGGGGCCGTCTACGGCACGGCCTCGGACGGGACCTCCCCGACCCCCGGCGGCGTCACCGCGCCGCGCGTCGACAAGGTGTACTTCCGCATCCGCCGCGTCTCGGACAACCTGTGCTGGGACTTTATCGGGACCTTCGGCGACGCCAACTGCCCGTTCTCCGCGGCCGCGACCCTGTCGGGCGCGGCGCCGAACTACGAATGGTCTTTCACCACCGCGGGGAACAACCTCCCCGGCGACTCGAAGCTGCAGACCGGGACCAGCTATTACATCAACACCAAGTCGCTCGACAAAGCCAACAACTTCCAGGGCGCCATCTCGACGCGAATCTTCACCTTCGACGCCGCGCCGCCGGTGACGACGCTTTCGACCCCCCTGCCCGGAGGCTTTTACCGGCCCGCGGACCTGGGCGCCATCGGCGGCGGCTCCTACGACTATCCGGCCGGGGTGCAGGGGGTGTCCTACTCGATGCAGGACGTGACCGCCGGGAAGTGGTTCGACGTCGTCGGCTCGACCTTCTCCTCGGCGGCGGAGCCCGGCTTCACCCCGGCGTCGATGATCGGCAGCGACTGGCAGGACTCCATCGGGACCCCCCAGTTCACGTTCGCCAACGGGCACAGCTACCTGATTCGGAAAATCGGCAAGGACCTGGTCAACAACGTCGAGGCCTCGACCACGCCCATGACGGGCTTCCTGGTGGACTCGAGCACGCCGTCGACGACCATCCGCACCACCAGCGGCAAGGGCGACGGAGAGACCGAGGACGACCTGGTGCGCATCATCGGCAAGGCCTTCGACGTCACGCCGTCGGGCGAGCCGCAGTATTCGCTGGGCATGTCCTCCATCGCGGCCGCCTCCGACATCGTCTTCACCATACGCCAGACCGACGCCTTTTCGAACATCACCGAGGGCGGCACGGACAAGTACTGGAATGGGACCGCCTTCGTCGACTACGCGACGACGGCCGACGTCATCTGCACGGCCCCGGGCGTGCCGGCAAACTGCCGCTGGGTCCCGGCGTCCTTGTACAACCCGGTCAGCTACGATTGGCAGTACACGGGCCTGGGCACCGGCGGCACGCTGTGGCCGCGCGGTAAGGTCTACTTCGTGCGCAGCCGCGCGCGCGACCGCGCCGGCAACCTGACGGCGCCCACCGACATCAGCATCCCGACCTACAAGTTCAAGGTCGCCGCTCCGGCCCAGAGCTTCCAGGTCGACATCATCGGGGCCCAGCCCCCCTATACCGCCAACGACCCGTTCACTGTGCGGGTGACCGCGCGCGACGACTTGAACAACATCGCCGCGGACTTCGCCGACACCGTGCAGTTCCAATCCCAGGACGCCAACGCGCCGGAGGCCAACGACGGCGTCACCTTCCCGGTGGACTACAAGTTCACGGCGGCCGACAACGGCGTCCACGATTTCACCGTCCGCCTGCGCATGTCGGGGGTGCGCTCCGTGCGCGTGCAGCAGAGCCTGCCCTTCAACCCGGCCATCGCCGGCTCGACGGGCAGCATCACCATCAACCCGGATGTTGCCGACCGCATCCTGCTCACCCTGCCGCCCCAGCTGCACGCCCCGGGGACGTCGCTGGGACGCTCGGGGACGGTGGCCATCAGCACCGCCGGGCAGACCTTCATCGCCACCCTGCGGGTGACCGACCAGTTCTTCAACACCGTGCCCTCCAGCGCCCCGGCCGGCGTCGTCATCTCCCATGACGACCCCAACTCGGCGGCCATCGTCCCCGGCTCCTGGTCGGCGGGGGCCATGACCGTCCCGGTGGTGCTGCGCTCCAAGCGCGGCGCCTGGACCGTGCCCGGCGCCACGGCCGAGACCGCCATCACCGTGTCCAACGTCGGCTCCGCCGGCGTGTACAACAGCCAGTCGGTCCGCGTACAGGCGAACCAGGCCTCGGCGGCCAAGAACCTCCTGCTGCGCCTGCCGGGAGAGACGCTCGCCCCGGGCACGGCCGCGGGCAAGACGTCGGCCGTCCCCACCGAGCAGGAGGCGGGCTCCACCTTCACGGTGACCGTCTACGCCGCCGACCAGTTCTTCAACCCCTACGAGCCGCTGCAGCTCCAGCAGCCCGACGTCTGGGTGGAGGCCGGAACGCCCTACGCCCAGACCGGGACTACGGTGACCTTGGCCCAAGGTTCGACCACCTTCCCGCTGTGGCTGCCGGTCGCCTCGACGACGACCCTGGTCACGGCCAAGACCCTGACCGCCCCGTTCGTCGACAACTCCACGCGAGCTTCGGTCAGCCCGGCGCGCCAGCTCTCCGGCGTCTGGCGCCTGCAGCTCCTCCTCGAGAACATGGTGCAGGACCCCGGCTCCGCGGCAGGGTTCCGCAACGCCCTCGGCACGCTGACGGTCGGCTCCACGGTGTCCGCCCGGGTCAACCTGGTCGACGCCTTCTACAACACGGTCTACGGCACCACGACCTGGATCGGCTCGGTGGCGTTCCCGAACGCGCGCTTGGAGTTCTCCGACGGCAACATGGCGGCGCGCGGCCTGGTGCCGCCCATCCTCTCCCTCGTCGCCGGCACGCGCCTGTTCACCTACATCCCCGCCACCCGCACGGGCGGGACCCTGCCGCTCCAGGAGGTCGGCGCCGTCGACAACTCCGCCTTCTACAGCTCGGACACCGTCAAAAACATCGCGGTCAACGCCGGGCCCGCCTCGCGCCTGCAGCTCATCCTTCCCAACGAGGCCGTGGCCGAGGGCTCCGTCCTCGGCAAGACCGGCAGCCTGAGGCTCTTCAGGGCGGGCGACGGCTATCTGGCCACGGTGCGCGCGGCCGACGACTATTGGAACCTCGCCACCGGCTCGGACCGCAGCGTGGCCCTGCTGGTCTCCGACCAATACGCGCTCATCCAGCCCGCCATCCCGCTGGTGGGCGGCGAGGCGGCCATCGGCTTCACGCCGCGGACGTCGACGGCCGCCGCCCTGATGTCGGTCCAGGCCGTCGACGTGGACAGCATCCTGCCCAGGCTGGCGACCCATACCATCGCGGGTCTCGGCGTCGACCCGTCCGGCTTCGTCAAGCTGCTGGCCCTCATCCCGGGCGAGACCTACGACCCCGGGAAGCCTCCTTACGACACGGGCGTGGTCGGCGGCCGCGCCATCGTCCAGTCCACCACGGTACCGGCCGGGACGCCCTTCACCTTCACGGTGCGCGGCGTCGATGCGCAATGGAACACCGTGAAGGTGAACGCTTCGGTGGGCATGTTCAACGACGACCCGGCCGGCGTGGTCCCGACTCCCAACCTGAGCCTGGTCAACGGGGTGACGACCTTCACCTACACGCCCGTGACCATCGGCAACCGGACGGCCGGAGCGGCCGGAGCGGGCGTGGCGTCGAGCACCTCGAACGTCTTTGCGGTGGCCGGCTCGCGGCTCTCGCTGCTGGCCCCCGGCGAATCGCCCGACCCCGGCAACATCGGGGCGCTCGGACGGCAGGGCGCTCCGGACCGCGACGGGGCCTCTCCCGGCGTCCAGCCGTTCATCGCGGGGACCCCGTTCACCGTGACCGTGAAGCTGACCGACGCGTCCTACTATCCGATCACGGCGGGCGTCCCCATCACCCTGCGCTTCTACTCCGACGACCCCTACGCCGTCCTGCCGCCCGACACGGCGATGCCGGCGTCGGGGCAGGCCACGGCTTCGGTCTCCCTGTCCTCGGCCACGGCCCTCTTGGCCGGCACCCGCGTCTGGGTGGAGCCGGTGGGCAACCCGAACATATCGGTCTCCACCTCGAGCGCGCTCCTCGTCGACCCGGCGGCCCCCTCGCGGCTGCTCGTCCTGGCCCCGGGCATGAGCCTGGACAAGGGCTCTGCGCTGGGCTACACCGGCAGCCCGGTGGCGACCGCGGCGGGCTCCGGATATCCCATCTCTGTCTATGTGACCGATGCCTACAGCAACCCCGTTCTTTGCTCGCAGTACCCGGTGGGCCTGCCTCTGCCCGACTGCGTGGAGCCCGGCGTGCGCGTGCAGCTAGGCGACCCCTACGCGCCGGCGGTGGCCGACCACCAGATCACCGGCGGCAGCCGCAGCATCACCGTCGAGTTCCGGGCCAACACCGTGATCGACCCGGTCGGGGGACCGTGGACCGTCTCGGTCTCCACCAACGACGGGACGGCCCTGGCCTCTGCGACCATCGGCGGCATCGTGGTGAGCCCGGCGGCGCCCTACCAGTTCCAGATTCTGGTCCCGACCGAGACCGCCCGGGGCGGCGCCGAGGCGCTGCTCGGGCGCACGACCTACTCCGCCGCGCCGGAGCTGGCGGGAGCGACCTTCACGGTGACGGTGAACCTGGTCGACCGCTACTACAACCGGGTCCCGCCCGGCTTCAACTCCACCTATCGCTTGAGCTCGGACGACCCCAACAACCGCCTGGCCGCCCTCGGGAACTTCACCACCAACAACGGCCAGGCGGTGTCGACCGGCGTCTACCTGGTGACCCAGAGCACCACCACGGGCTGGACCATCACGGCGTCCACCGTGACGGGGGACAACATCCTGGCCGGCGTATCGACGCGCTTCAAGGTCTTCCCGTCGACCCCGAGCCAGCTCGTGGCCCTGCTCGGCACCCAGCAGCAGCTCGACGGCTTCGGCGTGACCGGGAACCCGTCGATCGAGAACGCCGGCGAGCTCATCACCGTGCGCATCCTGGCCACGGACCCGGGCTACAACCTCACGCCCTTCGTCGACAAGACCGGCGCCGCGCTGCGCCTGAGCTCCGACGACGGGTTCGCGCAGAGCTCCTGGACCATCACGATGAAGGACGGCGTGGCCGTGGCCTCGGTCACCCTGCGCACCGCCGGCGTGAGGCGCTTCACGGTCGTCGACATGTCCGGGACCCCGCCGCCGCTGGCCGGGGTCAACACCAGCACCTTCACCATGGTTCCGTCGAACCCGACGCGCCTGCGCGTGCTGCTCCCGGCCGAATTCGGCGTCGCCGGGTCGACGGGCAACGGCCGCGGGGGCCCGGTCACCACGCAGCCCGCAGGCTCGACCGTGACCATCACCGTGCAGATCACGGACGCCTTCTGGAACCTCACGCCCGGCGCCAGCCAGCAGATACGCCTCGTGCCGAGCGACCCCTTCGCCTTGATCTCCCCGGCGACGCTCACCGTGGTCGGCTCGGCGGTCTCGGACGTCGTGTTCCGCCGCGCGGCGCTCAACACCATCAGCGCCGAGCTCCTCACCGAGCCGGCCCCCTGGGGGCCGAGCCTGGCCAAGGACACCAGCACCGTGGTCCAGGTCACCGCGGGCCTGCCCAAGAACCTGCTCACCTTGCTGCCCGGGGAGAGCTTCTCTCCCGGCTCACCGACCGGCAAGTCGGGCTCGCCCGTGGGGAACCTCAAGGCGGGGACCCCGTTCCAGGTCACGGTGGGCATCGTCGACCA
Source organism: Elusimicrobiota bacterium (assembly GCA_016218495.1). Classification (GTDB taxonomy): domain Bacteria; phylum Elusimicrobiota; class Elusimicrobia; order UBA1565; family UBA1565; genus SCTT01. Next base: position 127,967 of record JACRDU010000144.1, read on the forward strand.
GTTCCTGAACCTGGTCACCGGCCGCGCGTCCACCGTGCGCCTCAAGGTCCCCAACGGCTTCCCGTTCGCGCTGCAGTCCTCGACTTTGGCGGTCGACACCTCGGTGGGCTACACCAACCCCCCGATGCAGGCGACGCTCTTCGCGCGCGCCACCTGGCACCAGCTCATCGCCGAGGAATTCCCGCCGCTGGGGCTCCAGGACTCGCCGTTCACCTCCACCTTCACGGTGCGGCCCAACCTGCCGGTGGGCCTGCAGCTGCTGATGCCGGGACAGGCCAACCTGGGCGGCAGCGGCGTCTATCCCGCCGGCGGCAAGAGCGGCACCATCAGCACCCAGACCGCCGGGGTGCCGTTCCAGGCCACCGTCAACCTGGTCGACGCCTACAACAACGTCCACGACGAGGAGCCGACGGGCCCCGACTTCTACCTGATGACCAACGACAGCTACGACGTCGACGCCACGACGGTTCCGCTGTCGAACGGCACCCGCTCGCTGAGCCTCACGTTGGTGCGCAAGACCACCGGGGCCGTCGTCACCGCCCACATCCGCGGAGGCAGCCAGGTCGCCGACGAGCGCTGTACCGGGAACCTGCCCGGCTCGGCCGTCTGCCGCACCGAATCGCCCTCGGCCGCCAGCGGCGCCTTCAAGGTCTGGGCGTCCTCGGCCGCCCGGATGATGGTCATCCTCCCCGGGGAGACGGTGGTGCAGGGCAAGTGCGACGTCTCCGGCGTCTGCGCGCCGCTCGGCACGGGCGAGGCGCCCGGCAAGCAGGGCTCGGCGTCCCCCTTCACGATGACCATGCCGCAGACCGGCTTCCAGGTCACCGTCAACCTGGTCGACGACTTCTACAACATCGCAACCGACCGTTCGGGCGGCAACCAGGACACCAACCCCATCCCGGCCATGCCCACCGTCGAGGTCTCGATGCCGGGCGATGCGCTGGCGGTGAAGCCCGCTTCGGCGACCCTGAACGTCGGCACCTGGACCTTCCCGATCACGCCGCTGACGGCCATCTCCACCTACCCCGTGGCCGCCTCCACGGTCTCGCCGTCGGTGGTCAGCCTTTCCTCCGTCGTATCGGCGCAGTTCTATGTCTACCCGGGCCCGGCCCACCACCTGCACCTGACGAGCCTGCCGGGGACGGCGGCGGCCGGCGCGGCCTTCTCGGCGACCATCCTCGCCCACGACCAGTTCCACAACCTGCTCTCCACCGGGCCGAACGTCTACATCAAGCCCGTCCAGCTCGGCGCGGAGCCGTTCGACCCGCCGCAAGACCCGGTCTATAACCCGTTCGTCACCAACTTCGCGGTTTCGGACGCCGGCGTAAAGGCGCTGCCGAACGCCTTTATCCTCAAACGCGCCGGCAGCCGCTGGGTCAAGGCCACCCAGCAGGACAACCCGTTCATCCACACCGAGGTGGTCGGCTACTCGGTCCGGCCCACGGTCACCATCCTGCCGGGCTCGCCGGGCGCCGTCACCGTGGAGCCCGGGCCGACCAGCCAGGTCATCCAGGTGAGGGCGGGCTCGATCCTGAACCCGGGCGTGCAGTCCTTCACCGGCCAGCTCTCGGACGCCTTCAACAACGCCGTCGTGTCGAGCTCGCCGGTCACCATCCAGGTGGCCGACGTCATCGGGGCCGCCGGCACCATCGTCTATGATCCCGGCGGAGGCTGGCTCGATGTGGGCCAGTCCACCACGGTGTTCACCGACGACAAGGGCCGCATCGGCAAGAACGGGGATGCCGACAACGTGAACCTGCCCCTGGGCTACCGCGTCTCCAACGTGGCGGGGCAGTCGGCGCGCATCTGGATCGGCACCGCCGCCGCCCCGGGCAACCTGACCCCCTACATCCTCAACCAGCGCAACCTGTCGGGCTCGCTGACGACGACTGGCGGCAAGCCTTCCAAGCTGGTCTTCGTCTCGACGACCCCGGCCACGCCGGTCACCGACCTGCCCGCGGGCGGGGGCGGGTTCGTCGTGCGCCGCTTCGACGACTTCAACAACCCCACCGACCAGGGGCAGACCGACGTCAATCTGGTGCTCCCCGCCACGGAGATCGCCGTACGCAGCAACGCCGGCTTCTCGCTCGGCACGCCCTTTACGACGGTGGGCGACTACGGGTTCATGGAACCGAACTCCCCGTTCAACTTCGCCACCAACGTGTCCATCCCCGACGGCCTGACCGACGCGGGCTTCCGCTTCCGCGACCGCATGTCGTCCTACGCCGGGGCCGACCCTGCGTCGAACACCGGGGCCGGGGGACGGCCCGGCCGATGGACCCTGCAGCTCCTGCCGGCGTCGGTCGACGTCAGCACCATCGGCTTCCAGATCCGCGTCGACCCGGGCGAGCCGGTGAAGCTGGGCTTCGGCAACAACCCCAACAAGGTCGTGGCCGGCAAGGTCTATGACGTGGGCGGCGTGACCCTGCGCTCCTTCCAGGTCCAGGTCCAGGACAACTTCTCGAACCCGCGCGTGTCCACCTATCCCATCATCGTGAACCTGTCCACCGTCTCGCGCCAGGCGTCCACCGACTTCGACGCGTTCTCATTCTCTCCGTCTAGCGACATCGCCGCCGGCATCCCGCCCCTCTTCGCCCTGCAGGTGACCTCCCTAACGGTCCCGGTGCTGAGCTATGAGACGACCTTCTTCTACCTCGACACCCACGCCTCCGCCCACTATCCCGCCGCCTGGTCCTACCCCCTGGGCTTCTCCACCGCCCCCGTCATCGGGCTGAGCGACCGGGACGGCGTCCTGCAATCCACCCGGCAGTATGTGAACATCGTCCCCGACAACATCAGCCGGGTCGGCGTCGTGCCCCTGACCAGCCCGGCGCTCTTGGCCGGCACGACCAGCGAGGCCTTGCTCTTCCAGACCCAGGACCGCTTCGGCAACCCCTCCTCCATCCAGGCCGGCCAGGAGGACGCCGGCAAGTCCTACGTCGAGTTCCGCCTGTCGGCGAATTCAGCCGGGAACAAGCAGTTCTCCAGCCCGGCGGCGGATGCGTTCACGCTCTCGACCGGCGTGGCCCGGCTCTATCCGGGCAACAACACCACGACCTTCTACCTTATCGACACACTGGTCGGGCCCACCACGTGGGAGATCACGGCCGACGAGCTGCAGGACCGTTCGTGGACGACGGCCAAGGCGACCTACACGGTCGTCCCCGGCCCGCCCGTCAAGGCACGGTTCTACACCCCCACGCGCTACCTGATCGCCGGGACGACCGTCCAGGTCGGCCGCGAGACCCCGTTGTCCACCGGCACGGCCATCGGCGTCGAGCTGCTCGACCAGTTCGGGAACCTGACCTCTTCGAGCTGGGCGTTCCACACCATCCTGCTCAACGCCCAGAACTCGCCGACGACCCGCGGCGGCACGGACCCCACCCGGGCCACGGTGGACGGCAACGACTGGCGCCTGATGGGCCCCTCCGACGCCCCTCTGGCCGTGACCATCAACCCGAACAAGGCCGACGGCCAGTTCTACGTCTGGGACACGAAGGTGGGGACCAAGACCCTGCAGGCCGTGGTCGTCCGCCAGGACGGCTTCACGATGCCGACCGTGACGCACGACGTGGCGGTCACCCCGAACAAGGCGGACTACATCACCATCCATCACCCGTTCACGGCGTCGAGCCCACTCAAGGTCAACAATCCCGGCGTGCTGGCACGCACCGTGGGCGCCGACCTCCTGGGCGTCGTCATGCGCGACAAATTCGGCAACGTCGCCTCCGGGCACCCGGTCAACGGCCAATACTTCGACGGCCTGGTGAAGTTCTCGGTCAGCGGCTCCACCGCCAATATCCAGATGACGGACCTCGACAACAGCACCACGGTGCCCTTCGCGCACTGGTTCCGGGGCAGCCAGGACGCCATGCCGGGCGTGTTCACGGGCCTCCAGGTCCAGGACGCCATCGTCGAGGAGCTCCAGGTCCGCGCCACGGCCCAGGCGACCCCGAACATCTACGGCTACACGAAGGACGCCGGCCGCGGCTTCAACGACCCGGCCTACACCCCGACGAGCTTGTCCGACGGGAACATCTTCATCGCCGGCGTGGTCTTCACCCCGACCGACCTTTCGCCGGAGAAGGACCCCGCCACGGGCCTGGTGAAGCCGACCAAGGCGGCGGTAGGGCAGACCCGGCCCGTCATCCGCCAAGGCGACGGTCTGACCGCCTTGTCTCCCGACCCGGTGCAGATGCTGCGCCTGACCGCGCGCGTGCAGCCTTCCAGCGCCACCTTCCTCTACGGCGAGCTGGCCGGCCTGCAGGTCCAGAAGACCGGCCTGCTCGACCCCTCGCACGTCCAGGAGATGGGGCTCTGGTTCGACGAGGACGGGGACGGCGCCTTCAACCCCGCCGCCGACGTCTTCATCGCCAGCGCCACGCTCGACGGGCTGGTCTGGTACTTCGGCGACCCGCTGCACTCTCAGGTGGCGATGAACGTCAAGGACGCCACGCGGACCTTCATCACCACGGTGGCGAAGAGCTACTTCCTGGCCTTGAGGATGGACGCCACGGGCTACGCCGACGGCGAGCTGCCGTCCGACATGGGCCTGTCGCTCAACAGCCCGTCGTTCGTCCGCCTCTCGACGAACAGCCAGGTCGGGGTGGCGTCGAACAACTTCCTCATCAGGACCGCCACCTCGCCGGTGGAGCGCGAGGCGGCGCGCATCCAGGTCCTGGGGGAGTCCATCGGCGGCTGGTGGAACGCCACCGACGACGCCGGGGTCAGCCTCGGCCTGTCGAGCTACTCCTACGTCGACCAGGGCACGGACGGCGTGGGGTTCCTCAAGCTCCGGATGTGGACCGACAACTTCGTCGGGACCCTCGGCAAGGTCCGGGTCACCCATAACGGGGACGGACAGGACGGCGACATCAAGAGCGTGCGCATCTTCGCCGACACCGGCGACGACGGCGATCCGGCCGCGGGTGACGGCACCTTCCAGCGCACGCGCGACACCGAGCTGACCGCCTGCGCGAACTCCCCGAAGTTCGCCAGCCGCATCGCCGAGCTCTCCCTGGCCATCCGCCAGCCCAGCGACCTGGACTGCAAGGGCCAGCCCGCCGTCTTCAGCGAGGCCCAGCGCACCATCACCAACTCCACGGTCACCTATTTCGTCATCCTGGACCTGGAGGCCGGGGCGACGCCGAGCAAGTACCACGGCATCCAGATCTCGGGCCCTTCGGACGTGGTGCCGCTGGCGGGCAACGGCATCACGCAGTCCTTCGCGCCGCTGGTCTCGACCAACGTCGTCGTCCGGCCGACCGCCGACCTGGCCGTCGTCGACGACGTCAACAAGGAAGGCTGTCCGCTCAGCGGCGGCTGCTCTTCCACCCAGTTCGTGCCGTCGGTGCCGGGATCCATCACCCAGGCAGACAACGACGCCGTGGTCGCCAAGCTGACCGTGAAGACCTTCAGCTGGTCGGCGCTGTGGTCCGGCCTCAAGCTGGACCGCTGGGTGCCGTCCGCAATCCAGGGCGGGGCCATCCGCCTCAACAACAAGGCCTCCGACGTCGACGACATCAAGGTCTGGTACGACTCCAACAACAACGGCCTGCTCGACCGCACCACCGACCAGGTCGTCTCGCCGCTGTCGGGCGTCATCCACCAATTCGAGCAGGGCGTGCTCCAGACGGCGATCAGTTCGACCACGCCGTCGCCGGTCGACGTCGTCGTCGACAACATGTCGGCCTTCTTCCCCGACGACGACCCGTTCGCCCCCGTGCCGCAGCGCCTGGTCTTCAACGACGGCCAGGCCGATGAGACCCTCAAAGAGGTCATGGTCTGCTCCGGGGTGGACTTCGCATCGAACACCTGGCGGAACTGCCTACGGGCGCAGGACGGCAGCGTCCAGCTCAGTTTCTCCACCGGCACCGTCATCTCGGGACCGGCGCGCATCCCGCTCTTGGGCATCGGGGGAGGACAGACCGTCACGGCCAACTCCAAGAACTTCTTCGTCACCTTCGACGTCAACCCGCTGGCCTCGGTGGGGGCCGAGGCGAACCTGGGCATCGCCATCCCCAACACCTACTACTTCCAGATCCAGACCCCCAAGAGCATGGCCACGACCAACGTCGGCCTGCCGCCCTCGGGCAAGACCCTCTCCCTGGTGACCAACGTCTCGCCCTACGCCGACAACATCGTCGTGAAGGCGTCCAACACCGTCGACCCGGGCTTCGGCGCGTTCCTGCAGCAGCGCTCGACGGGTTCCGTCCTCTCGTTCACGATGGAGACGGACGTGTCGGACGCCCTGTGGCGCTTCCTCCTCGTCCAGGCCACCGGCACTTCCGCCGCCGTCGGCGCGCATGTGAACGACGTCGAGCTGGTCAGCCTCTGGCGCGACAAGAACAACGACGGGCGCCTGGACGGGGCCCTCGACGAGTTGATCGGGACGGGCAAGTTCGGCAACGCCGGCAACCCGCAGATCGCCCGGGTCAACATCTCCACCCCGGTGACCGTCTTTACCCCGGCCGCGGCGAGCCAGTCCCAGCGCTTCTTCGTGGGCTACCTGATATCCCAAAACGCCACGACGAACGACCCGACGACCCAGATCCCGAGGACGCTCGGGGCCACTTTGCTCGACACGGGCTTCCCGCAGAACAACCCCACCGTCGACGAGCCCGGGGCGAACGCGATTTCGCTGCCCGACCGCTTCTCGGCGGCCGGGTCGAACCTGCCCTACTACGGCAAGCTCCGGGGCCTCATACCCTCCGAGCAGACCATGTACATAAAGGCCACGCCGGCCTTCACCGCCAGCACCGGCACCTTCGCCGCGCCGACAATCCTCGAGGACATCGCCCAGTCGAGCGCCTCGGGCGTCGTCAACACCTATTGGCTGATAAGTTCGACGGCCGGCCTGCCCACGGGCGGCGCCACCACCTATATGACGGTGGGGGGGACCATCACCCTCTCCGGCGAGGTCCAGGGCTTCGAAATCATTAGCTATGAGGGCGTCGGTCAGGTCCTGGTCGGGCCGACCTGGTTCGACGCCTTGATCAACGTGCACCGCGGCGTGCTGGGCACCGCGCCCCGCGCGCATTCGGGCGGCGCGGAGCTCGCGGTGATGCAGAAGCAGGGCTCGGTCGACGCCGCTCTGATGAAGCTCGAGGCCTGGTCGAGCGCCTTCCAGGTCCAG
>JACRDU010000146.1 GCA_016218495.1 Elusimicrobiota bacterium
CCCTGGGCCCCGTTCAGTCGCGGACATCGATGTCCTCCGAGCAGATTCGGACGACCTCGGCGAGCTTGGCCCTAAGGTCGGGGCGGTCCGGGTCACCACCCTCTTTGATGGCGGCGTAAACCGCCTTGAAGGCCGCTTCGGCCTTCATGGCTGAAGCCGGGTCCCTGCCGCGCAGGCCGGGCTCTAAGAGCCGGAAATCCAAGAATGCCATCCGCAACAGGACGGAGGCGCGAGCGGGCTCCTCCCCCGCTCGCGCGAAAAGCTCCCTCATGTGGAGCACGATCAGCCGACGGACCTCCGTCCCCACCCCTTTGGCATCGCGCCGCGTCACGGCCGCGCGCAGACCCTCTCCGCCCCCGGAACGGCCCTCCGGCCCGGGGACGGTCCGCTCGGTATACGGGAGCAGCTTCTCCAGGCGGTCGAAACGCCCGGCTTCGGCGTAGGCCAGGAGGGCCTCGAAGACTTGATGGTCGGGGACCTCCGCCGCCGCCCAGACGCGCGACGCGACGAGCGCGCCCAACAGCGCCGCGGCCCAAGAGCCGCGTTTCACTGCATCAACCATTCTCCCATGCCGTAGGGACCGAAATAGAGGCTGAACAGGAGGTCGAGGGCGAAGTCCCTGCCGCGCGGGGAGAGTCCGGCCTTGGGCTCGAGACTGACGAATAAGCGCTCGTTGATGGCGGAAGCGAGGTGCACATGGGCTTCGTGCCCGCGGTACGACGAATAGCCCCACCCCTGTCCCAAGAGGCCGTGCAAACCGAAGCGGCGATAGGCGCCGAGGTGGGCCTTTGCGTCGAGACGGCGCGCGGCGCCGACCTCCTTCTCGGACTCCCCCCCGAAGACCGCCTGGAAGGTCCAGGAGCCCGAGTTCAACATGGTCTCCAGCCCGAGGCCGAAAGCGTCGGCGCGGCGGCGCAGGGAAGGGTGGTACTCCGCCGACACAGCCGTCTTGACCGGGCCCTCCGCGAAAGCCCGCCGCCCCCCGAAGGACAGCGCGTCCACCGCATAGTCGGAGCGCCGCCGGCCGCGAGCTTCGAAGCCGGCTTCCAGGCTCAGGAGTCTGGTCAGGCCGTGCTCGACGACGAAGGACTGCGCGAAGGTGTCCCGGGAGGAATCCCGGTAGCGCGTCATCCCATACTCGATTTCAGTGTCGAAAGCCCAACTGCCCTTCGGGTAGACGATGGAGCCCGTAATGAGCCTCTGCGGGTCGCCGCCGGAATCCGCGGAAGCCCCCGCGACCCCGAACAAGGCCCCGGGGAAAAGCGCCATTACGGACGCCGCAGTCTTCAAATTCATCGCCGTATGATAGCCGAAAGCCCCGGAAATGCAAGTCCATCCGTCATTGTTCACAATCAATTCGCCGGGAGTTGAGCGTCCGTTGAGGTTCACCTGCTACATGAGAAGCGGAGGGACTCCATGCAGCCTGAGGCCGGCCGGTGGCCCGACTTCCTTTGGTCGCTGGAGTCCGATACCGTCGGACTGTCCGGGGATGCGTATCTGGAGATGCTGGCGGCCCGCCTAGGCGAGCTCCCCGGCGTCGCGGCCGTCCTCATCAGTGAAATCGCCGTGCGCGCGCCGGACCGTGTCAGGCCGCTGGCCTTCCGGGTGCGCGGCCGCCCGGCGCCCGCCCCCGTCTATGACCTCGCAGGCACCCCGTGCGAGACGGTCATAGGGGGGGTCGAGCTGATCGTCGCGGAACGGGTCGCGGAACGGTTCCCGCTCTGCGGCATGCTGGGGGCGTTGGGCGTCGACTGGTACGCGGGTGTCCCGCTGCGTTCGACGCGCGCCGGGGTGCTCGGCGCCCTCTGCGTCATGGGGGAGCGGGGGACGCTCGGAGCGGAAGCATTGGCTCCCTTGCTCCGGGCGCTGGGCGCGCGGGCGGCCGCGGAACTCGGGCGCCACCGTGCCGATGAGCGCCTCGTGCTGGTCTGCGAATCCATCACCCAGGTCTTCTGGCTGACAGACATCGAGAAGAACGAGATGGTCTACATAAGCCCGGCATACGAGACGATTTGGGGGCGCACATGCGCCTCGCTCTACGAGCAGCCGCGGTCCTGGCTGGACTCCATCCATCCTGAGGACCGCTCCCGCGTCATGGAGGCCGCGGTCTCAAAGCAGGCCTCGGGGACCTACGACGAGGAATACCGCATCGTCCGGCCTGACGGCGCGGTCCGCTCCATCCGGGACAGGGCCTTCCCCATCAAGGACGCGGCGGGGCGTGTGACGCGGGTCTGCGGGGTGGCCGAGGATGTGACCGAGAGGCGCGCGGCCCAGGCCGCCTTGGCCCAGTCACGCGACGAACTCGCCCAAGCCCAGCGCCTGGACGCCCTCGGACGCCTGGCCGGAGGAGTTGCCCATGACTTCAACAACATCTTGACGGTCGTCCTGAGCGCCCTCGCGCTCGCCCGCGAAGGACTCCCCGAGGGGTCCGCCGTGCGCGAGGAGCTGGAAGGAGCGCGGCAGGCGGCGCTCAGCGGTTCCCGGATGACCCGCCGGCTCCTCGAATTCTGCCGCCACAGCCCGGTCCGCGCCGCCGCGGTAGACCTCAACTCCGTGCTTGGAGAGGCCGACGACATGCTGAGGCGGATTGTCGGACCCCTCATCGATCTAGATGTCCGCCTCGCGCCCGGCCTACCCCCCGTGATCGCCGACAGGTCCCAATTCGAACAAGTAGTCTTGAACCTGGTCGTGAACGCCCGTGACGCGCTGCCGGCGGGCGGCGCCATCCGGCTGGAAACCTCGCTGGAACAGAGCGGGGGGCTATGCCGCGTCTGCCTGAGCGTGACCGATACCGGGATAGGCATGGACGAAGAGACCCAGCGCCGCATCTTCGAGCCTTTCTTCACGACAAAGGGCGCCCAGGGGGTCGGCCTGGGCCTCTCGACCGTCTACGGCATCGTCCTCGCCGCCGGCGGGGACATAACGGTCAAGTCGGCTCCCGGCGCGGGAAGCGAGTTCCGGGTACGCTTCCCCCCGGCCGGTCCGAAGGCGGCGGCGGATGCGGCGAAAGCCGAGGCTCCTGCGCGGCGGAGGATCCTCGTCGCCGACGGCCAGGAGGTCGTCCGCCGCCTGGCGACCCGACTCCTGGGGCGATTCGGCTACGAAACCCTGGTCGCCGCCACTGCCGTCGAGGCCCTCAGCCTCATCGACGGCACGGTGGATGCGGCATTGGTGGACCTGGACTTATGCGACGCCGCGTCATTCTTCGAAGAGGCGCGCGGACGCCAGCCCAGGCTCAGGATCCTCCGAATCTCCGGTTTCACGGAAACCGCGCCCGATGGCCCGTTCCTGCAGAAACCGTTCAGCGAAGACGAACTCCTGCGCGCGGTGACCGACCTCCTATCCTGAGTGCCCCGGCAACCCGCCGCGAATTGAGCCGGAATTGAGCCTGGCGTGCCCCCCGCGCGAGCCCCGTCCGTCATCCTATCCGTGTAGGCGAAGACACGGAGGAAGTCATGAAGAAGGCGGCCACGACGGAGAGGAACTACGAGAACATCTTCTGCATCTTCATGGCCGGGCTGGCCTTCCTCGCCCGGTCGAATTCGGACCTCGTCTTCCCCGACGTCCTCTACCTCTTCGTGCTGCTGCTGGGGCTCAACCTCGCCGCCGCCGTGGCCTTGCGCCGCTTCCCCGCCCAGGACTGGATGTCCGCCCTGCTGACGATGGCCAACACCGCCGTCGTGGCGGGCATCGTCGAGAAGTCCGGGGCCGAGCACTCCGTGCTCTGGGTCCTCTACCTCCTGCCGGTCTACTCCAGCGGCCTCCTCTTGGGAGAGCGCAACCTGTGGCTGGTGACGGCCGGGGCCTCCCTGTTCAACAGCGTGCCGCTGGCGCTCACCTCCGAGCTGGGGCGGTCCGAGTTCCTGCTCTTCGCCGGCACCCGCGGCGGCATCATCCTGATGGCCGCCGGGGTCCTGGCCCGGGCCATGCGCCGCGAGCGCAAGGCCCGGGAGGCCGTCATGCGCAAGCGCGGCGAACTGGCCATGATGGAGTCCACCCTGCAGGCGAAGACCGTCAAGGAGTCCGCCCCGGCCCTCAACGGAGGGACCCTGGACGCGGCCGGCATCCTCCATGACGCGCGCACCCCGCTCACCATCATCCAGACCTCGGCGGAGATGGCGGCCGAAGCCGGCGGAACCGAGTTCTTAAACGAGCATCTGGAACGCATCCGCCGTTCGGCCCGCCTGTGCGAGCACATCCTCGTCCAGGCGCTCGAGCAGGTCCGCACGTCGCCCGCGGTATTCTCCCCGGAGAGCCTCAACGGCATCATCAGGGCCTCCGAGCAGCTCTGCCGCGCCGAGACGCGCCTGCGCGGGATCAAGGTCGACTTGCGGCTCTCCAAGGAGCTGCCCTCGGTCATGGTGGACTCCATGGCGATGGAGCGGGTCTTCCTCAACCTCATCAAGAACGCCGTCGAGGCGCTGGGGCGCAAGGGGACCCTGACTTTGACCACCATGCTCGTCTGCGCCCCGGACGGCAGCCCCCTGTCGGTCCGCGCCACCGTCGAGGACGACGGTCCGGGCCTGCCGGCGGATCTTCTGAACGGAGGATTCGCCGCTGGGAAGACGACGAAGTCCAAGGGGTTCGGGCTGGGGCTCGAGACGTCGCGCCGCATCGTCCTCCGTCACGGTGGGTCGTTCTGGGCGGAAAACAGGCCCGAGGGCGGCGCCCGCTTCGTCATCGACATCCCGGGCGCCGTCCTGTCCGGCGTCAAAGGCTGAGCGGAGGGGACATGGAGACCGATTCCCGCATCGAAGCGTACCGCCAGGCCGCCGCAGCGATGCGGCTGGGCCGGTTCGCCCTGGACATCCCCGTCTCCCCCTCCGACCAGGTCGGCGCCCTCGGACGCGAGCTGCGCGAGCTCGCCCACGGCCTGGAGCGGCGCTTCACGGAGTTCGACCGCCTCATCAGGCTAAACCACGACCTCAACGCCGGCGTGCTCCTCGAAGAGGTTCTGGAACGCCTCTACGCCTCCTTCAAAGGGGTCATCCCTTACGACCGCATCGGCTTCGCCCTCCTCGAGGATGAGGGCAAGACCCTGCGCGCGCATTGGGCGAAGATGGAATACGCCTACCCGTGCCTGACCAAGGGGTTCGCGGCCCCCATGGCCGGCTCTAGCCTGCAGCCCCTGCTGGAGTCCGGCCGGCCGCGCATCCTAAACGACCTCCGCGAATACCTGGCCCTGCACCCGGCGTCCGAATCGACCCGCCTGATGGTGCAGGAGGGCATCCTGTCGAGCCTGACCTGCCCGCTGCGCGCGGGCCGCAAGCCGGTAGGCTTCCTCTTCTTCTCAAGCCGGTTCGCGAAGACCTATGCCCAAGCCCATGTCGCGACTTTCTTGGAGGTGGCGGGGACCGTCTCGGCCGTCATCGAGAAGAGCCGCCTCTACGGCGAGCTGATGGAGCTCAACCGCCTCAAGAACACCTTCCTCGGGATGGCGGCGCACGACCTGCGCGGACCCTTGGCCGACATCCAATGCTACGCCGACCTGCTCTCGAACGGGCTGTTGGAAGGCGACGAAGCCCGGGCCGCCGCCGTCAAGGACATAGGGCGCATCGCCGAATCGGCGCTGCGGCTCGTGGAATCCCTGCTTGACTCCGCCGCCATCGAATCGGGCAGCATCCAGGTGCGCCCGGTGCCGGTCCGGCTGAGGGACTTCCTCCTCCGCATGCAGACTCGGGGCTCGATGCTCGCCCGCCGCAAAGGGATGGAGGTGGACCTGGTGACGGCCCCCGACCTCCGGCCGGAGTCCATCCTCGACCCGGACCGCATCGAACAGGCCCTCATGAACCTCGTCGCGAACGCCGTCAAATTCTCGCGCCCCGGAGCCCGAATCCTGCTTCTGGCCCGCCGCTGGGAGGACGGCAGCCTGGAGTTGGGCGTCCACGACGAGGGACCCGGCATGTCGGCCAGCGCCCGCGCCGGGCTGTTCAAGGACTTCGCCCCAGGAGAGGCTAGACCCACCGGCGGGGAAATGAGCACGGGGCTGGGGTTGGCCATCGTCAAGCGCATCATGCATGCCCACCGGGGGACGGTCAAGGTCATCAGCGCCCAGGGCCTGGGCTCCATCTTCCTGCTCAGGCTGCCGCCCGACGAGGCTACCAGCCGGCCGACTTGACGACGCGCTCCGCCCCGGCCTTCAACCACTCCCCCACCAGGGGGTCCGGCAGCAGGCCCTTGTCGTCGCTGACGATGTCCAGTCCGGCCAGGGCCCCGGCCTGCGGGCCGAAGCCGAAGAGCCGGTAGGGGACGACCAGCGCCCGGCCGCCGTCGCGCCCGGCGTCGGCGACGAAGGCCTTGATCTCCGCCACCGAGCGGGCGTGGGCCTCGGGCCAGTCGTCGCGCAGGGTCACACCCTGGACCCGGCGGAAGCCGGCCGCTTTGCGCACCGCGGCCACGGCGGGCGCCATCGCCTCGCGCCAGCGCGCGTCGTCCTTGTCGTCGCCGACGCCGTGGGCGACCAGGAGCACGGATTCCTTGGCGGGTTCCTTGGAGAGGGCCAGGGCGCGCTTGGCCATGATGGGCGGCCCCAGGCCGGCCTCCAGGAGCCCTTCCCGGCTCAGCGCGAAGGTCGAGACCGTCACCACCTTCCAGAGCGGCATCTTGTCGGGGTCCATGTGCGCCATCGCCGCGTGGGCTTCGTGATGGTGGGAGTGGTCCGCCGGAGAATCCCAGTCTCGCGGCCGCTCCCCGGCGCCGGACGCCAACCCCAGGATCTTCTCGGTGCGAACCAGGAAGCTGTCTCCGCTCAGGAAAAGGCGGACGACCGCCGTCCTACGGACGCCCTTCCCCTCCAATTCGGCCACCGCCTTCTGGAGCGTAGCCGCGTCGGCCATCCCATACGCCAGCGCGGTCGGCCGGACTGCCTTCAGCGGCTCCAGCGCCTGCTCCACCACGGCGTTCCAGGCCGGGTCGCCTCCGTGCGCCATCACGAGCACCCCGACCTTCGGCTCGGCGGCGAAGGAAGGAAGAGCCAGCGCCGCCAATAGGGCGAATATCATTTCCGGATTTCTTCTCCGTCGTACTTTCTTAGCAGCCGCATCATCTTGGCATGCCCGATCGCCCCCTTAGCAAGGGCGGCCTCAACCTCAGCGGCCCGTAAGAGCTCCAGAAGCGTGTTCAAGGGATTCCCAGGGGAATCATGTCTACCAGACATCGGGACCTCCAATTACCAGATGGCCTCTGAACTCAGCGAGGCTCCCCCCAGGGGGAGTTACGCTGCGAAAAATCACGCCGTCCCGCCCCGCAGCCTGTCCAGGAACTCCCCGATGCGCATGGAACGGCCCCCCTCCGCCTCCACGTCGGCGGCCAGGCCTCCGTCCTGGGTCACGACCACGACGCCCTTGCCGGAATTGAGCAGCCTGCGCGCCGAGCCCAGGATGGCGGCGTCGGCGTCCCCGTCCAGGGCGAAGCGCACGCGCACGGGTGCGCCGGGGCGTACCTGGAACTGCCGGCGCGGGCCGTCGAAGAAGATTTCGATCTCCACCCGGGCCGAGGACTCTGCCGCCAGGGCCGAGACCTTCAGGAGCAGCCCTTCCGTGCGCGCCTCCTCCACCATCGGGAAGCGCGGGTCGTAGTCTCCCCGGCGCACCGCGTTGGTGCCGTCCACGAGGTAGGTCCTCACGGCAGCACGACCTCGCGCACGGAGAGGTCGGCGAAGCGCACGGTCAGCACCCAGCGCCGCTTGCGCTCGACGATCTGGACCCCGCGGGAGACGACGATGCCCGTCCCGTACTGCGGATGTTCGAAGGAAGCCCCGGGCGCCGGAGGCTGCGGTCCGTCCGCCGCCGGCGCCGCGGCCGCGACGGGGACGGGCGGCAGGGGCCCCACCGTCACCGCATGGGCAGCCTCGACGAGGCGGCGGAACACCGCCAGCCCCCGCGCGGCCGGGGAATCCGGGGCGTCCTCGTCGGCGGTCTCGGCGGCGCCCAGCAGCGCCTTGCGCGAGCCCAGGATGACGGCCTTGGTCCGAGCGCGGCTGACCGCCACGTTGATGCGGCGCGGGTCGAACAGGAAGGGGGCCAGGCGGGCGATGTAGCGCGGGTCGGAGCTCGTCATCGAGAGGATGACGACCTCGCGCTCCTGGCCCTGGAAGCGCTCCACCGTCCCCGTGGCCAGGCCGCGGCGCCCCTCCATCAGGTGCCGGATGCGGTTGCACTGCGCCCGGTACGGGGCGACGACGCCGACCTCCTCGGGCGGGACGCCGCAGCGCGCGGCCTCGGCGGCCAAGGCCGCCGCCCAGCGGGCCTCGTTCTCGCAGAGGGACTTGGAGCCCTCATGGGGGACGTCGACGAAGACCAGGGAGTGTTCCGGGGAGAGGATCTCGGCGAAAGGCCCCGAAGGGGCCCGTCCGAGCTCCAAGAGCCTGGGGGCGGCCTCGGCGGTCGGCCCCAAGGCGTCATCGTAGAAGCAAGAGCTCACGACCGCGCATAGCTCGCTGTTGAGCCGGCGCGTCTCGCGCAGCAAATAAGGCGCGCCGTAGTGCCGCCGGGCCAGGGACAGGACGGAGCCCGGCCCCTCCCCCTCCTCGTCGGCCGGCAGCTCGACGACGGGCGGTAGCTGCATGTCGTCTCCGATGAAGACGGCCAGGGGAGCCAGCGCCCGCGCCCCGAGCGCCAGGGTGAGGGGTGCCTGACCGGCCTCATCGAACAGCACGGCGTCGAAGAGCCTCCCGGAAACCCCTGCCGCCTGTCGGGCGGCGGCATAGACGGTGGCCCCGGCGATGACGGGCCGCTTCTTCGGGCTCAGCCGGAAGACCGGCCGCACCCCGGCGGGCAGGCCCTCGTTGGCCCCGCGAGACATCCCGACCTTGAGCACCCCGTCCATGACCAGCTCGGCCGCCCGGGGCATCGTCTTCCCGATACGGCGTCCGACGGCGACGATCTCGGAGAGGGCCTGATGGATGGCGGCATGGGATACGGCGGTGACGAGCACCCGCATGTCCCGCTCGAGGGCGAGGTGGAGCGCCAGCCGGGCGAGCAGATGGGTCTTCCCTGAACCGGGAGGCCCCTGGACCGAATACCAGTTGCGGGCGCGCAGGGCCTCTTCGAACGCCTCGCGGGAGCTGCCCTCGAGACCGTCGATGAAAGGCGACGGCGCGTCATCGGAGACGAGGCGCGGTGCCTCTCCGCCGGAGAGCCACGGCGCCAGGCCCTCTTCCTCGGCCGCGTGCATGAGGGCCAGCTCGGTCTCGAGCAGGTCGAAGACGTCTTCGTCGAGCACCCAGGGGTCCGGCCCCTCCAGCGATTCCGGCTTCTCCACCTGGCCGCTCAGGCGCAGCTCGTATTGGCGCCCATCGAAGCTGTCGTCGAGGAGCTCGAGGCGGATGAGGGCGCGGCGGGGGTCCCCGCGGCTCACCCGCAAGCGGGTCCCGGGACGGAAGCGGGAGTCGTTCTTGCGGCAGCGGAAGACCGCCACCGCGTCGCGCCCGTCGCCTTCCACCGAGACGCAGAACGCCTCGGCGATGGCGAGCCCCGCCGCCACGCGTTCCTCGACGGGCCTGTCATAGAAGGCCTCGCGGCCCTTCGTGCGCACCTCGTTCTCGCGCTCGGCGAAGCGGCGCAGCGCCGCGATTTCCGCCGTCTGCGGCTCCCAGCCCTGCCCGGCTTCGAGGACTTCCTCGTCGCTCAGGAGACCTCCAGGACGGCGCAGTGCAGGTACTCGGTCTCCGGCATGGTCAGCAGGACGGGGTGGTCCTTCGCCGCGCCGCGCAGCTCGATCAGGCGCACGGACTTCTGGGCCTTGCCGGCCGACTCGCGCAGCATCGCCACGAAGGTCTCGCGCGAGACGTGGTGCGAGCAGGTGCTGGAGACCACGATGCCGCCGCCCGAGAGCACGCGCATCGCGTTGGAATTGAGGCGCACGTAGGCCTTCAGGGCCTTATTGAGGTGCTTGCGCGAGGGGACCAGGCTGGGCGGGTCCACCAGGACCATGTCCGGCATCAGCTGGCGGCGCGCCGTCGAGAACTCGGCGAGGATGCCGTCGGCGTCCCCCTCCTCGAACAGGATCTTGTCGGACAGGCCGTTCAGCGCCGCGCTCTCGCGGGCCGCCTCCAGGGCCGGCCCCGAGCTGTCCACCGCCACGACGCGCAAGGCGCCGGCCCGGGCCGCATGCATCGCGAACGCGCCGGAATAGCAGTAGAGGTCCAGCACGTTCCTCCCCTTGGCCAGGGCCGCCGCCGCGCGCCGGTTGTCGCGCTGGTCGAAGTAGAACCCCGTCTTCTGGCCGGAGCCCAGCGCGACCACGAACTTCAGGCCGTCCTCGTCGATGACGACCTTGTCCGGCAGCGTCCCGGCCAGCGTCCGGCTCTCCAGCGGCAGCCCCTCCAGCGTCCGCGCCGGGTGCCCGTTGCTGGCGTGGATGGCGGCGGGCTTGAGCAGGGCCGTCAGCGCGGAGCAGACCTCGTCGAGGCGCCGCTCGATGCCGGCCGAGAGCACCTCCAGGACCAGGCAGTCCTCGTACTTGTCGATGACGAGGCCGGGCAGGCCGTCCGACTCGCCGAAGCAGAGCCGGAAGGAGCGCGCGTCGCCCAGCCAGCGCTTGCGCCGGTCGAGGGCGCGCTCGAGCCGCTCCTTGAAGAAGTCTTCGTCGATGGGGCGCGGCTCGCGCGCCAGGAGCCTCCAGGCGATGAGGCTGTTGGGGTTGTAGAACCCGACTCCCAGGGCCTTGCCCCGCGAGGAGCTGAGCAGCGCCAGGCTGCCCGGGGCGGCCGTCTTGGGGACGGCGGCCAGCTCGTTGGAGAACACCCACTGGTGGCCGTGGTTGAGGCGGTCCTCCTCCCCCGGCTTCAGCGTCAGCGCGACCAGCTCGGCTTTCTCAGCGGACATGGATGGTATCCCCCACTAGTACGCGCAGCGACCCGAAAAGGTTCCCTTTCCCGAGGGAGAGCTCGATGAGCCCGGCCGAGCCCAGCACCGCCAGCGGCGCCCCGTCCGGAGCGTCGGCGTAGCAGGAGCGCAGCGGGAATCGGCGTCCGGCCGCCCATGCCGAGAGCCGGCCCTTCAGGTGCTCAGGCCGCAGGTTGGTCACGGCGTTCCCGAAGCCGTCGACGGCGACGACCTTGCCGCGCCAGCCCTTACCGGCCCGCTTGGGCTCCGGCCAGGACCAGCGCACCTCGGGCTTGGCCCGGGGGCCCAGCCGCGCGGGGTCCGCCCCGGCCGCCAGCGCGCCGGCCACGGGGGCGAAGACGTCGCGGCCGTGGAAGGTCCGGCTGACCGGCTTGAGAAAGAGCGCGGAGTCCTCCACACGCCGGACCTCGCGCAGCGGGCCGACCCAGCTCAGCAGGCCGTTGTCGGGGGCCAGGAAGGAGTGGCGCTCGCCGCGGGCCCAGAGGATGGGCCGCTTCGAGCCCACGCCGGGGTCCACCACGCAGACGAAGAGGGTCCCGTCGTGGAAATACGGCACGGAGCAGCGCAGTTGGAAGGCGGCGGCCCGTACGTCCTGCGGCGCGACGCCGTGGCAGAGGTCGATGACCCGGGCCCAGGGGCAGCGAGAGAGGATGACCCCTTTCATCACCCCGACGAAGGGGTCGGCGTGGCCGAAGTCGGTCAGGAGGGCCACGAACGGCGCTTTCATCAGACGCCCGCCCGCTTCATCACGGCTCCGGCCGCCCGGCCGTACTTGGCCAGGTCGAAGCAGGCGTCGAGGGCCTTGGCCGGGAGCCGGGCCCGGAGCGCGGGGTCCGCCCACAGCGAGTCGCGCAGCGGGGTCTTCTCGCGCCAGGTCGTCATCGCGGCCCGCTGGACGATGTCGTAGGCGTCATGTCGCCCCAGCCCCGCGTCGATGAGGGCGAGCAGCACCCCCTGGCTGTAGACCAGGCCGTTGGAGCGCTCCAGGTTGGCCTTCATGTTCTCGGGGATGACGCGCAAGCCGGAGACGACGCGGGTGAAGCGCGAGAGCATGAAGTCCACGAGGATGGTCGCATCCGGCAGCGACACCCGCTCCACCGAGGAGTGGGAGATGTCGCGCTCGTGCCACAGGGCGATGTTCTCGTAGGCCGCCCCGGCATGGGCGCGGACCAGGCGGGCCAGCCCGCAGAGGTTCTCGCACAGGATGGGGTTCTTCTTGTGGGGCATGGCCGAGGAGCCCTTCTGGCCCTTCCCGAAGGGCTCCTCCGCCTCGAGCACCTCGGTGCGCTGCAGATGCCTCACCTCGAGCGCCCAGCGCTCGACGGCGCAGGCCGAGAGGGCCAGCGCCTGCAGGTACTCGGCGTGCCGGTCGCGCGGGACCACCTGGGTGGCGACGGTCTCGGGCTTGAGGCCGAGGCGGCGCAGCACGGCCGCCTCCACCGCCGGGGAGATGTGCGCGTACGAACCCACGGCCCCGGAGAGCTTGCCGGTGGCGACCACGGCCTTCGCGCGGCGCACGCGCTCGAGGCAGCGCAGCCCCTCGGCATGCCAGCCCGCCAGCTTGAGCCCGAACGGCAGCGGCTCGGCATGGATGCCGTGCGTGCGCCCCACCATCCAGGTGGAGCGGTGGCGCCGGGCCAGAGGCCGCAGAGCGGCCAAGAGGCCCCGCCAGCCCGCTTCGAGGATGTCGGCGGCCTCGCGCAGCTGGAGGGACAGGGCCGTGTCAAGCACGTCGGAGGAGGTCAGGCCGTAATGGAGGTACTGGTCGACGCGGGGCGCCCTGCGCTTGACGGTCTCGCTGACGACCTTGAGCATCGCCACCACGTCGTGGCCGGTGGACTCCTCGACCTTCTTGATGCGCTCGGCCAGGGGGCCGCCGGTCAGCACGGCGCGCAGGACGGCGAGCTCCCGCCTGGGGATGCGCTTGACGGGCGCCAGGACCTCCAGCCAGGCCAGCTCCACCTCGAGCATGCGGCGGATGCGGCGCTCCGGCTCCCAGACGGCCGTCATCACGGGGCGGGAATAGCGGTCGATCATGCGGCCTCCAGGGCGGGCTCCGGCAGCGCCGGCGCCTTCTTGAAACCATCCTCGTCGTCGGCCAGGCGCCGGCCCAGGCCGCGGAATCCCGCCGCCGCCGTCAGCGCCAGCAGCGCGACGAGCAGCCACGGCGCGGCCGGATGGCGCGGGGAGAGGTATTGGAGGGCGGCCCCGCCGAGCAGGGGCCCGAGGGCCGAGCCGGTATGGTGGGCGAACCCGTTGAGGCCGGCGTAGCGGCCCAGCTCGCCGGGGCCCGCCAGGTTGGCGGACAGGGCGCTCAGGCCCGGAGAGACGGTGATCTCGCCGAGGGTGATGACGACCATGGCGGCGGCGAGGCCGGCGAAGCCGCCGGCGCGGCCCACCGCGGCGTAGCCGACGGCGTAGAGGACGCTGCCGCCCCAGAGCGCCTTCGAGATGCGCCGGCCGCGCAGGGCCTTCGCCACGGGGGCCTGCAGCGCCACGACGAGGAAGCCGTTCAGGGAGAAGAGCAGGCCGACCTTGCCCGGCGCCACGCCGGCGTAGCGCACGGCATGGACGGAGAGCGGGGCCACCAGCTGCGACATCACCGTCCCCAAGACGACGGTCCAGGCGCACATCCGGGCGAAGCGGGGGTCGACCGTCCCCCGGAACGGGGAGACGGCCGTGCCCAGCCAGGCGGCGACGCCGTTGGGCGGGGGGATCGGCACGCCCGAGGACGCGCAGGGGCCGCAGGGGAGCTGGACCGGCTCGTCGGGCAGCGCCGCCCGGATGTAGAGCGCCGTGAGCAGGCAGACGGCGCTGGTGACCCGGAACATGGGGGCGTAGGAGCCGGCCAGGAAGAACCCTCCGACGGCCGGGCCGACGGCCCAGCCCAGGTTGGACGCCACCCGCAGCCAACCGAAGGCCTCGACGCGCTCATGGGATTGCCAGCGTTCGGCCACCCAGGCCTGCGCCGCGGGGAAGTAGAGGTTCCCGAGGAAGGCTCCGGCCATCTGCACCGCCGCCAGGGCCGCCAGCCGCCACCCCCCCGCTATGGCCTCGGCCAACAGCCAGGTGAAGGCCGCCCTGGCGACCAGGGCGCCGACCATGACGACCCGCCGCCCCGCCCGGTCCGAGAGGCGCCCGCCCACCGCGCTGCCGAACGCCCCGGCGAGGACCGTCACGGCCAGGAACACCCCCACCAGCCCCATGCCCAGCGCGCGGTCCGTGTTCAGGTACAGCGCGAGGTAGGGCATGGAGACGGACAGCCCCGCCAGCTGCAGGGTCTGTCCGAGGCAGAGGAGGCGAAGGCCGCGCGTCCTGTTCATATCCCGCCGGGGAACCCCTCGCCGGGTCCGGTCACCGGGATGCCGCGCCGGCACAGCTCGCAGGAGTCCGGCGGGAACACCTTGATGGGCATCGTGACCAGGGTCCGCACCGGCACGCGCAGCGGCAGCGGCGATGTGGAGCGGTCGAGCAGGGCGCCGACGCCGACCACCGCTGCGCCGTAGGCCTTCACCACGCTCAGGACCTCCGCCGTGGTGCGCCCGGCCATCAGGACGTCCTCGATGATCAGCGCGCGCTCCCCCGGCTCGAGCCGGAACGCCCGGCGCAGCCCCATCGCCTCGCCGCGCCGTTCGAAGAAGATCGCCCTGCACCGGCGGGCCCGGGCGACCTCCTGGCCGAGGACCACGCCGCCCATCGCAGAGGAGACGACGACGTCCACATCTCCGAGGAAGCGGTCGCTCAGGGCCTTGGCCAGCTTGTGCGCGAGGTGCGGGTACTGCAGCACCAGGGCCGTCTCGATGAAGCGCTCCGTATGCAGCCCTGAAGGCATCCGATAATGCCCGTCGAGGATCGCCCCATGCTCCTGGAGTATCCCGAGCACGTCCAGCTTGTTGATCCGAGTCATCCGCCCCTCCTGCACGCTACGGCTTCATCCAGGTCCGGAAAAGGCTCGACCCGCTTGAGCCCCTCCGAAAGGCCCTTCTCGATGTCGCCCGACCCGACCTTGCGGCCGCGGAAGACGACCTCCGGCTTGTTGAGGTCCTTGACCAGCGAGACGTCGAGCGCAAGCCGGCCGGCGTCGTCGACCATCGAATAGGGGAGGTTCTGCGCCGGCTCGGTCATGCGCATGATGACGTTGAGGTCGACGGACTCCTTCGGGAAGTCCGCTTGGCCGGCCACGTATGCCTGGAAGGGGGGCGAGTCGAAGTGGATGAAGTTGAGCCCGACCAGGCCCGCCCCCGCCTTGAAGTCGCCGAAGACCCGCGTGAAGTCGAGCCCGGTCGGGACGGCGTTGGACAGGGAGACGCGGCTCTTCTGGCGGATCTTGTGCATCTCGACGTAGGGGATGAGGAGCACGTTGACCAGCGGATGCGCCTTCTGCATCTCGGTGATGTTCCGCATCGAGCCGGGGCCGAAGCCCATCTGGAAATGTCCGGAGACGGTCTTGAGCTCCCGGGCGATGTCCTTGAGGTTCCAGGTCAGGTCCAGGTTCTGAGCGGAGAAGTTCGGGCTCCTCACCCCGCCCACGCGCAGCCTCCCCGTCATGTCCGGGAAGCGGTCCGGGATGGCGAAGCGGAACGCCTCGGCCCAAGGGCGGTCCTTCTGCGGGGCCTTCCCGACCTCGGCCAGCCGCTGCGCGATGAGGTTCTCGACGGCGGAATAGGTCTCGTCGACGCGCAGCGAGTCCACGTCGGCCTCGACGGCGACGCGCGACCAATGCTTGAGGTCCCGCACGCAGCCCTTGAGCTTGAAGCGCGACCCGTTCCAGGTGACGTCCAAGCGCGGGACGGCCAGGTCGCCGCTGGAGAGCCGGACCTCCGCCTCCAGGTCGGAGAGCGCGTTCGAGTAGGCGATGTAGGTCCCCTTCGCCACCTTGACCGACAGGTCCTTGAGGCCCTCGCCGGCGCGGATGGCCATGTCCGTCTCGGAAAAGCGCTTCCCGTTCCAGAATGCGATGGAGAAGCCGCGCAGGTCGACCGCCCACGAGACCACCTTCGGCTTCGCGAGCGTCCCGCCCAGGGCCAAGGTGGCGTCGAGCGTCCCGCCGAGCCCCTGTTCGGCCCAAGGGGCGTACAGGACCCCGGCGGCGGCGAGCGGCGCGGAGCGGGTCTTGACGACGCCGGAGACGGCCCCCGTGCGCGCGTTCATCCGGCCCGAGGCCTCCACGCGCCAGGGGTCCGCCGCGACGACGAAGGAATCGACGAAGTAGGCGCCCGGGGTGGTCGTGGACGGGTCGACCGCCGTCGTGCGCACGCGCAGCTGCCAGGTGCTCGGCGGCAGGGCGATGCCAGAGGAGACCGCCACGCCGAGCTCCTGCGCCTCGGCGGAGGTCAAGGCGGGGAGCGAGGCCTTGAAGTCGAAGTCCGGCAGCACGAGGTTGCGCACGCGCCCCGACGCCGACACCGGGCGGCCGTCGACATTGCCGACCAGGCGCCGGACCGAGACCGCCGTGCGCTCGTCGGTGAACGCGGCGAGCTGCAGCTCCAGGTCGGATTCGAGGCGGACCGAATGGGGCTTCCCCCTGAAGGTCCCGTCCCCCGCCAGCTTGACGC
This sequence comes from Elusimicrobiota bacterium, assembly GCA_016218495.1. GTDB lineage: Bacteria > Elusimicrobiota > Elusimicrobia > UBA1565 > UBA1565 > SCTT01. The sequence goes on from JACRDU010000146.1 coordinate 16,403, forward strand.
GCATCGGGAACGGGGCGTCGAGGCGGAAATCGTCGACGGAAAGGAACACGTCGCGCAGCGTGGTGTCGAGCCCCCGGACCGGGTCCACCAGGCGGATGGTGCCGCCCTCCAGCCGGATTTCCTCGGCGGCGGACAGCGGCGGCAGGGACAGCCCCCCGCCCTCCTTCGCCCCGCGCGTGGCCAGGAGCATCTCTTCGAGGTTCCAGAGCCCGCCTTCCCGGCGATACAGGGCCACGCGGGGGTTGACCAGGCGGACCTTGCTCAGGACGAAGCGGCCGCGCAGCAGCGCGGACACGCTGAACCTGGCGACCATGACCTCCGCCGACAGGAAGAACTCCTCGGGCGCGCCCGGGCGGGAGTGGACCTTGATGTCGGTGACCCGCACCCCCTCCAGCGGCGCCACGCCGATGCCGCCGATGTCGACCCGGCGCTGGAAGGTGCGCTCGAGCTGGTTGACCACCATCGGACGCAGCCGTTCCGGGCGCAGGGCCCGGTAGACGACGACCGAGGCGACCGCCGCCAGCCCGACGAGGGCTAAGAACGCGCCCGCGAGCGTGCGCGCGATGATACGGGTAGCCCGCCTTCCCCAGCTTCCTCGATGCGGCCTCATCGCGCCTGATTCTAGCTTTTACGGCGTCAGACCGACACCGAGAGGACGGCGGCGGCGGCCAGGGGGAGCCAGAAGTTGTCGTCCGGCCAGGGGGCGGCCAGTTCGACCGCCGTGGCCGCCAGGCCGGAGGCCAGGGCCGCGCCCGGAGGGAAGCCGGCGGCCAGGGCGCAGGCGGCGCAGGCGGCCAGGCAGGCCGCCGAACCCTCGAGGGACTTGCGCTTGCCGCGGAACTCGAAGACATGGCGGCCCAGGGACTTCCCGACCAGGGCCGCCGCGGCGTCGCCGAACGCCAGCATCAAGAGGGCCCCGTCGACGGTCTGAGGCCGCGCGCCGAAGCAGGCGAAGGTCAGCCAACAGCCCGCCGAGGTCCAGACGATGCCGCTGACCTTCCCCTCCTCCTCCTTGCGATGGATGCCCCCGAACGACCTGAGGAGGAAGGCGTTGACCCCCGGGCGCGACAGCCGCACCGCCTCGACCGCGGCCACCACGGCGACCCAAGCCCCCAGCGCCGCCAGGACCCGGCCGCGTCCCTGCCAGTGGTAGAAGGCGAGATAGACCAGGCAGAGGAAGTGGAAGGCCTTGCGCGCGAGCTCCTGAGACATGGAGCCGCTCACCGCGCCCCGCCCGCCGCGTCGCGCAGCAGCCGCCAGCCCCCGCCCCAGAAGCCCTCCGTGACGGACCAGACCGAATGCGCCGCCGCGCCCAGCCCCACCCGCTCCGGGAAGAGGCACTTCAGGGCCGCGAGCAGGACGGCGGCGTTGAGCAGGGCGATCAGCGCCAGCGAGAGCGCCGGCCCGGCTTCGTCGAGGTCGCTCTGGTGCGTCTCGAAGAGCGAGCGTGCCGTGTGGCAGAGATGGAAGGCCAAAGCTCCGCCCATGACCGCCAGGAACGCCTCGCGGGAATGCGGGGGCGCCCCGTACCAGAGCAGCAGGCGGTAGGCGCCGGCGAGGAACACGGCGTAGAGCGGGACCCAGTACGGCGCCAACGCGACGAACGGCCCGGCGTGGGAGAGGTCGACGCGGCCCGAATCGCCGCGCACGACGAACGAGTACACCTTGCCGCCGCCCGCCCAGACCGCGATGGCGTGGGTGAGCTCGTGGGCGAACACATAGAGCGGACGCAGGCGCAGCCCCGCCAGGTCGAGCAGGGCCACGGCGGCGGCCCCGCCCGCGAACCAGGCGGCCTCGCCCCGCGCCCCCAGCCCTCCCACCGCCGAAGCCGCGGCCCACAGCGCCGCCAGCGCCGTCGGGGCCAACGCCGCCGCAGCAGCAGGGGACAAGGCCGCGCGCAGCGGTCCGCCCGTCCGGCGGGCACCCCGCCAGGACAGCGAACGGGCGGCCTTACGCCGCCGCCGGCTCACTGGAGCATGTAGTCTTCGTAGGGGATCTTCGCCGCGTCGAGCTCGAGCTTCCAGAGGCGCTTGGCCTCCGCCATGCGCTGGCGGGAAAGGCGGACGTACTTCGTCTCGGGCGGGCTGAACAGCTCGACGGCCGTCTTGTACCAGTGGTACGCGTACTTGAGGGAGCTCTCGGCAACCGCCTCGTCGCGGCGGAATTCGGCCAGCGCCGCGCGCTCGGCGTGCTCGGCCTTGTCCATGCGCCCGGCCGCCAGGTCCTCGTCGAGGGCGGACTTCTCGGCGGACAGCCGCGCGTCGAACCAGGCCTTCTTCGCGGCCGAGTCGGAGTTCCACGCCATGTAGCGGTCCCCGGTGAGGCAGGCCGTGCGCGCCCGCAGCCAGAGGTCCGCATAGACCGCGCAGACGAGGGCCGCCGCCGCGGAGAGGACCCAGACGAGGCGCCGAGCCCTGTCGGACAAGGCTACCAGCCGCTGGAGAGGGGCCCGCGGTCGGTCTTGCGGGAGACGTCCGGGGGCCGGGTCTTGAGGATGCGATGGAGGATGGCCGAGAGCACGACGGGCTTGATCGGCTTCTCCATGTACTCCCGGACGTTGGGCTCCTGGCGGACCATGTCGATGGTGGCCCGGTCGATCCTGCGCCCGGTGATGACGACGATGGGCGTGTTGCGCGCGTCGCCCATCTGCAGCTCTTTGAGGACCTCGAAGCCGCCCATGCCGGGGAGCATGAAGTCGAGGACGACGGCGTCGGGCGTGCTCGCCTCGACCTTGCGGACCGCCTCCTGCCCGTCGGAGGCGCGCTCCACGCGGAAGCCCTCCTTCTTGACCACGTGCTCGAGGAGGTCCAGGATGCTCTCGTCGTCGTCGACGATGAGGACGAGCTTTTCCTTGGGGTCGGCGAGCTCGGGCGGAAGCGATTGGCTGTCGTCGCTCATAGACGCAGGCAACGGTACCAAAATACGGCCCCCGCCTTCAATGAACCCTACAGGTTGGTCGTGACCAGGGTCTCGGTGGTCTGGACGCCGTGGATGCCCCGGATTTCGCGGACGATCAGGCCGGAGAGCTTATCGATGGTGTCGGCCTCGGCCGTCAGCACCGCGTCCCAGGACCCGAAGGTCAGGAACACGTCGGTCACGCCCTTGATGGTCCGAATCTGGTTGACGGCCTTCTGCTCGAGCCCGGCGATCAGCTTGCACAGCACGAACGCTTTCATTAACGCCTCCTGTTCCAGCGGTCCGTCTCATATCGTTCCCGGCGCAGGACCTCGGCGCGCTCCAACGCCTCGGGGCCCGGCGCGAGCGGCTCGAAGAGCGCCTTCCACGACAACGCCATCCCTTCCGCGACGGCGCGGCGGGCCTTGCGCGCGTCGACGCCGAGGGCCTCGGGACGCAGGCTGCCCTGGTAGAGGCCGCGGCCCCGCCGGCGCCGCAGCGCCCCGCCGAGGACCTTGGCCCCTGCGGGCGAGACGAGGTCCTTCGGCTCGGGTCCCGTGAAGCACTCGGCCTGCAGCCCCGCCGGCCGCGGCCGGGACCAGAGCCCCGTCTCCACGCCGAGGGCCTTGAAGCCCAGATGCGCGGCGAGGTGGATGTCCTTGTAAACCAAGGAAGGGTCCGACAGGGTCGGCCACGGGAACACGAAGGAGAACGTCATGTCCCCGTCGTGGAAGACGATGCCGCCCCCGGTGGCGCGGCGCACGGGGGCCGCGGCGACGCCGCCGAAGCGGGCGCGCACGGCCGCTTCGACGCCCTCGATGCCCTGCGAGACCCCGAAGGTGACCCCGCGCAGCGCGTCGGAGGCCCCGGCCCCCGCCCAGTCGTAGAAGCGCAGGACGGGCACCCCCTCCGGCGACGAATCGAGCAGCGCTTCGTCGAGGGCCATATGGCCCGCGGCGTCGAGCGGCCCATGCTCGACGAGCAGCCCGCGCCTCATTTGCCGGCCAGGGAATGGATGCGGTCCCTGGCCTGCTCGGGGTCCTCTAGCCCCACCAGCAGGATGCTGCGGGTCTCGCCCGCCACCTCCAGGTCGCCCAGCCCCATCGCCCGCTGCAGCGGCGAGCGCCGCAGGCGCAGTTCCAGCACCTCGGACAGCAGGATGGAGACCTCCGTCTTGGACAGGACGCCGGAGCGCGCGGTGATGCGGGCGCTGGTGACGCTGTACTCGGTGTTGGCGGCGCGCATCGCCGGGATCACCGTCAGGGCGACCCCGGCCGCGGCGACGAGGGCCGCCGCGTTCGTGCCGAAGACCTGCAGGGCCAGGCCAGCGGCCGCCGTGAGCACCAGCAAGGCGCTCAGGAGCAGGGACAGAGGCCAGTTCTTGACCGACGGAGAGGCGCTGAGGAGCTTCATCTCCGCCGCCATGACGCCTTAGTGGGCGGTCTTGAGGAACTCTTCGTACTCGGCGAAGGACATCAGGCCCGCGACCTGGGCCGCGTCCACGTCCTTGAGCTTGAAGAACCAGCCCTTATCCATCGGAGACTGGTTGACGATGGCCGGGTCCGCGGCGAGGGCGGGATTGGCCTCCGAGACCTCGCCGGCGACGGGGGCGTAGATGTCGAAGGCGGCCTTGACCGACTCGACGACGGCGACGGCCTCGCCCTGGGCGGCCTTGCGCCCGGCCTTGGGGACGTCGACGAAGACGACGTCGCTGATCTCGTGCTGGGCATGGTCGGAGACGCCCACCACGGCGACTCCGTCCTTGAGGAACACCCACTCGTGGGTCTTGGCGAAACGGCAGTCCTTGGGGTCGGGCATGTCAGCTCCTCTTGTAGAACGGCAATGGGACGGTGACGGCCGGGACCCTCTTGCCGTGGATCTCGACCTCCAGCGCAAAGCCGGGCTGGGGCGCGGGCGACGCGGCGTAATAGACGCCGATGCCCGCCTCGAGGGTCGGGGAATAGGTGGCCGAGCACAGGGTCCCGGCCTCCTTCCCCGCCGCGAAAACCCTGCAGCCCGGGCGGGGCACTCCGCGCTCGGAGAGCTTGAGGCCCGTCAGCCGGCGCGGCACGCCGGCCTTCTTCTGCCCCTCGAGCACGGCCTTTCCGATGAAGGCGGGCTTCGCCAGCTTTGCGACCCAGCCGTAGCCGGCCTCGAGCGTGGTGTGCTCGTCGTCGATGTCGTTGCCGTAGAGCAGAAGGCCCGCCTCCAGGCGCAGGGTGTCGCGCGAGCCCAGGCCGCAGGGCAAGAGGCCGAACGACGAGGTCCCACGGGCCACCAAGGTCTGCCAGACGCGCGTGATGACGGCGTTGGGGGCGATGACCTCGAAGCCGTCCTCGCCGGTGTAGCCGGTGCGAGTGAGCACGCAGTCCTCCCCCCAAAGCCGCGCCTCCAGCCCTGCGAACTTGGCCAGAGCGACGGCCTCCGGGCAGACGGAGCCGATGATCTCCTTCGCGTTGGGACCCTGGAGGGCGACCATCCCCATCAGGTCGGAGACGTCCTTGACCTCGACCGACAGCCCCGCGGCGTGCTTGGCGAGCCAGGCGGCGTCCTTCTCGCGCGTGGCGGCGTTGACGACGATGAACCAGCGCTCCGGGCCGAAGCAGGTGACGATGACGTCGTCGACGATGCCGCCCTTCTCGTTGAGCATGTGCGAGTACATGGCCTGGCCGGGCTTCAGGCGGGCGGCGTCGTTGGCGTTGGTCTTCTGGACCAGCGCCAGGGCGTCCTTGCCGGTGACCCAGACCTGGCCCATGTGGCTGACGTCGAAGAGGCCGGCCGCGGTGCGCACGGCCTGGTGCTCCTTGAGGATGCTGGAGAACTGCACGGGGAGCTCCCAGCCGTGGAAGTCGACGAACCGGGCTCCTGATTCCTTCTGGATCTGGTAGAGCGGGGTGCGACGGGGAGGGGCGGTGACGGTCATGGTGTTCTCAACCTTACAAAAATTTCCGCCGGCTTGAGCTACAATCCCATCCGGACGCGATGAGCCAACCCCTCCCCATCACCACCTCCAAAGACCGCATCGTCGCGGCCCTGGCGGGCTCCGGCGCCCTCATCCTGAGCGCCCCCACCGGCAGCGGGAAATCCACCCAGACGCCGCAGTTCCTGCTCCGGAGCGTCCCCGGGAAGCTCCTCATCCTCGAGCCCCGCCGCCTGGCCGCGCGCAGCCTGGCCGCGCGCGTCGCGGCGGAGACCGGCGCGACGCTGGGCCGCGAGGTCGGCTACCAGGTCCGCTTCGACAACCGGGCCGGCCCCGACACGAAGGCGGTGTTCCAGACCTACGGCGTCTTCGTCCAGCAGTTGCTCAAGGACCCCGGGCTCAAGGGCGTCGCAGCCGTCCTGCTCGACGAGTTCCACGAGCGGACCCTGGAGGCCGACCTGGCGCTGGCCTGGCTGCGCACCCTCCGGAAGGCCCGGCGGCCCGACCTCAAGGTGGTCGTCATGTCCGCCACCCTGGATGCGGGCGCCCTGTCCTCCTATTTAAGGGACGCCGCGCGCGTCGATGTGCCGGGCCGGCTCTACCCGGTCGACATCCGCCACCAGCCGCTGGACGCCCGGGACACGCCCCCCGACGGCGCGCTGAAGGCCCTGCGGGCCCTGGCCGCCGAGGGCCTGGACGGCTCCGTCCTCGTCTTCATGCCCGGCCTGCGCGAAATCCGCCGCACCCTCGAGCGCCTGGGACCCTTCTGCCGCGAACAGGGCCTGGCCCTGCAGCCGCTGCACGGCTCGATGGAGCCGGCCGAGCAGCAGCGCGTGCTGGCCCCGGAAGGGAACGCCCCGCGGGTCATCGTGGCCACGAACGTGGCCGAGACCGGCCTCACCATCCCCGGCGTCACGATGGTGGTCGACAGCGGCCTGCACCGGCTCGCCGCCTACAGCCCGGCCCGCGGCGTCAACACCCTCACCGTCGCCCACATCAGCCGCGCCAACGCCGCGCAGCGGGCCGGGCGCGCCGGTCGAACCGCCCCCGGCCGCTGCGTCCGGCTCTGGGGCCGGACCGAGGAGATGGCGATGGCGGAGGGCCTCGCCCCCGAGGTGAGCCGGCTGGAGCTGAGCCCCTTGCTCCTGCAGGCCTCGTCCTTGCCCGACCCGGTGGAATGGCTGACCCCCCTCCCGGAGGCCGCGCGCAAAGCCGCGACGGCCTGCCTGCTCGGGCTATCGGCCGTCGACGCGCAGGGCAGGATCACCGCGGAGGGGAGGTCCCTGCTGGGCTACCCGCTTCCGCCGCGCCTGGCGGCCGTCCTCGAAGGCGCGCGCACGCTGGGCTGGCCCGAGTTCGAGCGCGCCTGCGCGATGGCCGCCGTGTTCGAAACGGCCGCCGAGCGCCGGCCCGACAAGGCCTCCGACCTGTCCGAGCTGGCCGAAGACCTGGAGGGAGGTTCGCGCGAAGACCTCTCCTGGGAGGCCGTCGAGGCCTTCAAGCAGCTCAAGCGCCTGGGCGGCAGGGACCTGGGCGCCGTGGCTGACGCCGCGCCGGACGCCCTGGCCCGCGTCTGGCTGAAGGCCTTCTCCGACCGCCTGGCCGCTCGGGAGGGCGACGGGCGCGTCTACCGGCTGGCCGACGGGAGCGGCGTCATGCTCCCCGTGGAGCGCGGCGCCCCCCAGCTCATCCTGGCCCTCGACATCCGCGAGCGCGGGGGCGGCGGCCAGGCCCGGCAGGTGGGCGTGACCCTGTACCTGCCCCTTTCGGTGCAGACCGTGCGCGACGCCTTCTCCGGGGAGTGCGTCTGGACCGAGGTCTCCGAGTTCGACGACAAGAAGCAGCGCGTCGTCAAGGAGGAGCGCCTGCTGTTGGGCGGCCTGGTGCTGGAGCGGCGCGAGGCGGCGCGCAAGAAGGAGGACCGCAAGGCGACCGCCGAGATGTGGGCGGAGAAGTTCGCCGCCGGGGAGCTGCGCCATCCGGGCCTGGACGAGGCCGTCCTGCAGCTCGTCACGCGCATCCGGGTGGCGCGCGGGCTCTACCCGGACCTGGGCTTCCCGGAGATGGACGCCGACGACTGGCGCCTGGTCTACGGCGAGGTCTGCGCGGGCCGCAACACCCTCTTCGAGATCGAGCGCGTGGCGCTGGCTCCGCACATCCTGGCCTACATCGGCAAGCCCCTGGCCTCCTTCCTCGACAAGATGCTGCCGACGGGCAAGCGCCTGCCTTCCGGGAAGAACGGCCGCATCACCTACTTCGAAGGCCGCCCGCCCGAGCTGTCCGCGCGGCTGGGCGACTTCCTCAAGATGACCGGCACCCTGGCCCTGTGCGACGGCCGGCTGAGCGTCCTCTTCGACATCCTGGCGCCCAACTACCGCACCGTGCAGAAGACCCACGACCTCTCCTCCTTCTGGAAGAACACCTACCCCGAGGTGAAGAAGGAGCTCAAGCGCCGCTACCCCCGGCATCCGTGGCCCTGAGGGCATCCGCGTACCCAAGGTGATTCGGGTGAGCATTCTGTCCTGACCTGCGAAGTCGGAAACCGGCCACGGGGCCAGTCATCGGCACGGCCGCGGAGCGCTGCGGGCGGGCCGCAGGGCGCGTGCCCAGCCGGGCCTACGCATACGGCCCGGCGGAGCCCCGAGGGCGCCCTCAAACGGCGCCCGGCGACCGGAGG